>DCBD01000002.1 GCA_002313355.1 Opitutia bacterium UBA1116 | reverse complement strand
GTAGGCCGTTGTTGGCTCCAGGGAAATCAATGATACTTGCACGTTTTACACGTGTGTCACAGAACGCAATAATATCGTCAAGTTTAGCCATGAATGAGTCTTTAGGCTAGCAGGCATGTGCACTTCTGTGAAGGATTAATTATTCCGCTGCTTTTCTTCAATGAGCGCTAAAATTCTTTGGCTAAATTCACTAAAGTTTTCCATTGTGGGGTCGCCCCCTATGTTGGGCTCTGGTAGTAATTGACTTAATGTTCTGCTAATCTTGTGTTCGTTTTTGAAAACATTCAAGATCGCATGCTCGATCTCTAGGTTGGTGTTTTGTTTTAAACCCAATTTTAGTTTGAACGTAGGTACTATATTCAATAAACCTTAATCCACAATTAAAGAACTCTTGGCTTAGCTGCTTTTTGATTGCATAAAACTCGTTTAGCAAGGGGGGGGGATGCCATCGCATATTTTTTCTGATCCAAGGTTTCATCATGTATATTGTAGACAATTATTTCTGGTGAGCGTTCCTAGATTCAATTCGCGTATTTTTATTAAGTTTTGGTGAGAATGGCTATTTGGCTCGACTTTTTCGAGCTAAAGCTTTCGGATGATCTTTATTATGGAGGATGTACGTGGTTTTGTCTTTGATATGGATGGACTTATGCTCGATACTGAGAAAATATCGATGGATGCTTGGGCATGGGCATTTCGTGAAGCATCTTATGCTCCCGATCAAGCCATTTTTCATAGCATGATCGGTCACAAAATTGACGATTGCCGCAGTATTTTAGCCCGAAACCTCCCTCAAGGAGCTCCTGTCGATAGCTATTTTCAAGCAGCTTGTGACTATTATGTCCAAAAAATTGAAGATCATCCAATACCTCTTAAGTCTGGTATTATCAAGCTCTTAGAGTTTTTAAAGGCGCATGATGTTCCGCGAGCCGTTGCCACTTCTACAGAAACCCCCTTGGCTATCAAGAAGTTAGCACGTTCGGGTCTTGCTCCATACTTCGACCATGTTGTCGGTGCTGACCAAGTAGCCGAAGCAAAGCCTTCACCTTTGCTTTTCCTAAGAGCTGCAGAGCATTTGAGTCTCGACCCGGAGGTTTGTCTTGTTTTGGAAGATTCGGGTCCCGGTATTCGAGGGGCTCGTGCAGCTGGCATGCAGGCCGTGCTCATTCCTGACATTTTGCTCCCCTCAGAGTCGATTCGTGACCTTGCCCATTACGTGTTTGATTCGCTGGATGCCTTCTTTGATGTGTTTGAGGGTTTTTTTAGGCAACCTGTTTATAATGAGTAGCTTAAAGTATTTATGTTGTGTGTTCTACCACGCTGCGCCTAGTGTGGTAGAACACACTGGGATACTTTTTTACTAGAGCGTCATTTTGTGCTAGATTTCTTAGCAACTTTACATACGCTCAGATCCCTTTTCTACAGACTGAGGTCCTTTATGTATTTAGCTTACGGATAGAGATAAAAAATGGAAACACCGGAGAGTCCGCTCATTCATGTTCAAGGTCTCCATAAGAGTTATGATGACCACGAAGTTCTTAAGAACATCAATGTAGCAATCGAAAAGGGAGACCTTGTTTCGATCGTTGGCCCCTCGGGGTGTGGGAAGTCCACTTTTTTACGCTGTCTGAATTGCTTAGAAATCCTTGATCAAGGCACTATTACGATCGCTGATGTCAGTCTGCATCGTTCGAATGCAAACTCGAAGTTAGACGCAGCCTTCCACCAAAAAGCGCACAATTTGCGCGAAGAAGTGGGGATGGTCTTTCAAGGATTTAACCTTTTCCCTCATAAGACCTTGTTAGAGAACGTGATGCTTGCTCCTATGGTGGTTCGCAAGCAGTCTCGCGAGCTTGCCCGCTCAAAGGCAATGGCTCTGCTCGATAAGGTTGGGCTAAGTTCTTTTAAGGATCGCTATCCCATGAAACTATCTGGAGGCCAGCAGCAGCGCGCTGCCATTGCTCGTGCACTTGCCATGTCTCCGCTTGTCATGCTCTATGATGAGCCAACATCTTCTTTGGATCCCGAGCTAGTGGAGGAAGTGCTCCAAGTTATGCGAGCTCTTGACGAAGAGGGGATGACGCAAATAGTTGTTACTCATGAGATGTATTTTGCCCGTGATGCTTCAGATTATATCATCTACATGGAGGGTGGTGAAATTGTCGAAATCTCCGATGAGGACGAAATCTTTATTTCTCCTAAGGATCCTCGCACTAAACGGTTCTTAACCCGATACACAAGCAAATGGGAAGCATGAAGAAACGACCTATTTTGAAAGGGTTTTTAATTGGGGTATGGTTACTCTGTTGTTTTTCATGCTTCAGTGTAGAGGAGAGTCCCAAGCCTGTTTTGCGTTGGGCTGCAGATACAGACAGTGGGGTGCCTTTTGTCTTTCATGACTTGGATGAGCCTGACCGGTTGGTTGGGTTTGAAGTCGATATTGTCAATGCGGTTTGCAATGTCATGGGTTATGAACCTCAGTTGAGTACGAATGACTGGGGTGCTTTGCTTCTCGGGTTTGATCGAGATATGTATGATGTCGTTGTCAATGGTATCTTGATTACCCCAGAGCGCCAAGCAAAGGCAGACTTCTCAAAGCCTTACTATATAGAGTATCAGCAGCTTGTTGTTCGTTCGAACAATGACACGATTGACTCTCTTGATGACTGCCAGGATCTTGTTGTGGGAACTTGCATGCATACTCCTGGGGTTGCCATTCTCGAGGATCTTGGTGTTTCAGATATGCGGCTTTATGAGGATGAGGGGAGTTGTTTCAACGATCTTGCTAATGGCCGCATTGATGTGGTTTTGCTAAATGCTGCCGCTGCCATTTATTATGCAGGGGTTCACCCTGATCTAAAGCTGGTCGGCCAACCCATTGGGTATTTCCCCGTTGCGATGGCTTTTCCTAAAGGGACGCATCCTGAGCTCATTGAGAAGGTTAATTCAGCCATTGATATCTTGATTGAGAATGGCAAACTTCGTGAAATTTTTGAACGCTGGAACCTTTGGAATACTTACCTTGCCGACTATACGCAAGATTACCGTCCTTCAATGACGGTCCCTGTCGAATACGAGCGCTTTATGGAGGCTGAGCGCCCGCAAAATTTAACTTTTGGAAAGCGGCTTAAAATGTATGCAGGCTTTTTGCCGATCCTTGGGCTTGGTGCTTGGATGACGGTAAAGATCTCTGTCTTTTCAATGCTGTTGGCGATGGCAGTGGGTCTTGTCCTTGCTCTCATGCGAGTTTATGGCCCTTGGCCCGTTAAGTACACCGCTGTTGCCATTATTGAGCTTATTCGCGGGACGCCTTTATTGATTCAGCTCTTTATTATCTTTTACGGTTTACCTGGTATCGGTATTCGTCTTGATCCTTTCATTGCTGGGGTAGTAGGGCTGGGTATTAATTATGCGGCTTTTGAGGCAGAAAATTATCGCGCAGGGTTGCTCTCGATACCTAAGGGCCAGATGGAGGCTGCAATGGCACTTGCTATGTCTCATTGGGAGGCGCTTCGCCATGTTATTTTGCCTCAAGCAATTCGGATTGTCATTCCACCCGTTACGAATGACTTTATTTCTCTGTTGAAAGATTCATCGCTCGTATCCATGCTGACGATTGTCGAGCTTACCTACCGCTATAACCAGCTCGCTGCTACCTACTATGACTTCTTTGGCATTGGTCTTTTGGTGGCTGCCATTTACCTGGTTCTTGGCCTTCCTTTTGTTCGCCTTGCCAAAGTTGCCGAGCGCAAGCTGGCGATTCCTCATCGCTAAGGTTGCGATTAGATGGCTTGCTTATAGTGGACGATAGTGAAGTCGTCGGTTTCTTTTAGTGTTTGAGCGACTTCAAATAGATGCTCAAAGGGAGGGAAGAACGTGTCTCCCTCGATTTCTTTTTTGACCCAAGTAAGGAAAAGATCAGAGCAGTAGGACAGGCAGCTTTCGTAGACTTTAGCTCCTCCGCAGATAAATAGATCACCTTGGATATCCAAGGCTTTGATAGCGTCGATGGATTTGATTTGAGTTACCTCTTGAGGTAGAAGAAGATTGTCCTGGGTGCTGAGGACAAATGTCTTGCGACCTGGGAGGGGTTTGCCAATGGAGGCATAGGTTTTGCGGCCCATGAGGAGGTTATGGCCCATGGTTTTGTTTTTGAACCACTTAAAATCTTCAGGTAAGTGCCAAGGGATGCCCCCGTCTTTTCCGATGACTCGATTGCTCGACAGAGCTGCAATAGCTTTGCAGGGGTTCATACGGCAATGGGCGCTGCGATGCGAGGGTGTGGATTGTAGTCAACGAGCTCAAAGTCTTCGAACTTAAAGTCTTCAATATTTTTGATAGCTGGGTTGAGCTTTATTTTTGGGAGTGGACGTGGCTCTCTAGAGAGTTGCAGTTTTACTTGGTCAAGGTGGTTGGCGTAGATGTGGTAGTCCCCTAGGGTGTGGACAAACTCCTTAGGTTTGAGTTCGCAGACTTGAGCTACCATGAGTGTGAGGAGCGCATAAGAGGCGATATTAAAGGGGACGCCGAGGAATAAATCAGCGCTGCGCTGGTAAAGTTGGCAGCTGAGCCCCCCATCATTGCTGACGTAGAACTGAAAAAAGGCATGGCAGGGTGGAAGTGCCATGAGGTGTAGTTCGCCCGGGTTCCATGCAGAGACGATATGCCGGCGGCTATGAGGGTTTTCGCGAATGCTTTGGATGACCGATTGAATCTGGTCGACGATCTTGCCATCGGGGCCTTGCCAGTTGCGCCACTGAGCTCCATAGACGCGGCCCAGGTCTCCATTTTCATTAGCCCATTCGTTCCAAATCGAGACTTTGTTCTCGTTGAGGTAATGGATATTCGTATCTCCCTTAATGAACCACAAAAGTTCGTAAATGATTGATTTTAAGTGAACTTTCTTGGTTGTGACGAGGGGGAAGCTCTCTGAGAGGTCATAGCGGGACTGAGCGCCAAAGTGCGCATATGTGCCGACGCCTGTGCGGTCTTCACGGTATTCACCATTTTCAAGGGCTGTGCGCAGGAGATCGTGATAAGCTTTCATGGAAATGTAAAAAAGTGCTAATCAGGGCTTTGACTTCTTCTTTAAGTCGTGTTCTACTCAAATAAACTTGTTATCTTATACTGTTTGAAAATCCCTTTGTTATGTCAATCCTCAGACGCTTAGCCTTTTTCTTTTTCTGCTTAGGGTGTCTTCCCGGGCTTTCATTTGCCCTAGGTACAACCCAGCAAGCTGAAACAACACCCACAGTAACCGTGGCTCAAATGGCCCGGAAGCCTCAAGCCAAGGCAGTCACAAACGCTCAGCGTTTTACTACGGTTTCTAGTAACTGTAGTAAGCCAAAGCAGGGGACGCTTCGCCATGTCCGGCATGGCATGTTTACCCTGAAAAAAAAGCGTACGCCCAAGCTCATTCATGATAGGAAGCGTGGTACCTTTCATGCACAGTATCATGCAAACAAGTTTACGCATAAACGAAAAACCTACGCAGATCTTCAGCCCTGGGAGAGTCCTCGATTTAAAAATAATTCGCGTGCCAAAATGGTTGAAGAAAAGCCTGTTGAAGATCTGAACCTTCAATCCGAAACGTGGGAGGGTCAGGGTGAAGCGCTCTCCATGGCAGATATCAATCGCTTTCAGTACCGCGAGTCCCATTCTACAGAGGCAGG
>DCBD01000083.1 GCA_002313355.1 Opitutia bacterium UBA1116 | reverse complement strand
AGGCCACGCCACACCCAACTTCCGTTCCTTCCTCCAAAAACGCTTCCAAGCCATCAAACGCGAGGTGAAAGAAGAATTAAATTGCAAGAAAGTTGTAATGCATTCATAGTGAGCGAGATGCCTGCAACTATTCTTTGGTTTCGATCGGATCTTCGTTTAGACGATAATTCAGCCCTTGCAGCGGCAATCACCCAAGGTGAACCGGTCATCCCTATCTATATTTGGGACAATCGCCCCCAAAGGCCTTGGCCTTTAGGAGAGGCATCGCGTTGGTGGCTCCATTATGCTCTCGAGGATCTGGATGCTCAGTTGAGGAAGGTAGGCAGTCGCCTCATCATTCGTGCGGGAGACCCTCAGCTTATTCTCGAAGAGGTTCTCCATAAAACAAAGGCAAGCCATCTCTTTTGGAATCGCCAGTATGAGCCTGCAGCCATCGCGCGAGACAAAAAGCTCAAAGCCCACTTCACAAAATCCGGCATCACCGTAGAAAGCTTCAACAGCAGCTTACTCCACGAGCCTTGGGAAGTGCAGAACAAATCGGGCAAGCCCTTTCAGGTGTTTACGCCTTTTTGGAAGCACTGCATGACGTTGCCCATGCCCCAAAAGGTGCGCGTTTCTTTAAAAAAGTTACAAGTTCCCAAGTCTTGGCCCAAGTCCGAGTCTTTAAACTCACTTGAGCTTTTACCTAAGGTAAAGTGGGATAGGGGGCTCGCTGCTCTGTGGGAGCCAACGCGCCAAGGCGCTAAAAAGCGCCTTAAGGATTTTGTCGACAAGGCCCTCGGTCGCTATAGTCAAGATCGCGACCGGCCAGACCTTAAAGGCACTTCCGGCTTATCGCCTTATTTGAGCTTCGGTCAGCTTGGCGTTCGGGAGATTATTGATGCCCTTTCCAAGGCAGCTCCTGGCAGTGCGATCAAATTCATCAGTGAGCTTGGCTGGCGTGAATTCGCCCACCACTTGCTCTATCACTTTCCATCAACTCCTGAGAAGCCCTTAAGGGATGAGTTTAATCGCTTCCCCTGGAAAAAAGACGCACAGCTCATTAAAGCTTGGCAGTCCGGCCAAACGGGCTACCCGATTGTCGATGCTGGTATGGCTCAGCTTTGGAAGACAGGCTGGATGCACAATCGCGTTCGCATGATTGTCGCCTCCGTTCTCGTGAAGCACTTTCTTCAGCCCTGGCAAGTTGGTGCAGATTGGTTTTGGGATACTTTAGTTGATGCTGATTTGGCAAACAACACTTTGGGGTGGCAGTGGGTAGCTGGTTGTGGTGCGGATGCATCCCCTTATTTTCGCGTTTTTAATCCCGTCCTCCAGGGCGAAAAGTTTGACCCTGAGGGAGACTATGTGCGGCGCTACTTACCACACCTGGCTAAGCTTCCTAAAAAATACATTCACAGTCCCTGGAAGGCTCCAGTATCGGTATTGCACGAGGCAGATGTCATTTTGGACGACACATATCCACGCCCTAAGGTGGGTCTTAAAGAGGGCCGTAAGCGAGCGCTGGATGCTTACGAAAAGTTAAAAAGCCTATAATACTTTAGGTATAAAAACCACCACCGAGGAGTGTGTGCCCTCGGTAGAGTGCAAGGACTTGCCCGGGTGCTAGGGCTCGCTGTGGGGTTTCAAAATGAACCCATGCACTACGCTCATTAATCGGCTCTAGCGTGATGGTCTGTGCAGGATCCCGGTAGCGAGGTTTTGCAAGGAGATGCTCTTTGCTAAGCACAGGTTTGTTCGTAAATGTCATGCCTTCAATCCGGATACGTTGCGTGTAGAGCCCAGGGGTGTCGGGTGCTTCAAAGGCAACGATCAAGCGGTTGTTTTTTATATCTTTGCTGATGACAACGTACTTTTCGAAATCCGCATTGGATGGAATGCCAATGCCGCGACGCTGCCCAAGCGTGTAGCGATGCAGGCCCTTGTGCTGCCCCAACACCGTGCCATCGAGCTTAACGATGTCTCCCGGTTCATCGGGGATATAGGCTTTGAGAAAATCATTGATGGGTACTTTGCCAAGAAAGCAGATGCCTTGGCTGTCCTTTTTCTTGGCGTTGGGCAAGCTGTGCTTTTCAGCAAGGGTGCGAACTAAAGGCTTCGTTAAAGAGCCGACAGGGAAGTGAGCAGGGATGATTTGATGCTGCTGTAATAGCGCAAGAAAGTAAGACTGATCTTTATTGCTATCGAGCCCTTCGATGAGATCGTAACTACCATCCTCCAAGGCTTGCTTTTGACAGTAGTGGCCTGTGGCAAGCCCATCGAAGCCTTGTTTGAGGGCATATTCAAGCAAGAGACCAAATTTTATTTCGCGATTGCACATCGTGTCCGGGTTGGGCGTTGTCCCCGTTTTGTAGCCTTCGACAAGATAGCTCACCACGCGATCTTTGTAAGCGTCGATCAAGTTGAGAACTTCAAAGTCAATCCCGAGCTTTTCGGCGACGGCACGCGCATCATCCCGGTCTTGTTTCCAGGGGCAGTCGGCAAAGACGTCTTGCTCATCCATCCAGGTTCGCATGAATACTCCAGCAACGTCGTGCCCTGCCTCTTTGAGGAGGAGAGCAGCAACGGCGCTATCAACACCGCCGGACAAGGCTACGAGTATTTTTCCCATGTGAATGACTTAGCATCGTTGGATGAAATAAAGAGGCTGTCAATGGGCTTTCCAAATGGGCGTTTATCTTTTATACCCGGTGTTTATGGACGATCTGTGGGCATTTTTAACTTCTGTAAAGCACGCTGAGTTTGAGGCTTGCGAAGCCGAAAAGACTTTATTTGGCAAGGCAGAAGTCTCAGTTTACAAGGAGGCAAGGGATGTTGTATGCTTTGATGAACGCGGTTTATGGAGCCCGGGGAATCGTTCTTTTTATAATACCTACCGCTGGAAGCGTGAAGCCAGTGGTGCTATTCACCTCTATAGGAAGCGTTTCGAGGGTGATGGGTGGACACTGCTTGCCTGCTTTGTGCAAGACAACAAAGGTCTTTGGGTCTCTCGAGAGCCTCACCTGTGTGGTGAAGATTGCTACCAGGCATCGCTTGAAAAAGATGGAGCAAACCTTGTGCTCAAGTGGACCATTCGTGGGCCTAAGAAGTCTATCACCGTAGAGGTGCGTTATAGTAGTGCTTAACTGCCGCCAAAGAACTCAGCCTTAACGTCGGAAATTTGATCGAGAAGGCCGGAGACAATTTCTTCAAGGCCACCGGTATCGCCCGCTGTAAATGAAGTGAGCTCTTGATCTATTTGCTTGAAGTTGAGCTTTTGGCCAATTTCAGGGGGGATACTGTCCATGATTTCTTTGACCTGGTGGACTTTTTTCATGCTCGTGTCTGTTTGGTGGGCTTGGCCCGTTAGATTAATGACGACAAGCTCCATCAAAAGATCAAATAGCTCTAAGAGACCGAGCATAGTCTTTAGTCTTTTCTCGTCCATCTTGATCTCTTTAAGCATCGTCATGAGGTGCTTAAACTCTTTGAGGATTTTGTCATAGGAGTCTAAAGCTTTAAGGGCTTCTTCGTTCGTTGAGTGTGTGCTGTGAGAGGATATTTTGTCCATAGTTATGCCTCTTTGGAAGGTGATTGGATGACTGATGATTTGAGCGAGCGCACAGCATCTAAAATGTCGTGAAGCAAGAGGGATTGTTTTGATCCAGAGTCGCTCTGGCTGATGCTTGCGATGTTATCTTGGATGTGGCTCATGTCTTCGCCTGAAAAGTGCTTGGCAACTTCTTGAACGGACTCTTGAAGGCCGGCGATGCGGGCTTTATCGAGAGGGATCTTGTTGTGAGATGTCGTGTAAATTAAGACGAGGGTGCACTGCATCTCGAGTTTGTTAAGGAGAAGTAGTGAAGTGATTTTTTCTTGAGCATCGCGCGTTTTGCCTAATTGCTCACCGGCAATGTGGAAGAGCTTTTCTTGTGAGGAAAGGATATGAAATTCCTGCAGGTGCTTATTCTGAGGAGGTGATTTTCCGATGTGTTTATCGTCCGGCATGGGAATGCCTTTGCTTACTCATTGCTCATGATATTGAGGGAGCCGCGCATTTGATTGATGGCATTGTCTGCTCCATTGGAGCTCATAGTGGCCTTCGAGTCTCGAAGGTCTTTTAAGGCATCTTGGATTTGGCCAGAAAGATCGAGTTGGATTTGTCTGTTGGCAGTCTGAATATCGAGAAGGTCTTGGTGAAATTGTTTAGGGTTGGATGGGTCAAGCTTACTCGACTTGTCTAAAATGGTTTGAACATGGCTTTTCTTGAGTTGTTTTTGGATGGGTGAAAAACTTTTCGAGCTGTCTTGAACGGATTGCGAGTCATCGCTGCTGGATGATGAACCGTCAGACTTAATGGATGCTAGGGCCTGGTTGACGGCGTCATCGAGTTGCCCTGTGACGTTGACGGCAAGCTGGAGGGCGCGGTGGTTTTCGATTTTTTGCTTTGTAGAATCAATGTCGTCTTGGGCTTTTTGTTGCATTTTGAGGCAGAGATTCTCCATGGTAGTCATGATCTTTGAGATGATAGCACTTGGGTCGTGGTCTTGGGTTCTGCTAGCGCCTTCTGCTTGGTAGGCTTGAGAGTTTCCTGTTATCTTATCCATGATAGGCTCCTTGCTTTGAAACTATAGAACGCGGAATGGGCGCTGCTTCCTTGAAGGGGTTGATTTGGAGGCCGAAGTGTCATCATAAGCGTGCTCTGCCTCCCAGCGTAGGCCTTCTTCGATGAAGCCTTCGAGCTCATCGAGGAACATACTGCGATCTTGCTCTGAGTACTGAGAGCTGGGCATGAGTTTTTCGATATCTCCTTGAGAGCGGGTGACCCAGTGTTGGATTTTGTTAATGTCTTCTAAGAGCGATTCTTTTTGGCTCAATAGGTCGTAACTTGCACGCAGGAGCGCTTCGACGCCTTCCTGGGCTTGTTCGCGGTCGAATGTATCTGCCGAATCATTCATGACTATGGAGTTAGGGGTTTATACTATTTCCTCTAACACTATAATATAGCATGCTTTGAGTCGATTGCAAATAGGAATATAAGTTATTTATGGGCAGTGATTTGATTCATATCAATAGACTTGCTTTAGATGTCTACTTCCCTAAGATGAAGATCTACCCTGACGATGGCAGCACAGGCAAAACTTATTCGATCCTTTTGGGAAACCCGGCAACGTGGTATTGCTGTATTATCAGAGGACTGGCTGGATGAGAGCACGCTGCCACCTCTTTTTTATTCGGAAGCTAAGCTCCCTTTTAACAGTATTGAGCCCGTGCCACCCCAGCGTTTTGGGGAGCGCGCGTGCTACTACATGGAGCATGGAAAGCTCGTCTTTTTGCTGAAGCCAGACTATTATCCCAATATTGATTTTTGGAAGGAGTCTGTGCATGTCTTGGGCACGTTTAATGATTGGAAGGGGATTGAGGTCGATGATTGGGCCTTAAAACCCGAAAAAATCAATGGTCAAGATTACTGGGTACTTCGTGTAGACCCTAAAGATTGTTTGCCTCGTACAAAGCCTGCTCTTTTTAAATTCATCACAAAAGATGGGCATTGGCTCGAGCCACATGAAGAGGCGCCCAATATTGCTATCTCTAAAGATGGGGTTCGTAATCTAGAGATAAGGCGGCATCGCACAGGGCGGCATATTTTTTATTTTACTTTAGAGGTTCCTATTGGGGCACTGGAGCCGCAGTGTGTTGTTTGGGATGATGGGCGCTATTGTGAATCCGAGCCTATTTCTTACGGCTATCTCTTATTTCGTTCTAAGACAGACGTACCGTTAGGTGTTTCAGTGAGTCATAGGCGCACGTGTTTTCGGCTTTTTGCTCCAAGAGCTGATAAGGTCACTGTTTACTTTTGTGAGCGGCACGATGCGCCGATTAAGGATTGGGGCGCGATCGAACTTAGCAAGGTAGAGCCAACAACCTGGGAAGCGGTTGTCGATCGCAACCTCGAAAACTTTTTTTACTACTATACGGTGGCAGGCACAAATGCCGATGGTTTTTCCCATTTTGATGACGGTTTTCGCATCTTAGACCCTTATGCTAAGGCCACCGTTGGGCCGACGGGGCCGGGGATTATTCTCAGTGAGGGAAGATTGCATCCGGTCGGGCCTTGTCATGAGCCGCCGCCCTGGCACAACCTAACCATTCTTGAAGCACATGTGCGCGACCTCCTCGAAAAGGCGCCCATTCACCTTTCAGCTAAAGAGCGTAAGGGCTTCGCTGGTCTCACGGCATGGCTTAGGGATGAGCATTGTTATTTGCGCACACTCGGGGTGAATGCTGTTGAGCTCTTACCTGTGCAGGAGTTTGATGCACCGAGCCCCGACCAGTACCACTGGGGCTACATGACAAATAATTACTTCGCTCCATCCAGTAGCTACGCACTGGAGCCCACAAAAGCCTCGCAGGTAGAGGAGTTTCGCGACCTGGTGCATGCTTTTCACGATGCAGGGCTTTCGGTGATTCTCGATGTTGTCTACAATCATGTGGGTGAGCCCAATCACTTGCTCTTTATTGATAAGTACTACTACTTTGAGACAGATGCTGAGGGTAATCTCATGAACTGGAGTGGCTGCGGTAATGATTTTCGGGCGCATACACCGATGGGAACGCGCCTCATTATTGATAGTCTCGTCCACCTCGTAAAAACCTACGATGTCGATGGTTTTCGTTTTGATCTCGCTGAGCTTCTTGGCGTTGATGTTTTACGCGAGGTGGAAGCAGCCCTTAAAGCGGTAAAGCCGTCGATCATTTTAATTGCAGAGCCTTGGAGCTTTCGTGGGCACATGGCTATGGCGCTCAAGTCAACGGGGTTTAGCTCTTGGAATGATGGGTATCGAGATTTTCTTTGTAAATACATTTTAGGTGAAGGCAATGGAGAGGGTATGGCCTACTTTTTGGAAGGGTCCACACGGCATTTAGCCTCTTGGCCTGCTCAGACGGTCAATTATACAGCCTCGCATGATGATTTTTGTTGGCTGGATCGCATTACGGAGCGTGCAAATAATGACGGTACTCAACCAACCTCGCATGATCGCAGGTGCACGCACTTAATGTTTTCCCTTCTCCTAGTATCTTTGGGTATTCCTATGATTGCCGAAGGGCAAGACATGATGCGCTCTAAGCAAGGCGTGCACAATACCTATCAACGCGGAGACTTAAATGCACTCGACTACAAGCGCGGAGTTATTTACTCGGGGACGCAGCTCTATGTCCGCAAATGGCTTGATTTCCGTGCCTCGCATGAAGGGCGTTTTTTGCGCCTAGAGCATAAGCCATCGCCAGGTTATTTTAAGCATGTTTTCCACGAGGGAAGTTCTGCATTGGTGACGCGCTACAATGCCGATGGCTCCTTGGGCGATGGTGGGCTAATGTTTGCTATCAATCCACACGACTACGAAGTGTATATAAAAATAGAAGATGAAGATCCTGAGCGCTATGTTCAAATTGCAGACCATGAATGCTTCGAGGCAACGGGGATTGTTTCAAAACATCGCCTCTGGATGGACGGTCGTATTTGCCTGCCACCGATGACCTGTGCTTTGTGGAAGTGTTAAGAGAGTGCTCCACTGTAATTTAAAAAGACACTTTGGTTTAGCCCTTGTGCGTAGAGCTTAAGTTTTTAGTATTGTGTGCATGGAGACGTTCTCTTGGACAACGCGATTCCCCATGGGCCGAGAAGCTTTGTTTTCCTGGCATGAGCGGGTGGGTGCCTTTGAGCGCTTGATGCCTCCTTGGGAGCGGGTACGTATTGTCGACTCGGGTAAGGGCTTGATGGAGGGCTCGCGAGTTGTCCTTGATATGAATCTAGGGCCTTGGACTCAGCCGTGGATTCTTGAGCACGGTGAGTATAAGCGCGGATTTTTGTTTTCAGACCATCTCGTTAAGGGGCCTTTTGCTGAGTGGTCACACCGGCATCGTTTTCGTGATGCAGAAAATGGTATGAGTGAGCTTGAAGATGCTATTGAGTATGTGCCCATTCATCCATGGGTAGGCTTGTGTGCGGGGCGCTTTATTCGAGCGCGCATAGAGCGTGGATTTCGCTATCGCCATGAAATTTTACTTCAAGATTGTGCACGTTATGGTGCTGAACTCAAGGAGCCGCTTAAAATACTCGTTACTGGGGGTACAGGCTTCATCGGGCAGGCACTTATTCCGCTATTAAAGACGCAGGGTCACGCAGTGTATGTGCTCTCTAGGAAAGCTGGAGATGGGCGCATTGTCTGGAACCCTGCTAGAGGCGAGCTTGATGGAGATACGCTTGAGGGCTTCGATGCGGTGGTTCATCTTGCAGGTGAGGGCATCATGGGCCGGTGGACTGAGGCGAAAAAACAGCGTATCTACGAAAGCCGTGTTGGCGGGACGCGCCTTTTGTGTGAAGCACTCGCCAAGCTCAAGAATAAGCCGCGTGTTTTGGTAAGCGTTTCAGGCGTGTCTGCTTGCAGGGATGATGGTTTTTTAAGTCAAGTAGGCCGTGCCTGGGAAGCGACTGCAGACCCTGCTAGGAAAGCTGGTATCCGCGTTGTCCATCCGCGTGTGAGTGTGGTGCTAAGCCCAGCTGGGGGTGCCTTGAAAACCATGTTGCTCCCTTTTCGCCTTGGGCTGGGTGGGCGTGCGGGTCGTGGTGATCAGCGCATGAGCTGGGTTACCATTGATGACCTTGTCGATATTCTTTATGCTAGTATTATAGATGATCGCTTTGAGGGACCTTGTATTGTGAGTGCGCCTGAAGTTGTCGATAATCGTGCATTTACGGAGGCCTTGGCGTGTCGCCTTAACAGACCCGCGTGTTTACCTGTGCCTGCGAAGGTGCTTGAGACGATGCTAGGGGACGTTGCTCGTGATACCGTCCTTGCTGATGTTGATGAGCCGCCCAAGAAGCTTATTGAGCTCGGGCATCGCTTTCGCTATCCGAAACTTGCTCAGGCCTTGGACCACCTGCTGCCTTAGGCGCGATCAAGATAAGCTCCGGAGCTGAGGACTTGCCCGTTTGGATGTGGTTGATCGTGAAGGCGTCGTGAGTGAGCGCTTGGGACCACCTGAAGACTTCCGCAGCTTCTTCATCTCCACCCGGATGGCCAGGGTAGAGCATGATGGAGAGTATGCCCTCATCTGCTAGGAACTCAAGGGCCTGCTTGAGTGCTGAGAGGGTCGTGTGCGTCTGGGTGGTCAGGGCCTTGTCTGAGCCTGGGAGGTAGCCAAGGTTGAACATGATGGCCTTGACCTTGCCTTGGGTGAACTTTGGAAGGGTGTTGATCAACGCATCGTGGCTTTGCTTGCAGAGGGTGACTTGCTCTGCGCACTGGGCCTCCATCAAGCGCCTTTGAGTTGCATCAAGTGCTTGTGCTTGAATGTCCAAGGCCCAAACGTGGCCCTTGGGGCCCACGCACTGAGCGAGAAAAAGCGTATCATGCCCGTTGCCGGCTGTAGCGTCGACAGCATAGTCTCCTGCTTTAAGGATGCGTTGAATGTGTGTTTGTGCTTCGTCAACAAGGCGCATGCGGTGTGTCATAACGGTTAATGTTAACTTCAGGGTCTAGCGATACGCAGCCCATGAGGACATCTGCAAAATGCGTGCTGTAGTAGGGCGTTAGTAATGCGCCCTTGGAACCAAAACCATTGAATATGCCAAGAGCCGGGTGTTTCGGATGAAACCCGATGAAGGGCCGAGCATCGCGGGTTGAAGGGCGGATGCCTGCTTTGTGTTCAACAACAGTCCCAGTCACAGCGCCTGGGATTAGCTTGTTGTAGTCTTCAAGTAGTTTGGTTTTCCCAAGCTCTGTAGGTAGACAGTCGAGCGGGTCCCAAGAGTAGGTGGCACCGACTTTGACCGTATCTTTATTGATAGGAAGGCACCAAGGACCTGCGTTGATGAGGGCTCCTTCAAGGTCGGCAGCTGTTGGCGTTTGGAGACTTAAAATTTCTCCCTTAGCGGGCTTAAAGGGAAGCCATGAAAATAGGGGATTGTGCACTGTGGCATGACCTTCGCAGAAAATAACCCACTTATAACAGGTATCTTGCCACGCAATAGAGCCTTCTGTAAAGTTGAGATCCGTGTGATTGAATGTATCGGTGCGCAGAGCATCTTGCCTTTGGAAGTGCTTTTTAAAGGATTCGAGTAGGGCTGGCATATCAACCCAAGCGGCTCCATCAATAGCAAAGCCCTCACGCTTCTTGAGGACTGCTGGCATGGCTTCCTTGCTTAAAGGGTGCATCCAGTGGGTGTAATCAACATCTTCAAAGCGGGCCTCAGCGCGCTTCTTGTCTTCATCGTTTTTATACAGACGAATGAGTTTGCAGGGATGTATGTACCGTTGTCCGAAGGCTTGCTCGAGCGCTTGGTATGCCGCGATAGCAGGTTTGTAGACGGCATCTAGCTGCCAGCTCTTGGCAATGCGCTTGCCGGTGATGGGGTTGATGATGCCTGCAGCAACCAGCGATGAAGATCCTTGGTGTGCCGCATCGACAATGTGCACATTCCAGCCGCGCCCCATTAGTTGATAGGCAAGCCAGCTGCCGGCAATGCCTTGGCCTACGACGAGCACATCAACGCGTGATTGTGTAATTCCTCTAGTATTAGATGCGCTCATTGGGTTGATTAATTTTTCAGAATCAAGTGCTAACAGGCACTTTACTGAAATAGGGGATGTATAAAGGCTATGAAAATCAAGCCCTGAATTCCTTAAGCTCGCATTGAGGGGCATTTTAGGATAGCCTTTGTGCACAAAATATTTTTTTGTAAGTTGCTATTCTCATTAACCCTAGCTGCCAATGTCCTTATCCATGACTATGTCACAACCAAAGACTGAACATGCCGCTCTCCTCAAGTGGGTCAACAAAATGGCTGAAATGTGCCAACCCGATGCTATCCATTGGTGTGATGGCTCCCAGGAAGAGGCGAATAAACTTTTTGACCAAATGGTCGACAAGGGGATGGCGATCCGCCTAAACCCTGAAAAGCGCCCTAACAGTTATCTCTTCCGCTCAGACCCTCGGGATGTCGCGCGCGTCGAGTCACGTACATTTATCTGTAGCAATAGCAAGGACGATGCAGGCCCAACCAACAACTGGGAAAACCCACGCATTATGCGACGTCGCATGAAGGAGCTTTTCAAAGGCTCTATGCGTGGCCGCACGATGTATGTCATTCCTTTTTCCATGGGGCCCATCGGGTCGCCCATTTCCCAAATCGGCGTCCAGGTGACGGACTCGCCCTACGTCGTCGTCAACATGCGAATTATGGCACGCATGGGTGCTGAGGTGCTTAAGGTGCTGGGTAAAGACAAATTCTTCGTGCCTTGCTTGCACTCAGTGGGCTGCCCACTCGAGCCTGGCCAAAAAGATGTTCATTGGCCTTGCGATCCCGAGAATACCCATATCGTCCATTTCCCCGAAGAACGCACGATTGTCTCTTACGGGAGCGGCTACGGCGGTAATGCCCTCCTGGGTAAAAAATGCTTTGCCCTACGTATTGCCTCAACCATGGCTCGCGACGAGGGGTGGCTCGCCGAGCATATGCTTATCCTCGGTGTAGAGTCTCCGGAGGGCAAAAAGTCTTACGTCACGGCGGCTTTCCCGAGTGCTTGCGGAAAGACGAATTTTGCGATGCTCATTCCCCCTAAGGAAATGAAAGGGTGGAAGGTTACAACCGTCGGTGATGATATCGCATGGCTGAAGCCGAACAAGAAGGGCATCCTGCATGCGATTAACCCCGAAGCCGGCTTTTTTGGTGTGGCCCCAGGTACCTCCTATGAAACCAACCCCAACGCGATGGAGTCTTGCAGAAAAGACAGCATCTTCACCAATGTCGCTTTGACCGATGATGGTGATGTTTGGTGGGAAGGGATGACTGAAAAGCCTCCCAAGCACCTTATCGATTGGAAAGGCCAAGATTGGACGCCTGACTGTGGGCGCCCGTCCTCTCATCCAAACTCTCGTTTTACGGCTCCTATTCAAAACTGTCCTTGTGTCGATGCAGACTTTGAAAACCCCGATGGCGTGCCCATCAAGGCGATGATCTACGGCGGCCGCCGAATGACGGATATGCCTCTTGTCTTTCAAGCTTTTAACTGGACAAGCGGTGTCTATGTCGGCGCCACCTTAAGTTCTGAGCGCACGGCCGCGGCCGAAGGCACGGTTGGAGAGCTCCGCTGTGACCCTATGGCGATGCTGCCTTTCTGTGGTTACAATATGGCAGATTATTTCCGTCACTACATTAAAGTAGGTCATAGCTTGAGTGAGATCCCGCGCGTTTTCCACGTCAACTGGTTCCGCAAGAGCAAGGAGGGGAAATTCCTCTGGCCAGGCTTTGGTCAAAACATGCGTGTTCTTCGCTGGATTGTAGAGCGTTCCAATGGTCTCGGTCGTTCTCAGGAGTCGCCGCTTGGTTGGATACCTCACTATGACGATATCGACTGGACAGGCCTCAAGTTCTCCAAAAAGCAGTGGGAGGAGCTTATGGCTATTGATCGTGAGCGCATCAAACAACAGACGATCAGTCACGAAAACTTCTTAATCAAACTCTACGATCGCATTCCTAAAGAGCTTATCTTCGAGCGTGAGCTCTTGCTCTGCAGGCTTTTGTAAGTTCTAAAAACTCAAGAGAAAGATACCCCTATGAAAAAAATAATGACAGTCTCCTTATTGGCACTGATAGGTGCCTGCTTCGTTACACCTGCTTTTGCTAAGAGTCATGACAAAGGCAAAGGTAAGCATAAAGGCAAGGCATCTGCTCATTGGCAGGAGGTTCATGCCAAGTTGCGTCGCCTCAGCTTTAATGCTCAAATCAATGATGAACCCAAGTCAACGGAGTATTCAAGCGAAATTATACAGATCATCCTTACAGATACACAAACGGTCTTCGCAAGGCCTGCTAGCCCGAAAATTGGGCGCCAACTCAAAGAGATTGACGGGCTAGACCGTGTGGTCGCGCGCTTCTACAAAGGCTCTGTGTATCACACCGCAGCAAATACCGAGCGCTTGAGCAAGCTCTACGATCTGATCACGACGCTTATCATGGATATTAAAGTTATGCGCTGTAAAGCAGAGGAAAAGTCTGACTGTGACAAGGCTAGCAAGGCTTTTGCCAAAGATGTCGATGAACAATTTGGCGACCGGATGGACGAAGTCCACAAGCTTTTAGGCGATGTTTTAGCCGATAAGCGTAGCTAGTTAATCGTTTTCTTTTTGATTGCGCCCTCCAAAATAATGGGGGGCGTTTTTTTTATTTCTTAGATGTTTTAGGAAAGAGCGCTTGACGGTGATAGTGAGGGCTATCAATAATTGTATAATTGAGTTTTACTAACCTACAAAAAAACTGAAAGAGATAATAATGATCATGAATAAAAAAGCAAAATTCGTATGCTTGTTGACGTTAATAGCCGGGTGGGCTGTAGCACTAGCATTTGCTGAAGATGCGATGGACTCCAATGAGGTTTATCATAAGGCTAATCGTCTCATGTTTAACGCACGCCTTGATGGTACAGCAGGCTCAGGCCAAGGGCAATATGCTACAGAGCTCGTTGAGCTCTCCTTGAGTACGACAAAACAAGTGCTTTCATTGCCTATGGGCCAATATGTAGATTCTACCTTAAATTATTTAATTCGAGATTTGGTAGACAGCGTTTCTGAGTTTTATCAAAAATCTGCTTTCTTTACCACTGAGAATACTCAGCGTATGCGTGCTCTTTATGATCTAGTGGATTCGCTTAAGATTCAAATGAATGCATTCTTGTATAGTGAGTTTGAGGGACTGATTGAAGCTGACATAGAAGCCATTAGGGAATCTTCTAAAGAGACAGTATGTAGTGGTGGTTACAGTCATAATTCTAATGGAGAAAGGTATTGCTATGCTTATGTTGACAAGTATTCAGATGACATGCATGAGAAGGTTCGAATCTTCAAAGATGCTAAGCGCCAAGAGTTTATCGAAGAAAGATTTGGCGCGCAAATGGAGGAGATCGTAGCGCTTATCGATGAGATCCTAGAAGGCAAGCAGGCGTAAGGTAGAATACCGCCTTCTTTCATGATTGAATGAAAGCTTTATAGCTTTGGCTAAGCCCCTCTACTCGAGAGGGGCTTTTTTGTCGCTGAGGGATTTATTTTGCCATTGACGAGGTTTTTAGTTTCCGCGAGGAACTTGAAGATATCTTCGCAGCGTGTGTCGGGGTGCATGATGTGATCTTTAGCTAACCTATAAACAATCAGGGAAAATAAAGATAATGAATAAAACAGCGAAAATCGTAAGTTTGTTAACGCTAGTAGCAGGGTGGGCTGTGACGCCTGTGTTTGCTGGAAATGCGATAGACTGGGGTAAGGTTCACCACAAAGCTAATGCTCTCGCTGATGATGCACGTTCAAATGAGGCCGTAGAGCGGAAGCAATACGCGACAGAACTTGTAGATTTTTCTTTGAGTATAATTAAGAAAGCACTTACCCCTCCTGTAGATGAGTCTATGCATTATGAATTAAACTTTTTAATGCAAGGCTTGATGAGCTATGTATCTGAATTTTATAAATACTCTTCTTTTTACACGCTTGAGAACGCTCAACGTATGCGTGCATTCCATGATTTTTTTGAAGCCTTTAAGGATCAAGTAAATAAATTTTTCTATAGTGAGTTTGAGGAACTGATCGAAGCAGACGTAGAAGCGATCAAGGAGTCCTGTAGAAAAACAGTATGTAGCTCTTACTGTTATAATAGCTCTGATGGAGAGGACTATTGCTGTGCTTATGTTGATGATTATACAAATGATATGTATGAGAGGATTCAAGCCCTCAGGAATGCTAAATTTCAAGAAAAGTTTGGTAAGCAAAAAATGAAGGTATACGTAAGGCTTATCGATGAGATCCTAGAAGACAAGCAAGCGTAAGGTAGAATACCGTCTTCTTCCATGATTGAATGAAGTTTTTATAGCTTTGGCTAAGCCCCTCTACTCGAGAGGGGCTTTTGGGTTGTTCATGCTTTATATAAAACATGCAAGAAGTGAGTTTTGACTCTTGCCTCGCGTTTAAGAGTTTTTAGAATGCTTCTCGTTATGCCCCAAAACTTTATTTTTTCCTCGGAGTCCGTAGGCGAAGGCCATCCGGACAAAATCGCAGACTACATTTCAGATACCGTTCTTGACGCATGCCTCGAGCAAGACTCTCAAAGCCGTGTTGCTTGCGAGACCTTGGTCAAGAGTAACTGCGTCTACCTCGCCGGCGAGGTGACGACGCGAGCAACCCTCGACTACGATCAACTCGTTCGCCAGGCTATTCGGGATATTGGCTACACCTTTAAGGAGGATGTTTTTCACGCAGACAAGGTCTTCATCCAAACTGCGATGACTCGCCAAACTCCAGACATTGCCCAGGGCGTCGATGCGCGAGCCGCAGAGGGCAAGAAAACGGCTGAGCAGGGCGCTGGAGACCAGGGGATCATGTTTGGCTTCGCCTGTGATGATACTGAAGAGCTCATGCCTGCTCCCATCATGTATGCCCATTACCTCACCCGAGAGCTTGCACGCCAGCGCCGTGAAAAAGGGGTCGAGTGGCTCCGTCCTGACTGTAAAACTCAAGTCGCCGTTGAATTTCATGATGGCAAAGCTGTCGCCTTAAAAAACATTGTCATTTCAACGCAGCATACGGCAGAAATGTCTCACAAAGATATTGAGGCTTTTTGCATCGATGAAATCGCTCGCAAAGTACTCCCCAGGAATCTTTTTACCAAAGAAACCGAGTACTATATCAACCCCACAGGCACCTTTGTCGTTGGTGGCCCCGAGAGCGATGCAGGTCTCACGGGTCGCAAAATCATCGTCGATACCTATGGTGGTTGGGCTCGGCATGGCGGGGGTGCCTTTTCCGGAAAAGATCCCTCTAAGGTGGATCGTTCTGCCGCTTATATGTGTCGTTGGGTCGCCAAAAATATCGTCGCTGCAAGGCTCGCCCATAAAGTGGAGCTCCAGGTGGCTTATGCCATTGGTTATCCAGACCCAACGAGTATCTATGTCAATACCTACGGTACGGGCTACTACAGTGATGATGACATCATCGACGCTGTCAAAGAAGTCTTTAGCTTCAAGCCTGCAGATATCACTAATCAACTAGATCTTTTGCACCCCATTTACCGTAAGACAACACATTATGGCCACTTCACCAAGCAAGACCTTCCTTGGGAGCAGACCAACAAGGTTGAAGAGCTCCGCGATGCCTTAAATGGCAACGGTGCTACGCGCTCTTCTTCTGCAGGCTCAAAAAAAACAGCCCATGAAGCATCTTCTTCTTCCAAAAACCGTATAGCTCTATCATAGTCGCCCCATGCCAACCATGACTGAAACCCAACCTACGCGGAAAACCAGCACTTCAGGTTCCGCATCTTCCAATAATCAAGACTATAAAATTGCCGATTTATCCCTGGCAAGCTGGGGCCGTAGAGAGATCGAAATGGCCGAGCAAGAAATGCCTGGTCTTATGGCAATCCGTGAAAAGTATGCGCCCCAAAAGCCTTTAAAAGGCGTGCGCGTCAGTGGCTCCTTGCACATGACCGTTCAAACGGCCGTCCTTATGGAGACCCTCATGGCCCTGGGTGCTGATGTTCGTTGGGCAAGTTGCAATATCTTCTCCACACAAGACCACGCTGCTGCCGCCATGGTAGAACAGGGGATCCCCGTATTTGCTTGGAAGGGCGAAACTTTAGAAGAATACTGGTGGTGTACCTATAAAGCTTTAACATGGCCAGACGGTCGCGGGCCCAACCTCATCGTTGACGATGGTGGTGATGCCACCTTGCTGATTCACAAGGGCTACGAGCTCGAAGAGGGCAGTGACTGGGTCAATGAACCGGCCTCAAGCGAAGAAGAAGCCTGCATTAAAAAACAGCTAAAAAATGTTTTTGCCCAAAATCCTCAGCATTGGCATAATATCGTCCAAGACTGGCATGGTGTCTCCGAAGAGACCACAACGGGTGTGCATCGGCTGTACAAAATGGCCGAAAATCGCACCTTGCTTGTGCCTGCAATTAACGTTAATGACTCGGTGACAAAGTCTAAATTCGATAATCTTTATGGCTGCCGTGAGTCTTTGATGGACGGTATCAAGCGCGCAACAGACGTTATGATTGCCGGAAAAGTAGCCGTTGTGTGCGGTTATGGAGATGTTGGTAAGGGCTGCGCTCAGGCGCTGCGTGGGCTCGGTGCACAAGTCATTGTCACTGAGATAGATCCTATTTGTGCCTTACAAGCAGCTATGGAGGGCTATCGCGTTTTGCCGATTGAGGAAACTCTTGGCACTGCAGATATTTACGTCACTGCAACGGGCAATCGCGATGTCATCTGCCTTGAGCACATGAAGAAAATGAAAGATCAGGCGATTGTCTGCAATATTGGGCACTTCGATAATGAGATTCAATGCGAGCAGCTAAAGGCTTATCCTGGAATCACTTCGGATGTCATTAAGCCTCAGGTGGATCGCTATACTTTCCCTGAAGGGCACCAGATATACCTCTTGGCTGATGGTCGCTTGGTTAATCTTGGTTGTGCAACGGGGCATCCTTCTTTTGTGATGTCTAACTCCTTTTCTAATCAAGTACTTGCGCAGATGGACCTCTGGAATAATCGCGACACATACAAGCGAGAAGTCTACATTTTGTCCAAAGAGCTTGATGAAGAAGTGGCTCGGTTACACTTGAGTAAAATTGGGGCAAAACTAACGGAACTTACTGATGATCAAGCACAATACATCGGAGTTCCGAAAAATGGCCCTTACAAGCCAGAGCACTATAAATATTAAGGCCCCGAATAGGGGCTAACCGCTTCTAGAATCATTGAAATACATATTATATAGAAATAAATAATATGTGTTTCAACGAATTAGGTACCTCGGGCATTAAGAAACTTCTTCGACAACGCCTAGGCTTTTGAAGAGAAGGATGACACCATAGTCATTGAGGCCCTGGGGGTTTATAAAGTCTTCATCCCAGTCAAAAGCGTCGAACATATGTTCCCCGCTTAGTGCCGCTGTTATTTTGTTATTAGTGCCGTATGGCTTAATAGCTTTTAAGCGGTTGATTTCCTCTGAAAGGTTCATTGATTCTAGCTCTGCTTTTTCGGCAGCCTCTGCTTCAGTTAGACCTTCCTCTGTGGTATCTTTTTCTTTTAGTGAATTAAGACGGCTTTCTTTTCTTTGGGCATTGGATAAATCTTGAGCGACTTTGCTATCAGCTTCCATTTGTGAATTCCAGAGTTCCTTAAAGTAGGCAACTTCTGTCTTAAGATCGTAATGTTCATAAAAGGCATCGATGGCATCTTGTGGATCTGTAGTATATATTTTTGAACTAGCAACGGTCCTCCCTCCTCCGTATGTGTATGTGTCAGCCCAAAACCGCTCACCTTCAGTGTGTAGGCCTGTTCGTTTGCCCAATATGGCATCCATTGCCCAGGACTGATGGGGTGATTCTTTTACCCTTTTGTCATGGCTTTGCTCGAGGATGTCTTTAGTGAAGTTAGAATTCCCTTCAAGGAGAGCCTTGCGACGCTTAACACTCGCATCCCAGTACTCAGCAGCGAGCTCATTTTTAGAACGTTGTGTTCGCATTTCTGCTTCACTTAAATGTAGGTCTGTATCTGAATCTTCCGATTCAATGGACGCAGGTAGATGTCTTGCGGTAAGCTCAATTCCATCCTTAAAGCCTGTTTGGCACGTCATGCAGTTAACCATGAGTTGTTGGAATAACTGAGCTCTTGGAGATATGACGTCTGGAGGTGTCACCTCATCAGACAACGATTGGCCATGCTCTACAATTCTTCTAAGGGAAAGCGCAATGGGGTCGACGAATGCTCCTTCGACCTTGGATTGTTGTAGGAATTCGATAAATTCCCTCCGCTTAGAAGCATCCATGAGTGCAGATAATTTACAGTCTGCCATTGCTTTTAATTGGTCCTGGGCTGCTTGATTCCCTTGGAGTTCATTCTCAAACTGAGTTGCCCATGCTTGAAAATCCTGGTGAGAAACATCGGGTATCCTAGGCTTGGGGAGAAATTTCCCAATGTAAGCAGGACTCCACCGAACTTTGATTGGGTCAACATCTTCAGTCTCAAATGTAAGGGCTTGAGGTGTGTGATATACAGGGCGAGCTCTACGCTCAATCAAGGATGGTAAATGACTCATTCTTGTGTAATAGTGTAAATCTTGAATGGTGTTTGCCCTTGGGTCGTCAGGGTTCATCCCTACGGCTTGAGCTGCGTTTGCCATACTGTCTTTAGCATTAATCAACACATTCTTGCTGAGTAATGAGTAGCTAAGCTCTGATGGGTCGGAAAAAAGCGAAGCTGCAAGATCTAAAAAACTATTTAAAGCGGCTTCGTTGCCGGATAATTGCTTAGAGTCTACTAGCTGGCGCATGGGGATATAGGCTAGTATAAACTTTTGATCTTTAGATAGGGTTGGATCGTTTACAATGTCTTCGAAATTGTCTAAGGCATCTTGGATGCGTCCAAGTGGAATTTTTTTGCCTTGGGAAAATGTGAGTGAGAATAAATCACTTATCCTTGGGTCTTCCGATTCAGCGGCTTTTTCTGCTAGATGTGCCTCGAGTTGTTGGCGATTTTCTGTTGAAATAAGGTTGTGCTTAAGGAGAAAATTGTAGCGAAGCATGGCCTCACTTACATCGGAAGGGTTTTCTAGGTTGTTTTCAAAAATTTCAGCAGACAGGACACGAGCGACTTCCTGGCCTATTTTTTTATTATCATTTAAGTTTCCTCGAACAAAGGCTTCGACTCGGTCATTAATATCCAGTTCGGAGTTGAGCGCTATATTAAGATAGATATCTGTAGCTTCTTCTTTAAGTTTTTGACTTTTGAGCTCTCCTGCAATCTGCATTAAGGTTGCTGTCTTTATGCTGATAGAGGTATTTTTGGCTAACTCAAGTAGCTTGATAGAAGCTGATTCTCGAGCAATATCATCGTGTTTGAGGCCATGCTTAATCGCATACACACGCTCTTCTATAGAGAGGCTGTCGTTTGCAGCTAAAGCATAGCTAACCTCTTGGAAGGATTCTCTTCCATGAGATTTCGCCCTATCTAGAACCTCTTTTACGTCTATATTTTGAGCCGCATCTTTGTTTGATGCTAGCTGAAGGAGTAGCTCTGGTTTACTGGAGCATAAGTCTAGCAATAAAGAGGGCGACACCTTCGATGCATTACCATCTTGTAGTGCATATGCTATGAAGCGGCTTTCGTGATTTCCCCAAGAACGTGGCCTGTCAAATGGATCTTTTCGGCTACCGTGTATTGCTGCAAAGGCTTCCTTGTAATGTTTTAAGGCAAGAAAAGCATCATGGTGCTTTTCAAATGACTGGTTTTTGTCATTTAAAGCTATTTGGCACTCGGTAAGTAAAGGCATTTCTTTAGCAAACATGATGAGGTCTTCAGGTATTTCTTTGCCCGACTTTTGAGCACCGATTACAATGTCACAGGCCTTCATCTGAAATTCCATTCGATCTTTTAATGAAATATCAGGCTGCAAAGCCATTCCCTTGTAAAAGTTGGCCAACTCGATATTTCTTCTCGTGCCTGCTGGATCCGTAAATGCTTTGATCAAGTGCTGAACATTTACCTTGTGTTCACATGCTAGTTTTGGATTTTTTTGGGCAAAGCTTTGTAAATTTTGAAGCAAGTTATTTTTTGAAGCAATAGGTACAGGATCATCAACTGGGCTATAGCGGGTTAACGCGTCATAGACTTTCCCAGAAAGTCCATCTGTACTTATGAGTGTCTTTATGCATTGCTCTCGGCCTTTAGCATCCGACGTATCCATGAGTGCAGAAGCTTGAACGAGCACAGAATCGACATAATTTCGTTGTTCATAACTGGAAAGAGGGGTGAATGCAGGGTCTTTTGGGTTTATGGTGCCAAGCATTTTTTGCATGGCTTGGTGGCGTACCTCAAAGGAGTTTTCTTCATTAGAAATGATGTCTTCGTAAAGCCGAAAGACGGATGCTAGACTGTCCTCCTTCATGCTTTTGCTTGGATTTGCTGCTATAAAAGAGTCGCAAACTTGATGCACTAAGCCGATGTCACGCTGATCGGCAGGGCAGCCATCAATGAACGGCAGTTGTTTCTACGTTCTTTGGGAGAGCCTGCTTCGGTATAGGAGGTAACTAGATCTCTGATTTCATCTCCATCAACACCTTCTTTGAGTAATAGACAAAGCGCTTCCCCGAATTCCTTACTTTTAAAGTTGATTTCTTTATCCCCGAGAGACTGTACCAATGCAAGTCGATCCTCATGGGAAAGGTTGCTGTTAGATACCACGCTCAGTGCAGCAAAAGTAAGAGCTTTTTTGTTTAGGCCATCTATATTTCCGGTGAGCTTATCTAAAATGGCTTTTTTATCTTCTCGTGATACACTGGGATCGCTTAACAGCTGAGCCTCGTCTCTTGATAACTCTTCCTCTGTATGAACGAGTCTATCGTAAATATTTTTTACGGTTTCAATGGGGCTTGTTAAGTACGAAAGTAGACTCTTGCTTTCTGTTTTTTGGTTTTCAACAGAACGCCCATTAAAAGAGGGTTCAGATTCATGAACTTGGTTCGTTGGCACGTTATGCCTGACTTGCGATAATCCTGTTTCTCTTGTAGCGTCTCCCATGTGGCATGCTCCTTACTATTTGGGGTTTATCCTTTATTGTAAACTCAAAGTAGCCTTTTTTCAAGAGGGGTGCGGAATTTGTTTATTATCAATAGACTACGCCTTGTTTTAATGCTTATGGAAAAAGGTCAAGTAAGGTGTATATTATAGGATAGCTCTGGTATCGTGTCGATATAGGTATTTGTTGATCTGCCGCAATGCCGGAGAAATCAGGGTGTGAGTTCTTCGGTTTAACGATATGGTTATTATCAATTGTGATACTGCGAAAATGAATCTCAGTAGTGATATTTATTGTGCTACAGGGATCGGACGTAGTTTTCCGTGGTGTAAGATAAAGTACACAATAAAAGACGTTGTCACCGAGAAGACCGTCATGCAGGCGATGGGGAGAATTGTCCCGTTGTAGGCAAGGCCGACGATGTAAATGCCGATCGAGCCAAAAAGCATTTGCCAGGATGAGAGTACAGCGGCTCCAGAGCCTGCGTCTTCACCTGCAATTTCAATGGCTCGCGGGGGTGCGCTTCCAAAAATAAAAGCGAGCCCTGTTGAGCCAGGCAGCTTGATCGCAACAACAAGGAGAGGCGTTAGATCAATGATATATTTGGCGATAATGAGCGTAATACCTGAGAGGGCTGTTAAGCTCAGGCCAATGAAGAGCATCGTTGTCATCCCGAGTTTGACGACGAATTTTTGATTGAGGTAAGTGCCTAGTATGTATGCCCCGACAAGACAGGCAAAAAAGTAGCCATAGCGATCCAGTGGGAGACCCATCCCATCGATGAAGACGAAGGGCAGGTTTGCAGAGTCTGCCCAGACCCAGGTGATAGCCATGATGTGGATGAAAGCATAGCCAACGAAACGTGGATTGCTAAAGAGCCTGCGGTAGGCGAGCAAGAGGTGCTTTGGTGAGAAGGGTAGGCGTTTGGCCTGTGGCAGTGTCTCTGGGAAAGTGCGAAAGATAAGTGCCCAGAGTAGGGTGACCACGCAAGTGATCGCTATAAAAATGGCTGGCCAATCAAAAGCGGTTGCAATATAGCCGCCAATGATGGGTGCAATGCCAGGGGAGAGTGCGATCACCATGCTGAGACGCGAGTGCATTTGGGCGCAGCGTTCGCCGGAAAAGAGATCTTGGATGGAAGCATGACCTACGGCAAGACATACACCTGAGCCCATGCCTTGAAAAAGGCGTGCGGCGATGAGCGTTGTAATGGTGCTTGAGTAACTGCAAGCAAGGCTTCCTAAAAAAAATACGCTAAGTCCCGCTAAGATGACGCGGCGCCTGCCGTAGCTGTCTGACAATGGGCCGTAGATGAGTGCGGAGAGGGCAAGGCCAATGAGGTTAAAGCTGACCGTTAGCTGTGTGATGCTTTCGCTGATGCCGAAGAAGTCACTGATTTGAGGCATGCTTGGGGCATACATGTCTGTGGCCATTTCAGCGATGCCGATCAAGGTGGCGACAAGCCAAGGAACACGAGAGAGTGCTTTGTGACTGTTGCTCATAAGCGTGTGAGAAGGACAATGACGGTACTCCTTTAAAGATCAAAAGCGATCTCTAAATGCATCCCATAGAGATTCGAACAAAAAACCGGTTCATCGCTTTTGATGTAACCGGTTTTTTGACTTAAAAGGAATTTCTTTTACATGCTGGCTCGACGAACGCGTCCTTTGCTGAAAGAGGGAGACGGTTCATTGTCATCTTCATTCTCTTCATTTTCATTTGATAAAGCGTAATTTTCTTCATCATTATTGGAGAGGTTTTCCTCTTCTTCCTGCATTTCTAAATTTTCTTCTAAGTCATAAGGGTCCAGATGCGTACCTAAAATCTCTAATGCTTCAATAATGCGAGTGGCAGGATGGCTAGCATAGCGATTATTATTCATATAGCCAATGTAGTCATCTAGCGCAGCGAAGAGTACACCTAAAACGTCATCAGCAACATCATTTAATTCGTTTTCATTTACGAAGTTTCCATAATTTGGCAAAAGGGCTTCTAGGTCATTCGTGTTGACGATGGTATCACGATCGTTTTGGAAATCTAAAATCATATCCCATAGCGGTGCGGCTTCGGTTTCTAGGCGAAGGAAACCATCAGACGCATTCGTCTGAATTGCGTTTTGAATTAGCTCATCTTCACTTCGGGTTTCTTCGGCTTCCTCTACAATCACTTGGGCTTCCTCTTCTAATGTATATAAAGCATCGATGAGAGGTGTCATGCCTCCTTGATTTCCGTTAGGGAAAGTGAGATGTGGCCTCTGATAAATACGTTCTCTGAGTGTTATTATAGCGCTAATGAGCTTCTCTAGCTCAATGATGTCGATGACTTCAGGGTTTTGATTCGCAAATTGGGTAAGGAGCTGGGTGAGGATGTTAAATTCAAATTGAGCGAGTTGAGTTTCTAGTTGCCTAATAACGTCATTGGCAAATATCAGTAAGCTTGCACGGAAGCCATCAAAGATAAACTCTGCACTGGGATTAAACATATTTGCACGATTTTGAGGATTAATCAGTCCGATGAAAACAGGACCAAATGCAGGGTCGTCAAAAGGGCCATCAAAATGGAGTTGGTGAGTATTTTCATTTTCAACCAGATTAATACGATTTTCCAAGAAAAAGAGTGCTTCGCCCATCTCTCTTAAGGCTCGGATATTGGTTTCAATCAGTTCAGGTGTTGGGTCATTGTTGAGGGCTGGGTCAGGACAATCTATATTGATAAAGCCGTCATCGTCTTCTTCTTCGTCGTTATCGATGAATAGGGGATAGATTCCAGTTTTGTTTTTAGCTGAATAGTCCAAATCAATAAACTCAGCAGTTTGGTGGATAGAAATAGGAGTGAGGCCCTTAAAGCCTAAAGACTCCGTAGATCTCAAAAGAAAGACTTCAGGAGCACTTCCAGCGAAGGCTGCATGCATCGATAGTAGTGATAAAACCAAGAATATATATTTTTTCATCACAGGCGAGTTGATCATAAAATTACGTTTTATCAATAAAATAATTAAATGCAGATGGTATGGGGTATATAAATATTTATTATAACGTTTTCTATTTCAAGGAGTTGAGTCCTGTGGAGAGCTTAAAAAAAATTAAAAAAATTCTTATATTGAAGTAAAAAATAAGCCTCATGGGTAATGAATTCAGAGTTGTTTCTAGGTAAAAACAACTAAATATTCTGTTTTATCTTTTAATGAATTAACGTTTAGGTCCAGAAAATGTGCTTAGAAGAGCCGTTTTTAGTAATGACGCGGGAAATAAAAAAGCTGGACCTCTATTTGTCGAAATCCAGCTTTTTGGAGAAAGTAGTTTATTCTTTCTGTTACTTAGTTGCTGACATATAGACAGGTTTACCGTTTACCGTTGTTGGCTTCTTTTTTTTCGGAGGCGTATCGGTATCGTTGCCATTTGAGCCGTTATTGTGCACTGCTTGTTGTTGCAGCAATAGTAAGTCCATGAAGTGAGCATTTAATGTAAAAAGCATTTCAGAAAGGTGTTGCTCATGTGGGTGACCGTTTGCAGGAAGATCATCGATATTGCTGTGGCGAAACCGTATATACTCATTTAAAAATACGCTTAATGCCCTGCGAAGCATAGGTCTGAGCTGCTTTGTTGTACATTGATGGTAATACCGAACTCGCTGATTTACTGATGGGTCAAACTGGGCTAGTTTTTGATAAAATTCTTGTATTGCTTCAAAAAGCCAGTGACCGCTTACGTTATTTTCAGTAGAAGGATCCAGGGTATAGATAGGGTCCTCAACTCTTTGCAGTTCCATTGCCAGTGATGAGACCTTGCCTTCGAGAGCCTGAAGACGGGCTAACAAAGGTGAAAGAGGTTTATTGGGTCCACCCGGTTGTGCAATATAAGGCCTTTGGTCGATGAGCTGTCGAACCATGGTAATTGCATTTAAGACTTTTTGAAGGTCGTTAGGGTCTATGAGTCGAAGATTTTCTAGAACAGCATCCGATCCGTTTAAACGCCTAATAAAGCGCATATCACTTGCTGTTTGAAAGGAGCGCTCAAGTTTTTCAACCCACTGTTTAAAGGCGAGTGACTCAAGGCGTCGGAGAGTACTGCGTATGAGTTCATATAGGCAGCCTCGATAAGACTCTAGCATATAGCTCCAATACGGCTGTGCTGCGTAATTAGCTTGATGAATAGATCGAAAGACATGGCCAAACTCAGTATCATTAAAGCCATTTTCATTGAGTTGAAATTCAATCATGTAGATACGCTTGAGCAGTTCCTCCATTGCTTGTAATGCGGCGAGAACGTATGTAGTAGGGTCTCCAAAGTCAGGCTCTATATTCCATATTTCATCGATCGGGACTAATTCGGTAAACTCAAACGATTCCCCCGTATCTAATCTGATAATAACAGGTCCATGGTCGTAAAAAAGAACTTCACGATTAGCTTCATTTTCCTCTTCGATTGTTGAATCATCTTCAATATCCTCTTGCTGAGTTGACGGGGAAGATGTTTCAGGTTTTTTCTCCTTTAATTCGTCTTGATATTCTTCACTCATAGACGGCATCGTCGAGTTGGTCTGGCCGATATTCTGGCCGGCACCCTCTAGGATAGCCCATTGCTCCTCGATGTGGACATTTCCATAACCATCGAGCACGATAATTTGAGCATGAGCTCCTTCAATAGGGCCTGCCATCGCTGCGTGTATGCCAATTAGTAATAAAAAGAAGGTAATATATTTTTTCATAAAAGCCTCAGTTGAATAAGCTTTTATGTTTTATCAATAAAATAATAACCTGCGTTGCAAAAACGAAGTAAGAATATCAACTTAACTACTTGCAGGTAAATAAATTATGTGATATATAAAAATATATTGAAAATCTTTCCTTAAAATAAATTTAATATTTTATTTATAAGTATATATACCTATTTTTCTCTCATTCTCCCCCAAAGCTCTTGAAGGCGTTGTGGGCGACCGCTGCCACGCTTATAGTATTGATACTGCATTGGGTTTTTCTGGTGGTAGTCTTGATGAGCTTCTTCTGCCGGATAGAACGTGCTTGCCTTTAGAATGGCTGTTTGGACTTTCATGCCGAGCTTTTGTTCAACTTGCTTCTTAGACTGAAGGGCAGCTTGGTACTGATCTTCATTGAGGTAGAAAATAGCTGTTTTGTACTGAGAGCCACGATCTGCAAATTGCCCACCCGCATCGGTCGGGTCGATGCTTTCCCAAAAAATATCTAGTAGCTGATTATAGCTAACTTTGCTGGGATCATAAGTGACTTTAAGTGCTTCATAATGGCCGCTAGAACCGCTTGAAACGTCACCATAAGTGGGCTTATCTAGGTGGCCGCCCGTGTAGCCCGACGTTGTTTTGATGACACCGGGCACGTGGTCGAAAGCCGCTTCGGTACACCAAAAGCAACCTCCCGCAAAGATGGCCGTCGCCGTTTTGTCTGAGCTTTCACTAGAGGCATGCATGTAAGGACAGGTATAAAATAAGCCGATGAAGCCAGCGAGCCCAAAACGGTAGATGTTTTTCAGGTATAATAGACCAACAAAGATATTCATTTTATTCATAGGGTAGGAAGGCGACACGGCACAGAGCTAATATTAGCTACAGTAGGGCAAGAAACAATAAAATAGCTTCAAAAATATTTATCTTGCTGTTGGTTATATAGTTATGTTGTTTTATGGGTGTTTTTTATGTGAAAATTTGAAAAAAACAACTTATATGTTATAATAGAGTATAGTACTCATATGGAGGTTGGATCATGAAAACATATAAGATAAAAAATAAGATGAAGCATTTACTACTTGGGGTTTGTGTGTGCGCGCTGGGTGCAGGACAAGCTCTAGCTTTAGACATTTATTGGACCACGGGCCTTGGTGGACAAGTGCAAGCAGCCAACTTTGATGGTTCAGGTACGACAACACTTATCACCTTTGGTGTTGCCATGCGTGGTATAGGTCTACTACCAACAGCGGACAAGCTCTATGTCGCTGGATCAGATCGCATTCTCTATGCAGATCTCGATGGGTCCAACATGAACCAGTTCTATGTTACCGGGCTTTCAGGTGCTCAGGGACTTGCTGTTGACCGTGTTAATTCGAGAATTTATTTTTCATCCGGTGATGGTATC
>DCBD01000036.1 GCA_002313355.1 Opitutia bacterium UBA1116 | reverse complement strand
AAACGCGAGGTCAAGCAACAGAACCGTTGTGAAGCCCTCCCTGGATAAGAGAGCGAATAAATGCACTTTACAAAGTAGCGTTGATACCGTTATCTAGCTACCTTAGAGAACGTCTTTAGATGAAGCAGCGAACCATTTTACGAGAAGTTTCCATCCAGGGAAAATCGCTTCACACGGGTGATGAGGTCACCCTCACGCTTAAGCCTGCCCCAGAAGATCACGGTGTTGTATTCAAGCGCGTGGATCTCTACGGAAAGCCAGAAATTCGCCCTCATATTGATGCTGTTGGGGACCTTGTGCGCAATACAACGATCACCTCTGGGCATGCGCAAATCCATACTGTTGAGCATGTTTTGAGTGCACTTGCAGGTATGGGTGTGGACAATGTCCTCATTGAAATGAACGCGAGTGAGCCTCCTATTCTCGATGGCTCTGCTAAGCATTACGTCAATCTCGTTCAGGAGGCAGAACCTGTTGATCAAGAAAAGGATAGGGTGTATTTCGAGCTTCAGAAGCCCGTATCGGTTACCCGTGGTAACCGCTCGTTGATTGCTCTTCCTTATGATGGCCTTAAAATTACTTGTACGTCTGCCGATGATCGGGGTATTCATACTCAGCACCTCTCTTTAGACATTGATCCGGAGACTTATCAGGCGCAAGTCGCTCCCTCCCGGACATTTACGATCTATGAAGACATCGAAGAGCTCTTAAAATTGGGCAAAATCCAAGGAGGCAGCTTGGATTCTGCCATTGTCATTAAGGGGGATAAAATCCTCTCCAAAGAGCCCTTGCGCTTTAATGATGAGTTTGTTCGCCACAAAATTTTGGACATTATTGGGGACATTATGCTCCTCGGGCGCCCCTTGAAGGCTCATATCGTGGCTGTCCGCCCTGGGCATGCCCTCAATGCTGAGCTTACGCGCGTTCTCGCCGATCAGCTCAAGGGTGCGGAGTCTGGTTCTAAGCCTAAGAAAAAAGAGTCTGCGCCCTCGGCCATTCTCTCAACGGACACCTCACTTGATATCCGCCGCATTCTACAAACCCTCCCTCATCGCTATCCCTTCTTAATGGTCGATCGGGTTATCGAGGTCGGCGATACTTCACTGGTCGCTGTTAAAAATGTCTCCATGAATGAGCCCTATTTCCAAGGGCATTTCCCCAGCTTCCCTGTGATGCCAGGGGTCCTTCAGGTTGAGGCTATGGCCCAGGCTGCAGGCATTTTGTTTCTTCGTAATATTCAAGAGGATACCAAGGACAAGACCGCATTTTTCATGAGCTGCGACAAGGTCAAGTTTCGCCAAGCTGTCGTTCCTGGAGATCAGCTTGAAATCCACGTCAAGATGACGAAGAACCGTGGCAAGCGCATCGGGGTTGCTGAGGGTGTTTGCAAGGTGGGCGGCAAAGTCGTTTCCTCTGCAGAGCTTATGTTTGCTATAACGGATGTCGTTGATTGATATTTTATTATGATACACGCTACGGCCATCATTGAATCTGGAGCCCAGGTTGATTCCTCGGCCCGTATCGGAGCTTATGCCTATATCGGTCCCGAGGTTGTGATTGGCAAAGATACCGTGGTCGACCACCATGCTACCATTGATGGGCGGACAACACTGGGCGCCTCCAATGAAGTATTTCCTTATGCCTTTATTGGTGCCAAGACCCATGATCTTAAGCACAAGGGAGGAAGGCCTCGGCTCACTATTGGCGATGGGAATGTCTTCCGCGAATATGTTTCCATTCATTTAGCCACCAACGACGATGAAGCAACGGTGGTTGGCTCATCCAATGTCTTTTTAGCCTATGCGCATGTGGCCCATGACTGTCAGGTAGGGAATCACTGCGTGATGAGTAGCCATGCTGCGCTCGGTGGGCATGTCGTTCTGGGGGACTATGTTAACGTTGGTTGGGATGCTGGCGTCCATCAATTTTGCCAGGTCGGTTCTTATGCCATGCTCGGGGCATGCTCTAAGGTTGTGCAGGATGTGCCCCCCTATATGACGGTTGATGGAAACCCTGCTATCGTGCGGACCATCAACAAGATAGGGCTTGAGCGTCGCGGCTTCTCCAGTGAGGATATCGAGCAGGTGCGTGCTGCCTATAAGATTCTTTATCGCGAAGGGCTTAATCGCAGTCAGGCTTTGGACCGCCTGAAACGTGAGCTAAACCAAGAATCCACGGTCATTCGGGAGCTTATCGATTTTTCAGGGCGCAGCCAGCGAGGATTTGCCTAGTCTTCTGTGCTGAGATTCTTGAGAAGAGCATAGGTGTAGAGGCCTGTTTTATGGCCGTCACTAAAAATGAAGCGAATGGCGTAATTGCCGATGAATTCCCAAGCCTCAACGGTAATGCCTGAAAATTCTTTTTGGTCACTGCCGCCATAATGGTTGCCTAGAATATCTCTTTCGCCGACGTTTTCTGCGCTCGGTGATTCAGCCCGCAGCTTTGCTGCATGGGCGTAAGTTTCACTCCCATCCGTCCAGCGGATGGCAATGTGGTCTCCAATAATCTGTATGTCTTGAGGCTTCGTGTTCATGGATAGCCATATTTCGTGTTCATGGATAGCCATATTAATAGGGGAGGCGGCTTTGAATGCAAGGGACTTTTCTTAGATGCATGAGCAGTTTAAGTTAGACAAAAAGACATTAAGCGATTTAATCAGCTAAAGCTAATCTATCCTTTTATATGAAACGCGCACTGATTACTGGCATCACAGGACAAGACGGGTCCTATTTAGCTGAAATTTTGCTCGAGAAGGGCTACGAAGTCCACGGGATCATTCGTCGAGCTTCCTCTTTTAATACATCTCGGATCGATCACTTATATCAAGACCCGCATATCCACGGGCGTAAGCTTTTCCTCCATTATGGCGATTTGGCTGATTCTGTTCATCTCGTAAAGCTCCTTTACGATCTTAAGCCCGATGAGGTTTATCACTTGGGCGCACAGAGCCATGTTCGCGTTTCTTTTGACATTCCAGAATACACGGGGGATGTTGTTGGGCTCAGTACCGTCCGCATTCTTGAGGCCATCCGGGAGACGGGGCTCGTGGGTAAAGTTCGCTTCTATCAAGCCTCTTCTTCAGAGATGTACGGGAAGGTCCATGCTGTTCCTCAAACGGAGACAACGCCTTTTCATCCTCGCTCTCCTTATGCCTGTGCTAAGGCTTTTTCTTACCACCTTACGGTGAACTATCGTGAGTCTTATGGCCTCCATGCAAGCAATGGTATTTTGTTTAACCACGAGTCACCACGCCGTGGGGAGACATTTGTCACCCGCAAGATTACCCGTGCTGCAACGCGCATCAAAATGGGTCTACAAAATAGCCTCTACCTGGGCAACTTAGATGCTCGTCGGGACTGGGGTTATGCTAAAGAATATGCCGAGATGATGTGGGTTATGCTTCAGCAAGATAATCCGGATGATTACGTTGTTGCTACTGGGGAGACGCATTCTGTCCGCGAATTTTGTGAGGAGACCTTTGCCCGTCTTGACTTAGACTGGGAAGAATTTGTTAAGCATGATGAGCGCTACGAGCGTCCTGCCGAAGTAGAACTTCTTTTGGGAGACCCTACTAAGGCGAAGAAGCAATTAGGCTGGGAGCCTAAAGTGAAGTTTAAAGAGCTTGTCGCTCTCATGGTCGATGCTGATCTTGAGCTTGCTAAAAAAGAACTCGCCTACAAAAACGCCGATAAAGAGCTCGTTGCTGCTGGAGCGTGAAGCTAGAAGGGTCCATCTTTGTTTCTGGGCATCGCGGCATGGTGGGATCCGCCGTGGTGAGGTGTCTAGAGCGTTATGGCCATGATGCCATCATTACCCGCTCACGTGATGAGCTAGACCTTTGCAATCCGCAGGCCGTTGACAGGTTTTTTGCTGAGGCTCGCCCATCGATCGTTGTCCTTGCTGCCGCGCGTGTTGGCGGTATTGTTGCCAACAATACCTATCCGGTTGAGTTTAGTCTTGAAAATTTAGCGATTGCTCAAAATGTGATTCGCGCTGCCTATGAGTCTGGCGTGAAGCGTTTGCTTTTTTTGGGGAGTTCATGTATCTATCCGCGCGAAGCCCCGCAGCCGATTCGTGAAGAATATCTTTTGACAGGGCCTCTTGAAGAAACCAATGAGGCTTATGCGCTTGCTAAGATCATGGGGCTTAAGCTTTGCCAGTATTACCGAAAGGAATACGGTGCCCTGTTTCACTCGGCAATGCCTACTAATCTATACGGCCCTGGAGACTATTATCACCCCGAAAACTCCCATGTTATCCCGGGTCTTTTGCGGCGTTTTCATGATGCTAAAGAATCAGGTGCAGAAGAGGTCGTTCTGTGGGGGACGGGAAGTCCTAAGCGCGAGTTTTTGCATGTGGATGATTTGGCTGAGGGTCTCGTCCACCTCCTCAGCGTCGACCACCCGCCTGACTGGGTGAATATAGGTTATGGCGAAGATATTGCGATTCGTGATCTTGCTGAGATGATTCGTGAAGTTACAGGGTTTTCAGGGCGCCTTGCTTACGATTCAAATCGTCCTGATGGGACGCCTCGCAAATTGCTGGATGTTTCTAAAATAAAATCCCTCGGGTGGTCTCCCAAGATTTCGCTTAAAGAAGGCTTAACGGCTGCCTATCAAGATTTTCTTCAGTCACGCTTAGCAGGCGCTTTGCGCGAGTAGTCTACAAGGCTGTTAAGCTAAAAGGCTTGTGCTTAAGGTCTTGGTGCATTAGCATGCCATTTTGTTTAATGTGCTTACTCTTGGGTTTAAGCTTAAGTATCTTATGACGACTACCTCTTCTTCCCGTTTTTCGTTCATTCATTTTCTATCGAACGTTGCGCTCTTTGTATTTGTTCTTGCCGGCGTTCTTTTTTTCTTGGGCTATGATTACCCTTTTGAAGGGCACACCTTGGATGAGCCGCCTATTCAGCGGATACTAGATGATTCTTTGTATGTGCGTGATTTCTTTGTTAAAGAGACCACGACCTTTACGCCCCAAAGCTATTATCGCGAATTAATAGCCAGTTTTGCTCGTGCAGGCATGGGTGTTCCAGGAGCTTATTTTTTTTATTATGTAGTGAGTCTTCTTGTTTTAGTGGGTGGTGCTCTTTTTCTCAATGTATCTAGAAAGCTTATGATTGCCTGTGCAGGCTTCATTATATTTTGGATTTTCTATGTGATGGAATCGGGCTCTATTGGGTTGGTGGGCTCGTTTGCGCCTATACCCGTATCCGCATTTTTGTCGGTAGGTCTTGTGCTTTGGGGAGCGGCATTCGCATTGAAACACAATTGGTTACTTGCTTATCTTTTCTTTGGGCTTGCTGGATTGATGAGTTTTTTGATCGGCTTTGTTGTTGGTATTGTGATTGTGCCACTGCTCTTTTTCGACACTTTATATAATCGGCATCGTTTTTGGGAGGCTGTTTTAGCTGTGAGTGTATGGCTTTTGGGTCTTGGGTGTGTTTATGTGCCTATGTATTTGAGTGGTGCTGCTGAAGCGAGCTTAGTGAGTGATCAAGTATTTGCACGTGTTTATGGTATTGTGCACAGTCCTCAGCACTTGTCTTTTACAGGGTGGCATTTTAATCAATGGTTTTGGCTTGTTTGTTTTTATGGAGGTGGTCTTTTGTGTTTGAAGCGTTCGCCCGAAGTGCCGCGTTCTCTTGAGCGGAGTATTCAGATTATCGTGTTAACAACATTTGTCTTTTTGTTTTTAGTCCTTGTTTTTGTTCAGTGGAGGCCTGAAGGATTGATTGCCAAACTACACTTGGTTCGTATAGCACTGTTTTCTGAATTTGCTATTATTTTGGGGCTTGCTTATATCTTTCAAGAGGCACTCAAAAAGCGGCAATGGGTCATTGCATGGCTACTCCTTGTGATCCCGGTCTCTAGCAATGCCGCTTTGTTTTTACTTTTGTTTGCGCTCAGCCTTCCAGTACTTAGGGGATATCGATTAGAGCATATATCATTCCCTGTTGTTGCTTGGGGCTTTTTCCTCGTCTGTGCCTTAATGGCTCTACCCATTCAGCTCGTTCAAGCTATTGGGGATATATTTCCTTTGATTACCTTAGCCGTGCTCATGGTGCCTGCTCTCATTCAAGCGATGCAGCTCAACCAGTGGTCTCGCTTGGCTTTAAGTGTATCTTTGGCTCTCGTGATGAGTACGCTTTGTGTGGTTGCTATCGCGTATGATATTCCAAAGTCCTTGCAGTCAGTATATCAACACAGATTGAGTATTGCTGTGAGTCCTCAAGATGACTTGTCCCGTTTGGCTGTAGAGTTTAAGAACAACTCTTCTACAGATGCTCTGATTTTGATTCCACCGTCTCTAAATTTTAAGGACTTTAGGCGCTTGAGTCAGCGTAGTGTGATCGTTGATGTTGCTTTTGCGCCCAACACAGGGCAGGGTCTTGTTGAGTGGCATAAGCGCATGGAGAATGTCTTGGGTGAGCCTCTCAATCCCGACACAGACATAGATGCTGTCTATGCAAAACGTTCTTGGGGGGATATTGTTGAGGCTGCTCAGCAATACGGTGCTGAATATATTTTGACCAGAGATGATTGGCACAATGAAAGCCTTACAGGGGAATCTTATTTAGAGGCAGGCCCTTGGGAGATCTATCGTACGGAAGATTTAATTCGTTCGAGAGCCTTAAAGTAGGGGCCCCTAATCTTTTTGTTGTGAGGCAGCGCGTATGGCTTCTTGCCATTGCTGGCGTAGGCGTTCTTGTTGGCGTACGAATTGGTATTCCCTGTCTCCGCTAAAAAAGATGAATGCAAAGAGAAGCACAAGAATGATGTTTTGAGCGTAGAGGATGGCGTAGGCAATGCCAACAATGGCAAGGATCTTTCCGATATAAACAGCAATGCGCGTAGCATCGATATAGGGGAGGAAAAAGGCGAGGATGGCCCTTAAGATGCGACCGCCGTCCATGGGGAAGACGGGGATGAGATTGAAAAATCCCATGACAAGATTCACAAAAAGAACGAAGTTCAGTAATTGATGAAAAGTGAGCGATTCTTGAAGGAAGTTTTCGGGCATGATGCCTCCAAAGAGAATGAGAGCTGCAGCAATGAAGAAGTTGACCGCAGGGCCGGCGAGCGTGATGAGAAGCTCTTTCTTGGGGGTGCGTGGGATGCGTTCAAACTCTGCCATGCCACCGATGGGTAGGAGTAGGATGCGGCGAATGCCAATACCATAGTGGCGTGCAACGAGGCTATGGCCTAACTCATGCAGGACGACACAGCCGAAGATAAGGATGATGGCTGTTGTGTTGATGACTGCTCCTGGGAGCCCCTGAACGCGCCACCCCATCCACCCGTAAAAAAGGACAAGGAGAATAAAGGTGAAGTGAAGTTCAAGCTTGATACCAAAGGGGCGACCTAGATGCATAGATAAAATACTGAAGCGTTATTTAGGAATGAAAACCGTTGGGGTGCTGCGCATGCCAAGACCAGGCGCTTTGTATGATGGAGCCCAAGTCTGAGTGTTTGGGTTGCCAGTTGAGTATTTGCTTAGCCCGTGTTGGATCTGCATAGAGGGTTGCGGGATCTCCAGGTCGCCTTGGGGCTTCGAGGGTAGTCACCCTTTTGCTGCTTACAGATTCAACGGTTTGAATGACTTCGCGGACCGAGTACGGTTTGCCGGTAGAGAGATTGATAAAAAGCTGGGTGCCTGGAGTGTTTAAATGATCCAGTGCGAGGATGTGGGCTGTGGCTAGGTCGTCCACGTGGACATAGTCTCGAAGGCAGGTGCCGTCTGGAGTGGGGTAGTCCGTTCCGAAAATGGAGACGTGGGGACGTTTGCCGAGGGCGACTTCACAGACGAGGGGGATGAGATGCGTCTCGGGAGTGTGGTCTTCACCTATGGGGTGCTTGAGACTAGCGCCTGCAGCATTGAAATACCGCAGGGCAACAAAACTGAGTTGTTTTTGTGTGGCGAGGGCCTTCAGGGCTTGCTCGATATCAAGCTTTGTTTGGCCATAGGGATTGATGGGCTTTTGGGGTGTTTCCTCTGTGATGGGAAGCTGATCGGGGGTGCCATAGGTGGCGCAGCTGGAAGAGAAAATGAACTTGGTCACACCTGAGGCCTGCATGGCCTCGAGTAAGTAAAGGGTCTCAGCAACGTTATTAATATAGTACTTGAGAGGGTCTTCGACCGATTCACCGACATAGGCATAGGCGCCAAAATGCATGACAGCCTCAATGGATTCTTTTTGGAGGATTGAGGATATGGCATTTTTGTTCCCTAAGTTGTTGTTGTAGAATGGAATGCCTTGGGGGAGGGCTGCCTTGTGGCCGTAGACGAGATTGTCAACCACCACGGGGCGGTGGGGCCCTTCGGCAAGGGCGTGAACACAGTGGCTTCCTATATAACCGGCGCCTCCAACGACGAGCACATTCATAAGCTCCTTGTATATAAGCTAAATGATAAAAAGAACAGGCAAAAGCGGAGATGGTGCATGAATTTGAGTGAGGTAGACCCCAGGACTACGCTGATGATTTGAGCACTTTATCTCATTTTAACCTTTTCGTCATCAGGGTTTTTGTTAGAAGTGAGAGGTATGCATCGTGACAGTCGTGTCGTCATTACTGGAGTTGGCTTGACCTCCCCCAATGGGAATACCCTCGCTGAGTTCCGCCAAAACCTTCTTGAAGGAAAGCCGCGAATTCAGCGGATTGACATGCGGTATATGGGCTCTGTGCTTGCTGGAGTGTGTGATTTTGATCAGCTTAAGTATCAGAAGCGTAAGGCCTTGCGTAATGGTACACGTGCAGGGAGTATTGGCATCTACTGTACTCACGAAGCCTTGCAAGATGCCGGGCTTGAGCTCGGGGCGATGGACACCTCGCGGGTAGGC
>DCBD01000136.1:3567-22299 GCA_002313355.1 Opitutia bacterium UBA1116 | reverse complement strand
CGCAGGTTCGAATCCTGCAGGGCCCACCAAGTTTTATCCTGCCTGAAAGCGCTTTGTTACACAGTGATTCAGGTTTCTTTGTGATTGATTGATAGCTGCTTGCATGTCTTTTTCATCGGAGCTAATACAGTGTAGCTTTATTTGCTCGGGGAGCTGTGCCGTTGATGCTTCGTCGATACATCCCGCGAAGACCTCCACTGGTTTATTGTGCTTAAGGGCCATTTTGATGATAGACCCAGGCCCCTTGCCTTGGAGTGAGCTGGAGTCAAAACGTCCTTCTCCCGTCAAGATGATGTCTGCCCAGGCAACAGCTTTCTCTAGGTCTAGCCATTGTGCAATAAGGACAAACCCAGGGAGTATCGTCGCTTGATAAGCAATTCGCAGGCCGCAGGCAATGCCGCCAGCAGCTCCACTACCTGCTTCAGTAATGATAGAGCAATCTTGCTCAAAAGTTTTGCAAAGCATGTGAGCAAGATTGCCTAAATGCGTCTCGAAAAAGGTAACATCGGTCTCGGATTGAATTCCTTTTTGGGGCCCATAAATACGCGTTGCACCTTCGGGGCCAAGAAGGGGGTTGTTAACATCGCATGCAATGAAGAGGGGAGGAAGTTGTTTAAGTAGAGCTGAATTGATCGATGTTATGCGATCCCAGTTTTGCGGACTTATGGGGAGTTGTTTTGTATCTTCATAGTTAACTTGAAGTCCCACTGCCTCCAGTGCTCCGAGTCCAAGGTCATTGCTTGCACTGCCTCCAATACCCAGTAAGAGTGCTTGGGCTCCAGCTTCAGCTGCCTGAAGAAGGAGCTCCCCCGTCCCTCGGCTTGTTGCTTGGTAGGGTTTTTTTTGGGCTCCAGGTACATGCATTAGCCCAGAAGCTTGGGCCATCTCAATAATACCAAGAGTTTCACTAGCCTCTATCCCAAAGCAGTTTTTCAGGTTAATAGGTATGTGTTTGCCTTGGACTAATCCAAAGTGCGCTTGAATCGGTTTGCCTAAGGGGCCCGTTACGGTTGTTTGTAACAGCTTGCCTTTGGCTGCTTGTGTCAGAATTTTACAAAACCCTTCGCCTCCATCACTCAGTGGAGTTTCTCTGATGTGCCATTTAGGATGTGATCTTTGCAGCGCTTCATGCGCACTATGACATGCTTCATGTGCACTCATCGCGTGCTTAAATTTGTCAAATGCAAGGAGTATATTCACTGGGGTAAGTTCGTTCATTTACTGTGCCAGAGAAGCTAAGCGCCTGCAACGAAATTGAGGAGCATGCCCTTGACGTATACGTTTTCTTGAGGCAGCGTGTATCCACTTCCTTATGGCAAGAGTTACTAAGAAATCTCGCAAACGCTCAGCGTCAAAGCGTTCACAACCGTTTATTCGTTCATGGAAGCAGGCAATCGTTGTTATGGTCCTTGGGTGTACGTTAGGGGTTTTTGGGTTTTGGTATTACGAGGCCCAAGATGAAGAGGCTCAAAAGCGAATTCAAGAGTTTGCTTTAGATGGCATTGATTGGGTGCGCGAAACTCGTGGCATGCCTGAGTTTGGGGTAGATCTCTTTGATGTACTGTACGATGCAATTCCTGCAAGCGTCGGTCCAGTAACGCCTTTAAATGGCTACCAGGAGGATAGCTTTTATGCCTTTGCTGGTCACCCAGCAGGGGATTATGTTAGCTTAGAGCTTGAAAATAAGGGCTATCTTGTCGGTTATGACGAGAAAATGCAAAATCCTGCATGGGTAGCCTACCGTCTTTTTGAGCGTAAAGAGCACCCCATTGGCGCTCGTCCAAGTAGTTTTACTGCAGATAAGCGTACGCGGGCTCGAGTGCCTTCGACGAGTTATGCACGTTCTGGTTATGATCGTGGGCACATGGCGCCTAATTTTGGGATTGCTTATTGCTATGGCCGTGATGCGCAATTGGAGACCTTCCTCATGTCTAATATTTCGCCACAACATCCAGATCTTAACCGCAAAATTTGGAAGGAGCTTGAGCATCGTGTTGCCAAGCGTTACACAAAGCGTTTTGAAGAAGTTTGGGTTATTACAGGGCCTATTTATTATAAGCGTACGCATGTAAAGCGAATCCAGGGTAAGGCGGCTATTCCTGATGCCTTTTTTAAAATTATTATCGATGAGCATCCTGAGGGCCTTCGGACTTTGGCGTTTATTATCCCTCAGTCAGTGAACGGTGATGAGCCTCTAAGGCCTTTTCTCGTATCGATTGATACAATTGAATCTTTAACACATATTGATTTCCTGGTAGCACTCCCAGAGGATTTGCAGCAGGCCATCGAGAGCCAGCCCAATGTTCGCGTTTGGTAGGAGAGCTACCAGGTTGCCCTGCCAACGTGGAGAACTTCGTAAGTGTGTTCGGGGATTTCTTGCATGAAGCGACTTGGGTCCATGCGCTGAGGCGGTCCTCCTTGTAAGCTTACCATGGGGTAAGTAATGTAGAGTTGTTCTTGGGCCCGTGTCACGCCTACGTAAAAAAGGCGCCGCTCTTCTTCGATATTACCTTCTTCAATGGCCCGTTTGAGCGGGAAAAGGTTTTCAGCAAGGCCAATGAGGAAGACGACTGGATATTCAAGTCCCTTGGCTTGGTGGATGGTTGTGAGTCGGATATTTTCAGTGTCAGGATCTGCAGAGCGATCGCTGGTCTCAGAGTTGAGTAAAACAAGTTGTGCAAGAAGGTCCTCCATGCTTGCGTAACGTTCAGCGAAAGCGATCAAGCTTTCAAGGTCATCGTGTCTTGAAGCCCAGTTTGTATGGATATGGCGCAAATAGTCTCCGTACCAACCATCAATGGCTAATTTGACAATTTCTTGAGGCGTTCCTGGAACAAAGTTGTGTGATTCTGTTTGGCTTAGGGTAAAAAGATCTTCTTCGGCCTTATCCGACTTGGGTGCCCTTAAGCGTTCTTCTATATTTTGAAGCGTTAGCGCAAAATCCATCCAGTCTTCTTTGGCTTCTGCGGGGACCTTGTCTGCAACGCTAGCATTTGTGAGTGATTGAATGAGGGATTTTTTTTCTTTAAGAGCGGCTTTTTCTGCAAGCTTCAGAAGCTTTTCAGCAGTTCTGGGGCCCACTTTGGGGAGTAATGTTGCAACGCGAGTAAACGCGACACGATCATTGGGGTTGCTCACAAAGCGAAGTTGGGCGACAAGATCTCTTACATGGGCTTGTTCAAAAAAGCGTACACCGCTTGTAATCGTATAGGGTATGCCTTGGCGTGAAAGCTCCATTTGGAGGTCCATGGCTTGATAGTGAGCCCGGTACAAGATAGTTATTTGTGATAGAGCATAGCCTTCATCAATAAGACCACGAATGCGCTTGCAAATAAATTGCGCTTGCTGCCGGGTGTCCATCGCAGGGACAAAACAGGGTAGCTGTGTTGAGGGGTTGACGGGCTTTAAGTTCTTTTCGTAGCCAATGTCTGTTGATTGGTGCTGCAATATTTGGTTTGCGAAATGTAAAATTTCCGGTGAGCTTCGGTAGTTAATTTCAATCTTGTGGACTTGGGTGCCTGGATGTTTTTCAGGAAAGTTGAGGATGTTTTCGATTTGCGCCCCCCGCCAAGTGTAGATACATTGAGAGTCATCACCGACGGCCATGATTTGGTGATGTAAACCCAGTTTATCAATGATTTTTGCCTGAAGCAGGTTGGTGTCTTGGTATTCATCAACCAGAATGTGCTTGAAGCGATTTTGGTACTGTTCAGCAACTTCGTTATCTGTTTCGAGTATCGTTAGCCAATGCTCAAGCAAATCGTCGTAGTCGGTGACGTTTTGCTTTCGTTTTTTTTCACGATAAGCATCTGAAAAGGCCTTAACGCGAGCTGCTAGGTCAATAAAAAATGGGTAACGATCTTCAACTACGGGCTCAATAGGCTGGCATGTGTTGCGTGCGTAGCTAATAATGTCTGCGAGGACGCGGGGTTTTGGGTTGTCCTTGCTTTTAAGGAATGCTCCATCGACATCGCGTATTGTGTCTGCAAGGAGTGCTTCAGCATCTCCTTGGTCTAAAATGGTGAATGAAGGGCTGAGTCCAACATGCTCAGCGTGCCGTCTTAGTGTGCGTTGACCAATGTGATGAAATGTACCTCCCCAGAACTGATATGCAGGAACTCCAGTTAGGTCTTCGACCCGCTCAAGCATTTCACGCGCAGCTTTGTTCGTGAAGGTTAACAGTAGTATTTGATAAGGCTGGACTCCTTGATTGAGTAGGTAGGCTACTCGGTACGTGAGTGTGCGTGTTTTCCCGGACCCTGCTCCAGCTAAAATGAGTGCGGGACCGTCTTTAGCGGTTACAGCTGCGTATTGCTCAGGGTTGAGAGCCTCTTGAAAATTGATAGACGTTTTCGCTGTGGGTGATGGTGTTGAAAGGTCACTCATGCTGTTAAAACGAGCGAGTCTCGGTGGATAACCTCAATATGCTTGTGCTCGGGGAAGCGCTCTTTGATTTGTGCAGAGCTGAGCCCAATGACATCCTTTAATTGTTCACTGCTGTAGTGAGAAATGCCGCGGGCAATACTAAAGCCATTTTGGTTGATGACTTCTACTAAGGCGCCTCGTTCAAAGCTGCCTTCTGCCTTTGTAATGCCTTTAGCAAGTAAGCTTCGTCCGTTTTCGATGAGTGCAATGGTTGCGCCTGCATCTGCGTAAAGCTTGCCCTGTGGTTTTTGAAAGAAGGCAATCCATCGTTTGCGAGACCTCATAGGGAGTCGCTTACTTAGGAAGAAAGTGCCTGTTGCACTCCCATGGAATAGCTCAGATAAAATAGAGGCCTTGAATCCACTTCCAATGAAAACATTAGTCCCTGAGCGCAAGGCTACTTTTGCAGCTTGTACTTTGCTGATCATGCCTCCAACAGCCGTTGCGCTTGTTGTGCCACCAGCCATAGCTTCAATGTCTGGTGTGATGGCCTCGATGATAGGAATGATTTCTCCGCTTCCTTTCATATCGATAAGACCAGGGGCTGTCGATAGAATGGCGAGAAGCTCCGCTTTGGCCAAGCTGGCAACCAGTGCAGAGAGAATGTCGTTATTTCCAAATTGGATTTCTTCGGTGATTACAGAGTCGTTTTCATTGATGATAGGTACAACACCCATGCTCAAAAGTTCATCGATGAGGTTTTTTATGCCTATGTGACGTTTTCGTGCCCGGACGTCTTCATCGGTTAGAAGTAGCTGAGCAACCGTGATGCCAAAGGGTTCAAAACCTGCTTGCCAGGTATCGATGAGTAAGCTTTGTCCAATAGCAGCACAGCTTTGAAGAGTGGAGGTGCGCGTAGGCCTTTTTGTGAGGTCGAGTTTCCCCATGCCAAGCCCAATCGCTCCAGAGCTTACGATAATAACTTCGATGTCCTGCTTCTTCAGCTGAACAATTTCTTCGCATAGAGCGGCAATTTGCTTAGGCTCAAGTTGAGCTTCACTAGATGTGAGCACACCTGTGCCAAGCTTGATTACCCAGCGTTTCTTCGATCTTTGTTGCAAAGTTTAGTTGGCCTTTATTTACCTTTAGAGCTCCATGAGCTCCTTCTCTTTATGAGTAAGGTGGTCATTAATTTCTTTAATCGCCCGGTCTGTTATTTGCTGGACTTCCTTGTCGAAGCGTTTGAGGTCATCTTCGGTAATGACTTTATCTTTTTGGGCTTTCTTAAGCGCATCTAAGCCGTCACGTCGCGCGTTGCGGACACTCACGCGTCCTTCTTCGGCCATATTGCTAGCTACTTTTACCAGCTCTTGACGACGTTCTTTGCTGAGTTCTGGGATTGGGCAGCGCAATACATGGGAGTCCACAATAGGGTTGAGCCCCACATTAGCTGCGCGGATAGCTTTTTCAATCGCTGTTACGGTGCTTTGGTCCCAGGGTTGAATCATGATGGTTCGAGCGTCTGGGGTGGTGATTGCAGCGAGCTCGTTTAGTTTCATTGAGCTTCCGTAGGCTTCAACAGGGATGGCTTCTACCATACTTGGAGATGCTTTACCTGTATGCAGTGTGTTAAATTCATTTAAGGTGCGTGTGACGGTTTTATCCATGGCTGATTGCATGGATTTAATGGTAGCTTGTGGGTTTGTTGTCGTTGTCATAAATAAGTCATTGTTAAGCGTGAATGAGTGTCCCAATTGTATTCCCGAGGACAGCTTTCAAGACGCTGCCGGGTTCGTTCATGTTAAAAACCAATATGGGAAGCTTATTGTCCATGCAAAGAGAGAATGCCGTTGAGTCCATAACGTTCAGTCGCTCTTTTAAGGCGTCCATGAATGTTAGTTCATTGTATTTTTTGGCATCTGCATGTTTAACGGGGTCTTTGTCGTAAACACCGTCAACTTTTGTTGCTTTCAGAAGGACTTCAGCATCGATTTCACTTGCTCGCAAAGCTGCAGCAGTGTCCGTTGAGAAATAGGGATTTCCTGTACCCCCAGCAAAGATAACGACACGCCCCTTTTCTAGGTGACGGACAGCCCGGCGAAAAATAAAGGGTTCTGCGACATCTTCCATGGGAATTGCGCTTTGAACTCGGACATTTACACCCATTTTCTCAAGGCAGTCCATAAATGCCAGACCGTTAATGACCGTTGCTAGCATACCCATGAAATCACCGGTCGTTCGGTCGATGCCTCTCTCTGTGCTGCCTGTGAGTCCCCGAAAAATATTGCCTCCTCCAATGACAAGGCCAATTTCAACGCCAAGTTCAGCAATAGTTTTGATTTCAGCGCAAATATTTTGGAGAATATTCCCTCCAATGGGGTCGCCATTTTCAGGATTGCGGAGGACTTCCCCGCTTAATTTTAGGACGATGCGCTTATATTTGGGCTGTGTTCCGGAGATGTCGTCATCCATAAGTGGGCTTATTTAAAAGGGATGCACCCCTTGGCGTCAATTCAATCATGCAGTCTCATGGTCTAAAAAAGAATATGCTGCTCAATTAGTCCTTGAGGCGGGTATTTTTTGAAAAAGAGAACTTGACGGCTGGGCAAAAGTCTTTAGCAATACACCTTCCTTACGCTGCCCGATGGTGTAATGGTAGCACAGCGGTTTTTGGTACCGTTTGTCGAGGTTCGAGTCCTTGTCGGGCAGCCATTTTATTTTAGCCCAGTGTGGTCTACCACAACGGGTTGTCTTTAACTAATTGATTGCTAGGTTCTTGCGTGCCTGGTTAAGGATGCGCCCAATGTGGTAGAACACAGTCTATCCCATTTTGAGATTTTGTTCATTATGGGGTCTACCACAACATGTCTAGAGCAGTATTTCTGTTGGAAATGCTTAATAATAACACATTTGAGTTTGCTTTTCCAGAAAGCCTCGTCAATATCCGCAACTTCATTTCATTCGTATAAAGAAAGGAGATAAAATATTATGTTAAGCGTAAACCAATATGTATACTGCCTGCTAATGTGCATCGCTGGGGTTTTGAGCCTGCGTGCAGATGCTCTTACTTCTGAGGATGAAATGAAAATTCGCGAATCTGGCCTTTACCTGTTGCAAGGGTCTTACGATGGGGCGAAATGGTTATCTCTTGATATTGAGGAGGTTAGCTTTGGTTCCTCTGTGCAGGGTGTCGCGACTCAAGCTTGTGCGGAAGCAGGCTATAAGCACTGCCGTGTTATTGAGGTTGAAGAGGATTTTTATCGGGAGCTTTTTGACTGGTCCTTTAAGCTCCTGAGCCGAGGTCAGGGGTTTAATGCAGGAATTGTTGCAGAAAAAATCGCCTATGTTTCTCAGTCTGCTACGGGAATTCCGGTTCATCTTCCTGCTGCTGTTGTGGGTAATGTATTGAATACAGTTAGTGTTTATGCTGCTCTTATTGAAGGAGTTGAGGGGGATTCTCCGGAGTTTACAAATGGGCTCAAGGGGGATGCCGCCATGTTAGCTGCTTGGATTGTTGTCTGCATTGCAGACGGTATATCGATGGCTGCAGATTACTCTAAGGCCTACTACAAGCAGGGGAGCGAGGCAGAGATGGCTTTGGGTGTGGTTAGTGATATGGCTGCTTGGGCTGCGATTGCGTCTGAGTTTCCGTTGGCTGCCTGGGACCTTAAGTCCAAAGTGGTTAAGGTTTGGGAACTTGAGCAAAATGAGTTTCCAGCAGAGGCCGACTTAGAAGAAGCTCAAGATCAAGCTTGGCAGGCTGTTTATGCTTATTCATTAAAGTTTGGCAGTTCACTGTTTGGTTTAGCTGCTAAAATTGCAATTAGCATGAATTATGTTGATGGAGATAATCCTACAGCGCGTTGGTTGCCACGGGTTCTCAGTTTTATGGGCGCTTGGTGGTATCTTCACGCAAATTTAGGTGATCCTAACGCAGAATAATTTTGGTAATTATTTTTTATTTGGGCGGAAGGAGGCTATAGGCCTCCTTCCGCCGCTTTGTATAAGGGTTCTTGGCTTGCACCTATGCTGAAAAATGTTCATGGTTAGCCTTTGCCTATGAAGCGTATACTTGTTACTGGTGGTGCAGGCTTTCTCGGGAGCCACTTATGTGAGCGGCTCCTTAATTGTGGCCATGAAGTTGTTTGTATGGACAATCTTTTCACGGGCCGAAAAGTGAATATTTTACCTTTTGCAGAGCATCCAGCCTTCGAATTTATCCGCCAAGATGTGATCGACCCCTTTAAGGTGGAGGTTGATGAGATCTACAACCTTGCCTGTCCTGCCTCTCCCGTTCACTACCAGCACAATCCCATTAAGACCATCAAAACCAACGTGATGGGAGCTATTCACTGTCTTGGCTTGGCCAAACGAATCGGTGCTCGAATTTTGCAGGCCTCAACATCGGAAGTTTATGGTGATCCTACCGTTCATCCTCAACTCGAGACGTATCGGGGTAATGTGAATCCTATCGGTATTCGTGCCTGTTATGATGAGGGAAAACGTTGTGCAGAGGCTCTATTTTTTGACTATCATCGTCAAAATGGTGTCGATATTCGGGTGATGCGGATTTTCAATACCTATGGGCCGAGAATGCTCGCTAATGACGGTCGAGTTGTTTCGAATTTCATTGTGCAGGCGCTTAAGGAGAAGCCAATTACTGTCTATGGCAAAGGAGATCAAACGCGCTCGTTCTGTTATGTTTCCGATTTGATCGATGGGATGATTGCCCTGATGGATCAAGACGCTACAGTAGGCCCTGTGAATATTGGGAACCCAGATGAGTTTACGATTTTAGAACTTGCTGAAAAAGTGATTGCGATGACTGGTAGCCGCTCGGAGATTATTTTTGAGGATCTTCCTCAGGATGATCCCATGCAGCGGCAGCCCGATATTGCTCTTGCTAAAAAGTATTTTGGTTGGGAGCCTAAAGTGGCTCTCGAAGAGGGTCTTAAAAAGACGATTGCCTATTTCCAGGCCGAGCTTGAAGCTGGCCACTAAATATTATGCTATTTAACCTTTTAAAAGTTTTTTCGGGGCGCCCTCAAAAGCGCTTTTTGAAGTCAGTTGAACCTTTAGTGAAGCAGATTAATGCTCTCGAGGAAGAGTATCAGGCTCTTACTGAAGAAGCCTTACGTAGTAAAACAGAGGAGTTTAAGCAACGTTTCCGAGATGGAGAATCTTTGGATGCTATACTGCCAGAGGCTTTTGCTGTTGTCAAAAATGCAGCTCGTCGCCTGGTTGGGACTAAGGTTAATGTCTGTGACCATGAGCTCACTTGGGATATGGTTCACTTTGATGTGCAGCTTATTGGTGGTCTTGTTTTGCACCAGGGTAAGATTGCTGAAATGGCAACGGGTGAGGGTAAGACGCTTGTTTCTACGTTACCTCTCTATTTGAATGCACTTACAGGACGTAATTGTCAGCTTGTCACTGTAAATGATTATCTCGTACGTCGTGACTCACAGTGGATGGGGCATCTGTTTAAATACTTGGGTCTTAGCGTGGGTTATTTACAAAATTCAATGGGTCCCGAGGAGCGTAAGGTCGCTTATGCAGCAGACATCACTTATGGAACAGCTTCTGAGTTTGGTTTTGATTACTTGCGCGATAATGGAATGGCAACGCGTAGCAAGGACCAGGTGCAGCGTGACCACTTCTATTGCATTATCGATGAAGTGGACTCGATCTTAATTGATGAGGCGCGTACTCCGTTGATTATTTCAGGTCCTGTAAAAGCTGAGCGTGAAGCACCCTTTCAAGCATTGCGTTCAGGAGTCGAGCGTTTAGTCGGCTTGCAAACGAAGTTTTGTAATAGTCTTGCTAATGAAGCCAAGGGTCTTTTAGAGCAAGAGACCGAAGAGGGTCGCGAACAGGCGATGCATCAGCTTCTTCAGGTGCGTATGGGCATGCCCCATAATAAGACCCTACTTCGCTTGATGGAGAATGGCACGTATCGAAAATGGCTCGATAAGTTCGAAGTTGAAATGAATAGTGACTTTCGAAAAACCGAGCTTTTTGAGCTGAAAGAAGGCCTTTACTTCGTTATTGATGAAAAGCAGCACCAGTCTGACTTGACAGAAAAAGGTCGCGAAACCTTGCAGCCTAATAATCCTGATGCGTTCGTGCTTCCAGATTTGCCGACTTACTTCATGGAGCTCGACAAGCGTACGGATTTAACCCCTGAAAAACGTCAAGAGCTCAAGTTAGAGGCGGAGCATGCTTTTCAAAAGCTTTCCGAAGAAATTCACTGTTTGAGTCAACTTTTGCGTGCTTACTGCCTTTATGAAAGGGATGTGGAGTATGTTGTGCAGGATGGAAAAGTTGTTATTGTTGATGAAAATACGGGGCGTCTTATGCCGGGTCGCCGCTGGGGAGATGGCTTGCATCAGGCGGTTGAAGCCAAGGAAAATGTAATTGTTCAAGAGGAGTCTAAGACCTTTGCAACGATTACGATGCAGAATTATTTCCGGATGTATGATAAACTTGCCGGGATGACGGGAACTGCTGAGACTGAAGCAACTGAGTTTTACGATATCTATAAGTTGACGGTCATGCCTGTTCCTACGCATCGGCCTTGTATACGCAAAGACTGTAATGACGAGATCTATAAGAGTCGCCGTGAAAAATACAATGCGGTGATAAAGGACATTCAAGAGGCGCACAAAAAAGGGCAGCCTGTTCTTGTTGGGACGACTTCAGTAGATGCATCTGAAGTGCTTCACCGAATGCTGCGTCGCGAGAATATTGCCCATAGCGTTCTTAATGCAAAGTATCACGAGCAAGAGGCGGAGATCGTTTCTCGGGCAGGGCAACGTGGTGCTGTAACGATTGCTACTAATATGGCAGGGCGGGGGACGGATATTAAGCTCGGCGATGGTGTTGCTGGGCTTGGAGGGCTTCTTGTGCTTGGGACAGAGCGGCATGAGTCGCGTCGTGTAGATCGGCAGTTGCGCGGCCGATGCTCTCGTCAAGGAGATCCAGGGATGTCCAAGTTTTACATTTCTCTTGAAGATGATCTCATGCGTCTCTTTGCCAATGCCGGGCCAATTTCGCGCATTTTAGAGAAATCCTTTAAAGAGGGCGAGATGCTCGAGCACCCTCTGCTTAACCGCTCTATTGAGTCTGCACAGAAGAAAGTAGAGGAGCACAATTATGCGATCCGTAAGCGTCTTCTTAAGTATGACGATGTGCTTAACCAGCAGCGCGAGGTTATTTATGGGCTTCGTAATGACGCGATGCACAGTAATGCTCCACGTGAGATTGTTTATGAGCTGATCGAGGAAGAGCTTGAAGAGCGCCTTGCTGAGCTTGATGGAAAAGGCCAAGGGATTGAAGGTGAGGACTTGCGTGGCTTTTTGCACTGGGTGAATGGACACTTCCCTGTGGCGATTCGTTTTGAGGAGGCTGAAGGGAAATCTATTGCTGAAATGGGTCCGTTTATTCTTGAGCGAATTCAAGTTGCCTATCAACAAAAGGAAGCAGTTGAAGAGCCAACGATCCTTCAGCAGCTTGAGCGTTATACGGTCATTCAACCGATTGATAAGCATTGGCAAGATCACTTAACTGAAATGGAAGAGCTGCGCCGCAGTGTGGGGCTTCGTAGTTACGGTCAAAAGGATCCGCTGAATGAATATAAGAGTGAGGCATTTACTTACTTTGAAGAAATGATGCGGCGGATTCGCCATGATATTGCCATTGGTATATTTCGTTCAGCAAGTAATTTGGAGGCTTTCCAGAATATGTTGGCACGTCTGTCAAAACGTGCTCAAGCAACAGGTCCTGCTAGTGAGCCTGCAATGACAGCCCTTTCAGGTGCTGTGCAGGGGGGAGCGCCCAGGGACATGATTAAGAAGGGTAGTGCATCTGCACAACAATCTCAACAGACTGCTAGGCCCAGCAAAATATCTACGGTGCGGAATGTAAGCCCCAAGGTTGGTCGAAATGACCCATGTCCTTGTGGGAGTGGCAAAAAGTTTAAGAAATGCTGTGGTAAAGATGCTTAATCCTTAATGCTGAGAAGGCCTCAAAACGCGAAAGAATCGCGAGAAAAGACACGTTTTTTAGGAGCAGCGCTTGGTTTCCTAACTTGGCTTTTATACATTTCAGCATTTCCTTTGGGAAATGTGCCTGAGGCGGCTTATATTTTTGCGGTACCTTTACTTGTTTGGATTTTCATAGAGCCGCCTTGGGGGCGTTCTATCCTTATTTTTGAGTGTGTTGGGATTGCGGTTTGGCTTTGGCTTTTGATGTGGCTTCGGCATGTGACTGTAGGAGGTTGGATTGCACTCTCGGTTGTTTTAGGACAGCTTTTTGTTCTTTGGTGTATGCTTGCCCGCTGGACTCTTCCAAGGATTGCTCAAGTCAATGGATCTGTGCGTTTGTTTGCTCTTTTGGGGCTTGCTGGAGCGTGGGTTGTTCTTGAATGGCTAAGGACTTGGCTCTTTTCTGGATTTCCCTGGTTGCCTCTTGCTGCAAGTCAATGGCAACGCCCTGTCATTCTTCAGGTGCTTGCTTGGGCGGGCTTCTATGGGTTGTCTTTTTTGCTGATTTTTTTCAATCTTGCACTAGCTTCTTACGGGCAGTTTTGGTGGCGGGCTCGTACTAAAGGCATTCAGCGACGGTTTTGCTTGGAATTTTATGTGGCTGTGCTGTTGCTTGCCGGAACATTGGGGCTTTTTTTTATTAGCCTCATTCAAGAGAGAGCACAGAATGAAGGGCTTTCGCGTGTTGGGATTGTTCAGCCCTATACACCTGCTCGTCTTAAGTGGGATCCCAAAGAGGCGCAAGAGAATTGGCAGGTGCTTCAACGCTTTACTGAAGCTTTGGGGCACAGTGATGTTGATTGGGTTTTGTGGCCTGAGTCTGCAACTCCATTGCCCGTTATTGGAAACCAGTCAATGTGTGCTTGGGTGGAAGCGCTGGCGACAGAAGTGGGGAGGCCCATTGTCATGGGGAACTTGGCTCATGAGCCTGAAGCTTGGTATAATGGGATTTTTGTGGTACTTCCTTATCAAGGTCTAATGCAGCCTTATTACGTTAAACGTAAGCTTGTACCTTTTGGAGAATATGTTCCATTCCGTTCTTGGTTTCCTGGGCTGGATAAGGTTGTCCCTATAGGGGATGACTTTCTTCCAGGTGGTGAGGCTGAACTGTTAAAGGTGCCTTTGGGGGAACAGGTGCTTATTTGTGGGGGGCTTGTTTGTTATGAGGATATTTTTCCTCAGCTTGCCCGTGAGGTCTCGCGCAAAGGTGCTCAGTGTTTGGTGGTTGTTACTAATGATGCTTGGTATGGTGAGGAAGCGGGTGCTTATCAGCATGCTGCGCATTCGGTGCTTCGTGCTGTTGAGACGCGTCGGCCTGTCATTCGTTCCGGTAATGGTGGCTGGAGTGGATGGATTGATGGTATGGGCAGTATTCGCGAAGTGCTTATAAAGTCGGGAAAAGGCGTGTATTTTCGCGGTGCTGAGAGTTTGGTGTTTCATTACCCCATGGATGCTGATCTGAAGCAAAGTTTTTACGTGCAGTGGGGTGACTGGTTTGTTCTTCTGTCAGGTGTATTTTCTCTTTTCTTGTTATGTATAAGGCAATTAGGGACGTAATTGCATTGAGCTTCGGCGTTGACGCCTTTGAGTGAAATTTTGTAAATAGAGGCTCTTTTATGCGTGTTTTTTTACAATGCAGGTGGTGGTGGCTTTTTCTGCTAGGTTTTTGTGGGTTAAGTTGGGTTGCACTTGCTACATCTTTTGGAGAGGATGCAGCAGTAAGCCTATCCTGGAAGGTTTCAACCGGAGATTCAGCTTTGAAAATGGGGTTTCCTTCCATAGCAGAGAGCTTTTATGCAGAAGCTCTTGCGGAAAGCTCATTGAGTGACGAAGAAAGTCAAAAGCTTCGCTTAAAACAAGTTACAGCGCTCATTGCGAAGGGTGATACGCGTGGAGCAGCTAACGTGCTGGTTGCTTTGCGTGGGATGCGTACATCGGAGTATTTTTTGCGTGCGGCCATTGTGGCTTCGATGGAAGGAAAGTTGGCTCGAGTCAAAGACTACTTGAATAATTGTAATCCCGAGGAGTTGAGTCGGCAGGATGCCTTTTGGTACTACTTGCTTCAGGGAGATGTGGCTGCTCATGCAGGGCAGAGTGAAGAGGCAAGCTTTGCGTGGGGTGAGGCCGAGGAATATGTGTTTGCTCGAGCTCACAAGGCTGCGCTTGTCGCGATGCGTAGTCGTTTTGAGTTGGAGCAGGAAAAAGTGCCTTTAAATGGTTGGGTAGACCGATTGAAAAGCGATGTTTTGAAGTATCAAGATACTGCTTTAGGGCCTGAGTTAGTAAAGCAGTACGCTATTGCAATGAATGCACTAGGCAAAAGAGATGAGGCGATGACTTTGATTGAGCAACAGCTTGCTGTCTTGAATAAGACTCAGGAAAATGAGCGTGCGGTCCTTCTTTTTTTGTTTGGCTTACTTGCTGGGCCTATTTCAGCTGAAGGGCAACAATCTTTTGAGTCTTTGTTTGCAATGCCTGGACAGCAGGATTTCCAGCGTATGGCTCTTTATTCTCTAGCTGGGCAACAAGAGGGCTCGGAAGACCCTCAGGCGTTTAAAGTTGTGCTTGATGCGCTTTTGAATTCCTCCGAAGAGCATCCATTTAAAGGAGAACTTATTTTATTACGAGCGCATTTAGCCCTTAGGCAATCTCACTGGGAGGATGCAACTCGAGACGCTCAGCAGTTTGTTGATCATTATTCGAACGCTCCTCTTAAGGATGAAGCTTATCTTATTTTGGCATATGCTGCATGGAATCGTCAGCCTCCACAGTATCGTGTTGCTGCCGATTATTTGAGTGAGGCGCGCAAATTAGCTCATGGATCGCAAGAGCGCGATAAGCTTGGCGTTTTGGTTGCAGATTGTTATTTCCTGAACAAAGACTATAAAAAAGCAGTTAATGCGTATAGAGCACTGTTGGATCAAAAGGAATTGGGTGTGTCGCGAGGTGTTGTGCTTTACCAGTGGGTGCTAGCCAACATTCGTTTGGGTAACTGGAAGGAGGTCCAGGAGTATTTAAATGAACCTAAGCACGTATTAGGGGTCGATAGTCTTTATCGCTGGAAAATCGAGTGGAATCTTATCTATGCAATGAGAGCTGCGCATCGTGAAGAGTTGGCTTTTGAACGAATTGGCCTGTTACTTGAAAATGCGACTAGTCAAGGCCTTGATGCTGCGTTTCGGTTTCGACTGCTTCTTTTAGAGGCAGAATTATCCTTTGATGTTGGGCATATTAACAAGACACCTTTTTTGGTGGATAATTTGTTAATGTTGCTGGAGAAATCCTCTGAAGATAGTTTATCTAAAAGTGATCGCTACGAAATTTTTAGTCGTGCATGGTTGCTTAAAGGACATGCGTTGATTAAGACTGGCAAAGACGACCTCGGACTTGAGGCCTTTAAGGTATTGCGTCGTGAATATCCTTCCTCAAGAGCAGCAGAGCAGTCTTATTTAGTGGAGGCCCGTTTTTATGCGTCCATGGATAAGCGTGTTGATGCTCAGCAACGATTGATTGAGTTTGTCGATGTCTATCCTGCAAGTGAGGATGCGCCTATTGCTCTTTATGAAGCAGCACTCAATGCTGAAGCTCGAGGTCTTGAGAGTACTTATGAGAATGCATTGAATATTTTAGAGCGTTTAGTTAAAAACTATTCAGACAGTCCGCTTGTTTACGATGCTAGGATGCAGCAAGCGGATTTGTTACGTAAAATGAATGAATTCGGTGTTGCTCAATTGATTTATGAAAATTTAGCCTACCAATATCCAAATCATCCTCAGCGTTATCGCGCTATGCTTTCAAGGGCCGACTGTTTAAGTGCGAATGCAAGCAAAGGGATGCTGGATTGGAGTGAAGCGAGTGATGCTTATGAGCGACTCTATGATTTGTCTCAGGTTCCGGATGCATTGCATGTGGAAGCTGGTTACAAGTGGGGGTTTGCTTTAGAAAAAGATCAAAAGATTAAAGAAGCCCAAGTTGTTTATTGGTCTTTGCTTGAACGATATTTGCTGAATGTGAATGCCTCTTCAGGAGATCAGCAAAATGGGCATATTTGGTTAAGTCGTTCTCTATTTGCTCTTGCACAACTCAGTGAACGTAATGGTGATATTGGGGAAGCAATAAAAAGCTATCAAATGATTTTGGATTATCGCCTTCCTGGCCAACCCCTCGCAAAAGCCAAAAAGGACACGTTGACACCGTTTCCAACTTCTGAATTGAATTAATATTAGTTATGACTGCCGTGGATATATCTGTTTGGAAGCAAGGGGGGGTATTGATGTGGCCTCTATGTGCTCTCGCTTTTATTGGTCTAGTTCTCTTTGTGGAGCGCACCTTATTTTTGCATAAAGGGAGGATTCGTGCAGCGGATTTTTTAGAGGGGATTGAAAACTTAGTTCGTAAGGACCGGCTTCTAGAGGCTATAACACTTTGTCAGGAGACGCAGGCTCCTGTTGCTCAGGTCATTAAGGCAGCTCTTCTTTGCCATGATAAAGGTGAGTTGGAGCTGCGTTACGCTGTTCAAAATGAAGCTTTGGCTCATTTCCCCTCTTTAGAGAGGCGCATTGGGAGTATTGCAGCGATTGCTAAGGTTGCGCCACTTATAGGTTTGATTGGTACAGTGCTTGCTTTACTTGATGGGTTCATTAAAATGCAAACTTTAGGGCCTTATGCCAATGTGGCCGCTTTCTCCGGTAATGTTGTTCAGGCCTTAGTAACTACGGTAACAGGGCTTATTATTGCTGTTTTTGCTTATTTGGGTTGTCATTTTTTGCAGGGACGTGTTCGGGCGCTTGTCCATGATCTTGAGTGGGTTGGCAATTCAGTTATCGTTTTTCTTTCCCAGGAAATGATCCTTGAAGATTCTGAATCTCTTTATTCGAAGGATGATGCATCTAAGGGGTCTGGGTCGTTATGAAGCATGGTATTGATCCGTTGCATATCCGCAGCTTTCTCAAAGGAAGTGAGAAAGCGTTCACCTGTGTTCCTTGGCTTGATGGACTTTTGATCTGCTTTGGTTTCATGTTGCTTAGTTCAAAGTTTCTTTTGGCTCCAGGAGTAGCTGTAGAGCTCCCTCAACTTGATGCAAAGCTTGTAGGAGTTTCAACCTCTGCTGTGTTGAGTTTCCGTCATAATCAATTACTTATTTTTGATGATCGTATCTTTGACTTAGAAACTTTAGAGGCTTATTGGTTGGGTGATTGGCAGGAAGAGCTAGCCACAGAAGATAGGCCTAAAACTTTGCTGCTCAAGGCGGATAAGCATGTTAGTGTGGACGCTTTTCTTCGTGTGTGTGAGTTGGCTCAGCGCAGTGGCTTTGTTCAGGTTCAAGTGGCTGCAAGAGAGGCTAGTGTAAAGTCGCAAGATATAACTTTAATAGATTTTGATTTCTAAATTAAAAAGACAAAAAATCTCTTTGGGTTTATTGGCAGGGATTGGCATAGCTCTTGTTCTTTTTGTTGCGTTTGTTTGCGTGTGCTCTGTGCGGTTACCTCGGCTTGGTGTTGCTTATCATGTTCCTAAGCCTTTCATTCAGTGTATTGGTGAGCATCAGGTAGTTTTGGCGAGTGCTCTTGCTGATCAAATGGGGGCCTTGGGATCAGACGCACTTTTTTTGCCTACAAAATGGAATTATGGGATTGAAGGGAGTTCTTTGAGAGCTGTAGGAAACCCAGCTCAAGATGCGTATTTGCCAGAGGAAACTCTTTTAGATAAAGTTGCTTTTGTGCAGCTTTGGGAAGATGAGCTTGGTGTGGTTGTGCCTGCGGACTTGTTGGCGTATAAACTGGGCAATGCCTTTGCTGGTATGGGAGGTGTTGATACCCCGATTCATGACAATACTTTAGACTTAGGCCACTATCGCGTTTATAGTTTTGCAGATGAAGCTTATGTGCATGGGGGTGTGCTTCCTCAAAGTTATGATTCAATAATGGAAGCAACCCTTTGGGGCCCGGCCCATTTTATAGTCCATATGGATTCGAATGGTTTTGTTGGGGCCCCACTTATGATGAGTGCTTCTGGTTCTGAGCAGATAGATGAAGCTTTAAAGGCCTTTGTCTTGGGCAAAGATTTACAATTTCAGCTTAAAAAGGGTTATTACCGGATAGATTTTGAGCCTTGATTGTTTTGGTTGTATATTAAGTTGTTTATTAATAGGCATTTAAAATTTGTTAAGGTGCTTTATGTTTCTTTGTTATAAATTGCAAAATTTTTGTTGACGCGGCTTGGGCGAATGATCACCTTACTTGTTCCTTGCTTGAATAAAGCAAGTCGTTTTAACACGAGCCCTTGTAGCTCAGTCGGCAGAGCGCATCCTTGGTAAGGATGA
>DCBD01000136.1:1851-3256 GCA_002313355.1 Opitutia bacterium UBA1116 | reverse complement strand
CGCATCCTTGGTAAGGATGAGGTCGGCGGTTCAAATCCGCTCGAGGGCTCCACAAGAAGATTAATTTTTAACTAACTAACAATCAATGGCTAAAGAAACCTTCGCAAGAACCAAACCACACGTCAACGTCGGTACGATTGGCCACGTCGACCACGGAAAAACAACGCTCACGACAGCGCTCCTTAAAGTCCAAGCTGACAAAGGGCTTGCTGAATTTAAGTCCTATTCGGACATTGCTAAAGGAGGGACGGTTCGTGACGACTCTAAAATCGTGACGATTGCTGTTGCCCACGTTGAGTATGAGACCGAAGGCCGTCACTACGCTCACGTTGACTGCCCGGGGCACGCGGACTTCGTGAAAAACATGATTACCGGTGCTGCTCAAATGGATGGTGCTATTCTTGTGGTAAGTGCTGCAGATGGTCCTATGCCTCAGACGCGTGAGCACATCCTTCTCGCTAAGCAAGTCGGTGTTCCTAATATTGTTGTTTTCTTGAACAAAGTTGACCTTCTCGATGATGACGAGCTGCTTGAGCTAGTTGAGATGGAAATTCGTGATTTGCTCAGCAAATACGAGTTTGATGGTGATAATATTACTATTGTTCGCGGTAGTGCGCTTGGCGCTCTTGAAGGCAAGCCTGAAGGTGTTGAGTCTATTGGTGCATTGCTTGACGCTATTGATAAAGACGTTCCAGAGCCAGCTCGTGACGTCGATAAGCCATTTTTGATGTCTGTTGAGGATGTCTTTTCTATTACAGGTCGTGGTACCGTTGCTACTGGCCGTATTGAGCGTGGTGTCGTTAAGGTTGGTGAAGAAGTTGAGATTGTCGGCCTTCGTGACACGCAAAAGACAGTTTGTACGGGTGTGGAAATGTTCCGTAAGATACTTGAGCAGGGGCAAGCTGGTGATAATGTTGGCTTGCTTCTCCGTGGTGTTGAAAAGGAAAATGTTGAGCGTGGTCAAGTGTTGGCTAAGCCTGGCAGCATTACGCCTCATACTCAGTGTAAGGCCGAGATTTATGTTTTAACCAAAGATGAAGGAGGTCGCCATACACCATTCTTTAATGGTTATCGTCCTCAGTTCTTCTTTGGTACTGCAGATGTTACTGGGGTTTGCACGCTTCCTGATGGAGTTGAAATGGTTATGCCTGGCGATAATGTCTCTGTTGCTATCGAGCTTCAAAAGACCGTTGCTATGGAAGTCGGCCAACGTTTTGCTATTCGCGAAGGGGGTCGCACCATTGGGGCAGGTCGTGTTACCGAAGTTATCAAGTAATTAACTTATTTAATGATAAGGGACTGCCGAGTCTCCTGCTTGCAGGGCTCGGCCCCCCTTATTTCTAAGGAAAATGATAATGCAGGAGAATAGCTCAATTGGTAGAGCAACGGTCTCCAAAACCGTAGG
>DCBD01000136.1:0-1568 GCA_002313355.1 Opitutia bacterium UBA1116 | reverse complement strand
TGATAGGCTAGTAGCTCAACTGGTAGAGCGACGGTCTCCAAAACCGTAGGTTGGGGGTTCGAGTCCCTCTTCTCCTGCCATGCATAGCTAGAAGATACTTGATGAGAAACCCATTTAGAAAGATACGCATTTTTTATGGCGAGACGGTCAACGAGCTTAAGAAAGCCTCATGGCCATCACGCCTTGAGCTTAGGGACTCTACAATTGTTGTGATTATTGCAGTCGCTTTGCTGGGTGCTTTTATTAGCGTGGTGGATTTCTCCTTATATCAAGTTGTTAATCTGCTGACAAGCTGGGTCCATCCAGGTGCATAAAACTTTAGATCAAAAAGTTATGACGGATTCAGGTTCACTTTCAGGGCCACGATGGTATGCAGTTCAGACGCTTTCCAATCAGGAAGCCAAGGTTAAAAAGTACTTGGATAAATTCATTGAAATCGAAGGTATGGAGGACTCCATTTATGAGGTTCTTATGCCAACCGAAAATGTTACTGAGATCAAAAACGGTAAGAAGGTCCAAAAAACTCGTAAGTTTTATCCTGGTTATGTGTTTATTCACATGAACCTTTTTGATGAGGATGGAAAAATCCTTCAAAAGCCTTGGTATTTCGTTCGTAGCACTCAGGGTATCATTGGTTTTGTTGGTGGAGATCGTCCTGTCCCTCTTAAAAAGGAAGAAATTGACCGTATTTTGGCTCAAGTTAAGGAGGCCGAAGGACGTGAGGTTCCTAAAATTCAGTATGAGGTTGGCGAAGAAGTTAAGATCACAGATGGACCTTTCTTAAATTTGACTGGACGTATTGATGAAATTGATCCAGAAAGAGGACGCTTAAAAGTATCGGTTTCTATTTTTGGGCGATTTACGCCTGTTGAGCTTGAGTATTGGCAGGTCGATCATATGGATGATCAATGAGTTGCGTTTTTATTGTAAATATTTGGGGTTATTAAGATCATGGCAAAAAAAATTATAGGCGAAATTAAGTTACAGTTACCTGCGGGCTCAGCAAATCCAGCGCCTCCTGTTGGCCCAGCACTGGGTGCTCATGGGGTGAATATTATGGGCTTCTGTAAAGAATTTAATGCGAAAACAAAAGACCAAGCAGGCTTGATTTTGCCTGTTGTTATTACTGTTTATGCAGATCGTTCATTTTCATTTATTCTAAAGTCACCACCTGCAGCAGTTTTGTTGAAAAAGGCAGCAGGTGTTGCCAAAGGCTCTGGAGTGCCCAATCGTGATAAGGTCGGGAGGGTTACTAAGGCACAAATTCAAGAAATTGTTAAAACTAAGGCTAAAGATCTTAATGCAGCTTCTGAAGAAGCTGCTGTTCGCATTATTGAAGGAACTGCCCGCAGTATGGGTATTGAGGTTGTCGCTTAATTTTAAAAGGGTAGGTATATATGGTTACATTAAGCAAACGTTACAAGCAAGCTCTAGAGTCTGCTGATTTAGAAAAATCTTATTCTATTGAAGAGGTGGTTGGTGTTTTGGCTAAAATGCCTGCGGCAAAGTTTGATGAAACTGTTGAGCTTTCAATCCGTCTTGGTGTAGATCCTCGTCAGAGCGACCAA
>DCBD01000112.1:12599-12996 GCA_002313355.1 Opitutia bacterium UBA1116 | reverse complement strand
GCGCTCTTGGGATATTTACAGCCGTTTGCTTAAAGACCGCATCGTCTTCGTCGGCACACCCATTGATGACACGGTGGCCAATGCTGTCATTGCACAGCTTCTCTTTTTGCAGATGGAGGACCCAAAGAAAGACATACATATGTATATCAATTCTCCTGGGGGCAGCATCACGGCTAGCATGGCTATCTACGATACGATCAACTTCCTTCACTGCGATGTTGTCACGTACTGTGTTGGTCAATGTGTGAGTACCGCGACGATTCTCCTCGCAGCTGGTACAAAGGGCAAGCGCTACGCACTGCCCAATAGTCGTGTCATGATTCATCAGCCCACAGGTGGCGCGACAGGTCAGTCTTCTGATATTTCCATTGCCGCTAAAGAAATCCTCCGCTGGCGC
>DCBD01000112.1:11844-12295 GCA_002313355.1 Opitutia bacterium UBA1116 | reverse complement strand
GCTAAAGAAATCCTCCGCTGGCGCAAGGCGATCAATACCATTTTAGCGAAGCACAGCGAGCATTCTATTGAAAAGATTGAGAAAGACGCTGATAGAGATTATTACATGAGTGCTGAGGAGGCTAAGGCCTACGGTTTAGTCGATCATGTTATTGAAGCCGCTAAAGAGGTTGATGCCAAGTCCAACTAATTTAAATTAATACATGTCTAATAATAGCGCATCGAGAGAGACCTTCTGCTCCTTCTGTGGAAAATCGAGCAAACAGGCCCGCAAAATCATCGCAGGCCCTAATGACGTTTTTATTTGCGACTCGTGCGTTACCGTATGCAAGACGATCATTGATCGTGAGCTTGAAAACAAAAAACAAGAGGCTCCTTTTCAGGTTAAGCTGCTTAAACCCGCGGAAATTAAAAAAGAGCTCGATAAGTACGTTATTGGTCAAGATCAGGCC
>DCBD01000112.1:0-11541 GCA_002313355.1 Opitutia bacterium UBA1116 | reverse complement strand
CGAATACGTTATTGGTCAAGATCAGGCCAAGCAGGTGCTTTCGGTTGCCGTTTACAATCACTACAAACGGCTCGTCTTGAGTGACAAGAGCAAGTGCTCCGAAGAGGCGAGTGCGCTCCTCGAAGCCCTGGGTGATGTTTCCGTTGAAAAGAGCAATATTTTATTCCTCGGGCCTACGGGCAGCGGGAAGACGCTCCTTGCCCGCACCCTTGCTCGTCAGCTAGACGTTCCTTTTGCCATTGCTGATGCCACAACGTTGACGGAGGCTGGCTACGTCGGTGAAGACGTTGAAAATATCGTCCTTAGGTTGCTGCAGTCTGCAAACTATGATGTTAAGAAGGCTGAGTGCGGTATCATTTACGTAGACGAGATTGACAAGATCGGCCGCAAAACAGAAAACGTTTCCATCACGCGGGATGTTTCTGGAGAGGGTGTTCAGCAGGCACTCCTCAAAATTTTAGAAGGCACGGTGTGCAATGTGCCTCCTCAAGGAGGGCGCAAGCACCCCAATCAAGAATACATCCAGATCGATACGTCCAATATCCTCTTTATTTGCGGGGGGGCTTTTGTTGGCTTGGATAAGATCATTTCTGATCGCGCCATCACGAAGACTTTAGGCTTCGATGTTACTGGTTCAGCTCGCAAGGGTACTACGGCTGAAGAGGTCATGAAAAAGGTTCAGCCCGAGGATCTCACTCAATTCGGCATGATCCCTGAGTTTGTTGGCCGTCTTCCTGTCGTTTCTGTCTTAAACCCTCTCGGTAAGGAAGATCTTGAGCGAGTGCTTGTAGAGCCTCAAAACGCTTTAATCAAACAGTACACTAAGCTCTTTGCTTTAGAAGGCGTGCGTCTTAATTTTTCCAAAGGAGCCATCGCGGCGATTTCAGAAAAGGCCCTCGAGTTGAAGACAGGGGCTCGGGCACTGCGATCCATTTTAGAGGATCTCATGCTTGATGTTATGTATAGCGTCCCTCATGAGGCTGATGTCGCCGAAGTTGTCATCTCAAGGGGCGTTGTTGAGGGTAAGCAAAAGCCTACGATTCGCCGCAATAAAAAGCGCGCTTCGACTAAGGTTGATGCCGTTGAGACAAACGATGATGCTGCCTAGTTTTAAGCAATAGGTTTTTTAGTTTTCATCTTCACAAGCCTCGGCGAAGACGAGTGTGTAGCCATCTGGATCTTCGATGGCGATTTCCTTCATTCGATAGAAAGTCTTGTGAGGTTCTTTTAAGATCTTTACTTTGGTTTTTTGAAGGTGTGCGTAGAGTGTGTCTACCGAGTCCGTTATCATGTAGAGTGTGAGGCTGGCACTAGGTTCTTGATCTTTAAATTTGGGAACTTCTTCAGAAAAAGAGTCTACTTTTTGGAGCATGAGGGTCACTTCGCCTTGTTTTAGCATGGCCCAGTCATAAGGGGCGCTTTCAGGTACTGTCATGACCTGCTCAAACCCAAGGGTTTTTTGGTAAAACTGGACAGATGTCTCGACGCTGTGGACCATCATGTTGGGGACGAGTGAACATAGTGCGGGTATTTTAGCCATGTGCGTAAGGCTAAAATACCGTGGTCTGTTTGCAAATGTAAAATCAGTGTGCTATGCTAGGGATAATAGATTTTTGTTGTCGATGTATAATTTTAGTCATTCAAATCGTGAAAGGCTTCATATTGAGGGACATTCGTCAGTCAGCGTTGAATATCGAGCTTGTCATACTAAAGGGGTTGGGGTATGGTTTTTCGCGTAGTCTTATTCGCTTTTTTGCCCCTAAGAATTTAGCCATGCGTTACCTCTTGCTTTTGTGTGTTTTTGGATGTTTGGTTCCCGTTCGGCTACAGGCAGTCATTATCACCGGCGTCGGCGGTGATACGGGCAACACCACGGCACCTTCCTCCCCCAATGACTTTCCTTTTGACAATGTCGGCAATATGAATGGCAAGGCTGGTACGGGTCTCTACATGGGGAGTGGTTGGGTTCTCACGGCTAATCATGTTGGAGCGGGTGATGTTGTCTTTGGGGGCGTTACATACTCTGAAGACACAGGGACAACCCCTGTCCGTATTAATGACACGACAGACATCTTACTTTTTAAAATTTTAAATCCTCCCGAACTTTTTTCACTCGATATTTCCGCAGCGCGCCCAAGTGGAGGCGATGAAGTCTTCATGATGGGCTTTGGTCGAGGCCGCGAGGCAGACATTGTCTATTGGGACGCCTCTTGGAATGAGCTTCCTTCTTCGGTTGGGGCGACATACTCTGGTTACGAATGGGTGCCAGGTGGTTTTGTCGGACGTTGGGGCAATAATGAAATTACCGGTAACACCAACACAACGGTTTTAGGCACGGAGCAAATGCAGATCGACTTTGACTCTTCGGGAGAAACCTGGGAAGCTATGGGGTCAACAGGGGATTCGGGCGGTGCTGTTTTTTATAAAAACGGGAGTGATTGGGAGCTTGCTGGCATGATGTCTTCGATTTCCACCATTAGTGGACAGCCGAGTAACACTTCCGTCTTTGGCAATGCAACATTCGCTGCAGATCTTTCTGTCTATCGGGATGATATTTTAACTGTTATTCCCGAGCCGGTTTCTTTTGCGCAGTGGCTAGGACTTTGCTGTGGGGTCTTTATCCTCTGGCGTAGTTTCTATCAAAGAGGTAAATAGAGCGACGTATTTATTGTCAGCAAGGTACTTATCATCATCAGTTATATTGAATGATAACAACCTTTCTTTATTATTATTTATAGCCTACTATCTATTTTTTGCAGGTCCCTTGAATCTCCCTGAAGCTGTGTTATTTTAAGTAAAGCTTGTCCTAAGGCTATAAGCTTTAACTGAAGAGTAAATTTTAACATAGAACATCTAGAGAAAGTAGGAGGCAGTATCATGGGCGGTATAAGTTTTACAGACAACGTAGTCACTCGGACGCTTTCATCATGGGCGCATACTATTGGCGAAGCGTTGGGTTTTAGCGGCAAGCACGTGGAAGTTGGCAAGGGTGACCCGAAGGCAGCACAACAGCCTGAGAAAGTCGATGTCCCCACAACTTCGATATACGATCGAGAGATTGGAAATCCAAGTTTCAAAGATATGAATACGCTTCAGGTCAATCGGAACAAGGCCGAGCGATTTGTTGACAAAGAGTTTTCACACTTAGAGCCAGGTCAGCGAAGGCTACTCAAGCAGGAGCTTCTTAAGGCAGTGGATACGAGCAGCCTGCATCGTGGAGAAGTCTTGGACCGTGACGACTTTATTGGTCTTGTTATGGACGAACCTTATTTACAAGCACTTGCCTTCTCAAAGGAAGAAGCCCATGTTGTAGAAGGCAAAAAAGTCTCATTCGCAAGGAGCGACTTGGAGTCGCTTACTGATAATCAACGAAAAGCCGAGCAGTTTGTTGAAGATAAGCTTCCCTCTTTAGCTCGTGATCAAAAAGAGTTACTTAAAGATAAATTGATTGAGATTGTAGGTTCAGAATCGTATGCCGACAAAGATTTAAGCGATCAAGATATTGCGGATATTATTCTGAAAGATGCTAGCCTTGATGAATTAGCTTTTCCAAAGGAAGAAGCCCATGCTGTAGAAGGCAAAAAAGTCTCATTTGAGCGTATTTCTGTTCGGGATGAAAATGTTAAAAAGTCTGAAAAGTTCTTTCAGAAAAAAATGGGTGAAATCCATCCAGACACACTTAAAAACCCAAAACTTCATGGTATTACTCGAGATCGCTTGAACTTAATTGGTCGTGCTTTTGAATTTGAAGTGATGCGTCATTCAGAAATCCACCGAGAACCCCTTAGTGACGCGATGCTCGAAGCTATTTTTGAACGTACTGCGATTACCATGCTTGCTCGCATGCGATTTGATAGGCCAGATAATACATCCTTTAAGACGCGAGATGGCTCTACACATTACTCGGGTCAAGAAAAGGGTGTTAATTTTGTTCGTGAGAAAGCCGCTGAGAAAGTAGCACAGGCAAAGTTAGTTCGAGACGAAAACCTCATGGACTCATTAAGTACCTTCGAGGTGTTGATACGCTGCACAGATCTTGCTCACAAAGAGTACAAGACGAGTGATGTTTACAAAGAGGTCGAGAAGGCCGCTTACTATAGTGGTGAGATTGAGAGCCTCTTTGATGAAATGGTTGTTGCAGATCCTAAAGTGAGAGATTCAAGAACACTCAGCATGGTTAAGAATAATGCTTTGCACAAAGGTGCTGACTGGGCTGAGATGAACCCAAGATCGACTTATACACGTGAGGAGATCGCTTATGGGATCAATCACGATATGTACACTAGTTACTTGAATAGTGAGAATGACCTTCTTCAAGATATTTTTCCCGATAATGGGAAACGTAAAGAATTTGAACAAACGTTTAAAGATAATATGAAAGCCAATCTTGAGGTGTTTGCTAAAGAGCATCCTGGAGAACTGTACCCCATAGAGGCGATGAAGGGTGTTTTTGAGATGGCTTTAGCGGACTATTTAAATGAAGGACATAAAAAGCATGATCAGTTCGTCGCGCGCTTCCCTCATTTAGGTGCGTTCGTCAAGAAGCATGAAAATGATCTCGGGTATAAGTATGCCTCTGAAAATGCTCACAAGGGTATTATCAATGAGAAGTCCATTGGGTACTTTGTTAGTCTCTTCTTAGCCCCTGCCATAAAGGCAGGCGTTGGCGATTTGGGTAGAGAAGAACGGATGCTTCCCAAAGTAGTGGATGCTATCGTAGAGGCTGATAAGCTCATGGAAAAAGCAGGGTTTGTTGAGTCAGGGAAAGAAGCTTCGCTCCTGCGCCAGATGAACGGGCAAATTAAGGATCTTGAGAATAAAAAACAAGAGATCCTTCGCACACGATTCACAAACCCACATGTCAAAGAAGTACGTGGGCCTATTCTTAAAGAACTCAACGATAAACTAGAGGGGCTTAAAACACACGCTAACTTCCTTTCCTATGCTGTCTACCAGGAGCAGGCCAAAGCTGCGCTGGTCAGTGCAGATGGCGTTTTAGATGAGCTTAAAAGCCCGGATGCTGCAGAGGCGGCTCCACTCCTGCGCATTAAAGCTCAGGTGGCAACGCTTGAAGAAATTCGAGACAATATTGCTTCGAATGATTTCACTGCAGAGAAGCTGGATACTGAGGTGCGCGATCTTAATGTGCGGATAGATCTTCTTAACGATCATGTCGCATTCATGGAGTCTAAAGACTTTAAGGTCGAGGCAGAGGCCCTCATGGTTCGTGCCGATAGTGTTTTGGATCAAGCTGGCTTGGTTAAGGGTGGTGACGAAGGGGTTGTTATGCGCAAGCTCGATGCTCAGGTTAAAGAACTCGAAGCAGAAAGAGTTAAGCTTGCTGACCACCCACATGCAGAAAAATCTGTCTTGAAGCCTGTAATCGAGCAGATCGATGCTAAGGTAGCTGCCCTAAAGGGAAGTATCGAGGCGATGAATGTCATGATGGATCAAATCGATGCTGACGTGAAAGCGTGTCTTGAAAGAGGGGATGCATTCTTTAATGATGCGGTAGGCAAAGAGGCTGGGCTTGAGGGAAGACTCGAGAGCAATGAATTTCTCTTAGGGCCAGAACACACAACGCGCATCGGGATGAGCTTCCTGGATGCCGTCGAGAAGCAGGCCATTGAAGTGGGTCCTGATAAGGTTACCGATGAATGGATGGCGAGCGCCCTTGAGCGCATTGCTATTGAAGAGACCGTTAAGGCCTACAGCTCTGGCGAAGGCGAGATCTCGAAGGAAATGGACGAGGCGATCTCAGAACAAATGAATATTCGCAAGAGCGTTTATGCGGAGAAGGCACAAGATGTCCCCGTGCTCTCGGTCGTATTAGCTTCGGTGAAGGGTGTTATCAGTGGTATCGCTGGGCCTGACCAAGCACGTGCCGAAGTGGCCTTAGTTGCTGCAGATAGTGCTTTAGACCAGGTAGGCATGATTAAAAGTGGCCAAGAAGAGAGCGTTGTTTCAAGTCTGAATACTCAGATAAGCGCGCTGAATGCTGAAAAAGACAAGCTGCTTGCAAGCCCTCATGCGCCGATACTCGCTCCAGTGCTAGACGCTATTGATATTAAGATAGGTGTGCTCGAAAATAACGTTGCTGCATTGAAGCTCGCTATAGAGGAAAGAGATACTGAGATAGGCTACCGAAAGGATGCTGAGAAAGCGCTCCGTAGTGCAGACAGAGCTTTGGATCAAACAGGAGAGCTCAAAAGTGGCGGTGAAGACGCTCTTGTTGAGAACTTAAAAGAACAGATAGCCGGCTTAACCGAGCAGAAAAAGAAAATCGAAGGGACACCTTACGCAACGGTATTGGCTCCAGAGTTGAGTCGAATCGATGCAACCATTGACTTGCTGCAGAAAAACATAGCCGCAACCGCAGCCTAAAAATATCCTAGTAAGCTACCAAGCTCCGTTATCGCCCTTTTTTACACTTTGGGCGAAGCGGACGAGGAGCTGCACGGCATGCTCGATGTCGTCAAGATGCATCAACTCGCTGGGTGTGTGCATGTAGCGCAAGGGAAGGGAGACGAGTGCGGTCGCCACACCTGCACGAGCCATTTGTATTGAGCGTGCGTCGGTGCCCGTTGGCCGTGCTTCAGCCTCGATCTGGTAAGGGATCTTGAGAGCCTTGGCACAGTCTTCGAGTTTCTTAAAGACAATAGGGTTAATGTTTGGCCCGCGGCAGAGGATTGGCCCGCCGCCTAGCTTAAACTCTCCAAATTTCTTTTTGTCGCAGTCTGGATGATCCGTTGCATGGCCAACGTCAACGGCAATGGCAATATCTGGGTTCACGGAGTAACCTGAAGTAATGGCCCCGCGTGTACCAATTTCCTCTTGTGCTGTCGCAACGGAAACCACTTTAGTGGCGAGCTTCTTTTTAGACTTGGCTAAGCGCCTGAGTACTTCACAGACGACATAGCAGCCAGAGCGGTTGTCAAAAGCCCGCGCTGCAGCAATCTTTTCCGTTAGCTGTGTATAGCCATGATCATATACGGCAACATCTCCGATAGAGACACGTTTTTCAGCCTCTTTTTTATCCTTTGCACCAATGTCGATCCATAGTTCGTGGATTTTCGGTACCTTTTTACGATCTTCTGGAGACATGAGGTGCACCGCGCGTTTCCCCGTTACGCCCAGGACTTCTCCTTTGGCTGTGAGGATAGAGACGCGCCGGCCTGAGATGATCGTAAGATCGTGCCCGCCGATGGTATCAAAATAAAGAAATCCCTTTTCATCTATATAGCGAATGATGAAGCCCAGCTCGTCCATATGGCCAGCGAGCATGAGAGTCGGCGATCCCTTCGCATTAAGGGTTGCAATGCGGTTGCCGATAGCGTCCTTTTCATAGCTGTCAGCAATGGGCTTCAAGTGTTTGTCGACAACAGCTTGCACTTCATGCTCATAGCCTGAGGGCGAGCGTGCTTCAAGGAGTGCTTTGAGAAATTCAGGTGGTTTTATCGCAGTCATGTTAGCAAGAAGCATACAAATTTTTATTGATAGATTCAAGGCCACTTTTATCTTGGATTTAGGGAGAAGCTTACTAGAACTCACATTGATGACTGTCTTTCCTGCCATTGATATTATGCGCGGTCGCTGTGTTCGCTTGAGCCAGGGCAAGGCTGACGCGGAGACTGTCTACTACGAAAATCCTCTCGAGCCTGCAGAGGCCTGGCTTGAGTCTGGGGCCCGCTGGTTGCACGCTGTAGATCTTGAGGGGGCCTTCGAAGGTCGCCCAGTCCACCTCCATGTCTTAAGAGCACTTGTCGGCCTTGGTTTTCACGTCCAATGGGGCGGGGGGCTTCGTTGCCTTGCTGATGTAGAGTCCGCGCTTAATGTAGGCGCCAAGCGCATCATCATCGGTACGCAGGCCTGTGAAAATGATGCCTTTCTCTATGAGCTCGTTCAAGCTTTTGGCCCAAGGGTTGCCGTTGGGATTGATGCTAAAGCCGGTAAGGTCGCCGTTCGTGGCTGGGTAGATACTTCATCCCTTGATGCTCTCCACCTTGCTAAGCGCGTTTGTGACCTTGGCGTTGAGACGCTCATCTATACCGACATTGCTCGAGACGGCATGCTCGATGGCCCGAACATCATGGCCCAAAAAATTATGCTCGATGCCGTACCCGCCCACGTGATTGCCTCTGGCGGCGTGGGTAGCCTTGAAGACGTGAAGGCCCTCGCTGCACTCAAGCAAACACACCCCAATTTCGAAGGGGCGATTGTTGGCAAGGCTCTCTACGAAGGTCGTGTAGCGCTGGATGAGGCCTTGCCCATCATGGCTTAGCTTGTCACAGCCTCTGCAATTTCTTCGAGCGGGTAAGTCCAGATTTCCGATAGCGTCGGGTGGTACCAGTGTGCCTTGAGCATGTCTGAAGCACTTGCCTCAAGCGCTACTGCAACCGAAAGCGGGTGGATGAGCTCGCTGGCGTCCCTGCCAACACATTCTGCTCCGAGGATGCAGCCCATATCTTTGTTAGCGAAAATTTTCACGTAGCCGTAATGCGCTTCCATAAGGATGGATTTCCCGTGATCGTTAAATGGGTACTCTGCACTCACGTAGGGGATGTTGCGCTTTTGGATTTCTTTTTCGGAGAGGCCAACTTGAGCAACTTGAGGATCGGTGAAAATAACCTTAAGCACGTGATCGTAGTCCATCGGGGGTGGTTTGTGGCCCCCAGCATGCTTGGCTGCGCATTCCCCTTGAAGGATCGCAATGTGCACGATTTCATGGGGTCCAGTACAGTCACCGGCTGCGTAGATATTAGGGTTCGTCGTTTGTTGAAAGCGATTGGCTTCGATGTGCCCACTGGGCTTGGTTTGGATGCCGGCAGCCTCAAGGTCGAGTGTGGTCGTGGCAGGTTTTCTACCAAGCGCGTTGACTAGGTACTTGGCTTCGACCGAGGCACGTTTTCCTTGATGGTGAAAGCGTATGTGTACGCCATCAGGGCCTTGGGTGATTTGCTGGATGGCCGTGTCTGTATAGAGCTCGATGCCTTCATCGCGAAAAGCCTGTTCAACGACGGAGGCCGCTTCAGAGGATGTTTCTTTTAAGATATGTTTGCTGCGCTGGATCATGATGACGCGGCTGCCGATGCGCCTTAGGAACTGCCCTAATTCGCAGGCGACGATCCCCCCGCCAAGCACGACGACAGACTCGGGCACATAGTCAAGGTCGAGGATTTCATCACTAGTGAGCTTGCGTGCGTGGGCAAGACCGGGTACATCGGGTTCGCTAATGACAGAGCCTGTTGCAATGAGGAATTTTTCACCTTTCAGTTCTGTCCCATCATCGAGCTCAACCGTATTGGGCCCCGTAAAGTGGGCATTCGAGCGGAAAACCGTAAAGTCCTTCGAGCCCAGTTGCTCTTGCCGGTAGCTTGCAAAATCCTCGATGATCGCCTTTTTGCGCTTATGCAGTGCTTGGATGTCTATCTTTGCTGTGGGAATATCCAGGCCGAAGGTTTTTCCGTGCTTAGCATGGTGGAGTACCTCAGCAGCATAGATCAATGTTTTCGAGGGCATGCAGCCGCGCAAAATACACAGGCCGCCGAGCGTTTCCGAGCCATCGACAATCGCCACGCGCTTACCTTGGGCAACGGCAGTGCGTGCACCGGCAAAGCCAGCACTACCACCGCCAATCACAATAAAGTCAAAAATTTGAGGAGCCTTGGTCATAAGAGGGAAGTTTTTTATCTTCTAGCATGCAGTTTATTAGCTCATGATCAACGATTAAGCGCCTTGGGCCACGGGCTGAGTGTTTTTGGACCTTGCCAAGTCTTTAGCGCTCATCCTAATAACTGTTTTCATGCACCTAAAGAGATCTCTATTCCTGATGGTCGGTTTGCTTAGCTTGTTTTTGGTTGCGAGCGCACGCATCCAAGAGCATTACCCAAGTGTTTTTGGTCTTCCAAATAACGGAACGGAATCGGATGTTCCCGCTGCCCCTCAGGTGATAGAATTCGTCATTATTATCCCCGTTACCACAAATCCTTCTCCTCAAGTAGCACACCTCATTAATCATATTGGCAATCAAGCCCATGTCCAAGCCTACCATGCTGCCCTCGTTGACGAAGATGTTGAAGGCTCATTAGATGCGATGGAGGTTTTGCTGCAGGCAAATAATGTCCACCCTGTATGGCAGGGCCTCAGGACACCCTTGGCCACTCAAGAAAACGACCCTGACTCTGATGAGCTTCCTTTTATCCGAAGATTCTTGGAGGGTCTCGTGCGCCGCGCTTTGAATGACGATACGATGCTGTATGCACGCTATGAATTCAATGCCGATGCCTTGCTCTATTATGCGGTTTGGCTCCACAATGCAGACCTTGTTCGCCTCGCACTAGATAGGGGAGGCAATGTCAATGCCCTCAGAGGCGAAGTCTTCAACCTCCATGCAGTACCCCAGGATAGAGCACCTGGTTTAGCTTTGGGCCTTCCCGCGATCATCGCTCAGGTGGCCTTAAGACAAGGAGGCAATTACCTCAACCCAATGAATTTTCAAGGCGATGCTGTAGAACACAGTCTTTTAATGTTTGCTATTTATTTTGGTTGTAGTCGTGACATTATTCAAATGCTCGTCGATGCAGGCTCGAGGGTTACGATGAATGTCCTCCACTTCTATGGCTACCACACCTTTGAAGATGGGGAGGTGGTCACTGATCAGCGCACGGCATTTGCACGGCGCATTCACCAAGCAACTTATAATGAGACTTACTGGATACTCTGGCGTGCCTACCTGCGCTCTTGGGGGACTTATCTCGGCGATTTTATCCGTACGCTGCAGCGTGCGGATCTTCCTGCTAGCACATTTTTTGTTTCTAACAACGTCCTTTAGCCTATCTCAATATTCAGCCATTGCCCGAGAAGTTTCGAACGTATTGCTCTCGTACCAGCCAATGGCCATGGCCACTTCGCGTGCCGTTGCTTGGCCAGCAAGGGCCGTTGTTAAGGCTAGGGCAAAGGGTATGGCTGTGCCAGCACCGGGAGATGTAATGAAGGGAAAGTCGATAACAACGCGCTGGCGCGTTACGCGATGCGGTAGCTCTTCTTGTGTGGATACGTGGGCGGTGTAGCGGTGGTCTTTGAGTACGCCTGCTGCTTTTAAAACAAGCGGTGCTGCGCAAATCGCTCCGATCCATCGTTCGGTGGCTGCTTGATTGCGCACAAGTTCAAGGATGCGCTCGTCGGTGACCATCCTTTTTGTTCCAGGGCCACCTGGAAGAATGATGCCGTCAAAGGTTTTTTCTAATACGGCATCGAGTAAGGATTCTGCTTGCAGTTGGATAGAGCTTTTCCCCTCGACCAGTAGGGTATCTTCTCTGGATGCAACCGTTACCTCAACACCCGCGCGCCTTAAGATATCAATCGGCGAGATGGCTTCGATTTCTTCAAAACCCTTGTGAAGAATGATGAGTGCTTTTTTCGGCATCGGTATTGACTAATTGGACAAAATCAAGAATCGCTTTTTCATAACTGCTACCGGCAACCTCAATGACATCATTGTGCCCAGCACCTTCAACCCATAAATGTTCTTTTGGGCTAGAG
>DCBD01000116.1 GCA_002313355.1 Opitutia bacterium UBA1116 | reverse complement strand
TCAAGAGACGCCCACCAAAGCGGTCAAGCAAAACACCGACCACAATCTGCATCGGAGCATAAATATAATAGTACGCGGCCATACCTGCACCGAAGGTGGCTGCTGTGATTTGAAAGTCCACCTCGAGCTCTTCGATCATGACTGAGGGAGCCACGCGAACGAAATACTCGTACAAATAGAAGATAGCTGCAATGGACCAAATCAACCAGGAGCGCCAATTTCCTGGAGGGCCTTTAACCGTAGGTTTTGTTTCGCTGTGCGTCATAGAAAGTCAGTCCTTGAAAGTATTCACAAAATGAACGGTTTCAAGCTCTATTCCACAAGGGCCTATAAAGAACTCAAAAGACGCTCGATCTCCTCTCGCTGCTTTTGAGACTCAGCAAGTTGATCTCGAGCACCTTGCACAATCTTCTCAGGTGCTTTTTGAAGGAATTCTGGACTTTTGAGCTTCGACTCACCGGCGCGAATGGCCTTTTCGAGCCGAACAAGCTCCTTATTCAGACGCTCACGCTCAGCAACGATATCCACACTGGAGCCAAGCTCTAGGTAAAGTGTCCCCAGTGGAGTGACAACGGCAGGACAATCGTCCCTATCTGAACCCAGTGCAATGGAAGCTGCACCGGCAAGACTGAGCACAACAGGCTCATAGGCCTGAAGCACCTCCTTGCCAAGAGCATTAGAAGCGAGCTGAAAGCTAACGTCTTTTTTGGACTGAACGCGGTACTGCGCCTTTAAGGCACGCGCATGCGAGATAAACTCGCGCAAAGCGGTGATACGATCAACGACGGCCTCATTGAGCACAACGCCCTGTTCTTTTAAGAGAGCGAGCAAATCCCCCCCCTGCTCTAGCAAGGTATTTTGGATGAACGCAGTCTCTGAGGAGGCATATCCCATGGTGTGCCAAAGCTCTTCAGTAATGAAGGGCGTATAAGGATGGAGCATGAGAAGGACTTGCCTGAGGCAGAGATCTTGAATAGCCAAGCAAGTACTGCGCTTCATATCGGATTGGAGCTTGGCCTTGGAAACCTCAACATACCAATCGCAAAAATCTCCCCAGAAGAAAGCATAAATGGCCTGGGCTGCGCTATTAAACTCAAAAGCATCGAGGTCTTTATGGACCTTGTCGAGCGTTGCTGCAAGCTGGGCCAGGATAGCCTGATCCATCGCATCGCAGTGCTCGGGCTCTATACGGCCAATAATAGCAGCCAGGGAGTCATTCACCGCGACATCGCCTGAAAGCTGGCGGAAGCGGCAAGCATTCCAGAGCTTGTTGCAGAAATTACGCCCCTGCTCAACCCCACCCTCACTGAAAAGGACATCCTGCCCTTGAGGAGCAATACTCATAATGCCGAAGCGCAAGCCATCAGCACCGTACTTGTCGATGAGTTCGATGGGATCAGGAGAGTTGCCCAGAGACTTAGACATTTTGCGCCCCTGAGCATCGCGAATGATGCCTGTGAAATAAACATTTTTAAAGGGAATCCGCGCATCGAGGCCACTTCCTTCCATGAACTCAAGCCCGGCCATGATCATCCGCGAGACCCAGAAAAAAATAATGTCTGGGCCGGTGACAAGGTCGCTGGTTGGGTACCAGTAATGAAAGTCTCGTGCGGTCTCAGCCTCACTATCGGGCCAGCCGAGCGTAGCAAAGGGCCAAATCCACGAAGAAGCCCATGTATCCAAAACGTCTTCCTCCTGCTCCCAATTTTCAGGATCTGAGGGACCTTCGACAGAAACATGCCAATGTTTAGGATCTTTGCGATCTTCTCCCTTGCGGTACCAAACGGGAATGCGATGCCCCCACCACAATTGACGACTGATACACCAGTCTTGGATATTGTCCAGCCAGTGAAGGTATGTCTTCACCCAGCGCTGAGGATAAAAACGAATGAGCCCATCGCGAACGACTTGCTTAGCCTCCTCAACCTGAGGATAACGCAAGAACCATTGATCCGAAATGCGCGGCTCGACAGGGACATCCGCACGCTCGGAGAAACCAACGCTATTCTCATAGACTTCGACATCGACGAGGAGATCGAGCTCTTTGAGCTTTTGAGCCGCAAGCTTGCGAGCCTCAAAGCGGTCCTTGCCCGAGAATTCCTCACCAGCGAGTTCATTAAGCCGGCCATCTGGATGCATAACATCACGGCTGGGGAGCTTGTGACGCTGGCCTATTTCAAAGTCTACCTTATCATGAGCAGGTGTAACCTTGAGGGCCCCCGTGCCAAACTCGCGCTCGACAGCCTCATCGGCGATGATAGGAATAGGCTCCTGAGGGAAGGGGCGCATGCAATGAAGGCCTATCAAGTGCTTGTAACGCTCATCCTCAGGGTGGACAGCAACTGCGGTGTCTCCCATGATGGTCTCGGGCCGGGTCGTCGAAATTTCTAAGTGCTCACCCGGGCGCTCAACAACAGGATAACGCATCTTGTAAAGAGAGCCCTTCTGAGGCTTCATGATGACCTCTTCATCCGACAAGGCTGTGAGGCTAATAGGACACCAATTAACCATGCGCTTACCCCGATAGATATAGCCCCGCTCGTAAAGCTTCACAAAGGAAGTGATCACGGCGTTGCTATAGTCATCATCTAAAGTGTGGACGGAGCGACCCCAATCACACGAAGCACCCAGGCGCTGAAGCTGCTCAAAAATAATGCCCCCGTGTTCATCGCGCCACTCGCAGGCTTTTTGGAAAAAGGCCTCACGACCCAGATCATGACGGGACTTACCCGCTGCCTTAAGCTCACGCTCGACACGAGACTGAGTGGCAATGCCAGCATGATCTGTACCAGGAAGCCACAAGGTGGCCTTGCCCTGCTGACGGGCCCGGCGGATCAAGATGTCTTGAATGGTATTGTTGAGCACGTGGCCCATGGTAAGCCTTCCCGTGACGTTGGGCGGAGGAATCATGATGCAATAGGACTCTCGATCAGAGTCTGCCTTACCCTCAAAACACCCATGCTCAAGCCAGTGTTTATACCACTTAGCTTCAACGCTTTTAGGACTGTACGCTTTTGCAATTTCAGCCATAACGCACGCTACCAGAGGCTCTAGGCCACTGTAAACCCCGATTTTATGAAAAGAAAAATATTGCGCTTATCGGCCCCCACTCACACCCTGAACAAACCTTTAACATCCTCTATGGCAAGCCCCTCCACGCAGCGCATCCAAAAGCACGCATGTCAGCGGCTTACGTTTCCAGCGCAGTCTACACCCAAACAACGGCTCAGTCGCTGCAAAAAGTTCCTTGAGCTTGAGACAAAAATGCTCGTACGCGCCCATCGCCAAGGCAGCTCGGGCAGCCAAACTGCCCAGAGGCGAAGCGCGATCATCGACACGCTCATACAACAACTATTTGCCTTCACCCAAAGAGCATTCTCCAAGAAACAGCTCTTAAGGCAATCAGTCAGCATCATTGCACTTGGAGGCTATGGTAGAGAAGAGCTCTGCCCGATGAGCGATATAGACATTCTTTTTCTCTGCAAAGAAGGCGTCAACAAAGATGATTTTCAACACTTACACGAAGCGCTTTCTAGCGAACTCCTCTACCCTCTATGGGACTTAAAACTAAAGGTGGGCCACGGAAGCAGAACCATCTCAGAGTGCATTCAACTAGCACGGAAGGATATCAAGACGCGCAATGCACTCCTCGAAGCACGTTATTTAGCAGGGAACAAAACTCTCTTTAAAAACTTTGAGCGCTCTTTCAAAGCCTACACAAAAGAACACGTTAAGGGCTTTATTAAAGACCGGCTGACTGTCCAAGCCAATCGACATAAGCGCTACGACGACACGATATTCCTTCAAGAGCCCGACATTAAAAACGGCGTCGGCGGCTTAAGGGACTACCAAAACATGCTCTGGCTTGCCCAAATGCGCCTGGGCACTGCCGATCTTAAAGCCCTTCACAAAAAGCAATTGCTCCGTAAAGAAGAGCTTAAAGCGCTTCAACAAGCCTATGATGCCTTAATTCGCATTCGCTGCGAACTCCATCTGCAAAGCACACGGCCCAATGACATTCTCACCTTAGACAAACAGCCCCAGATCGCGCTCAAGCTTGGCTACCAGAATTCTCGTGTTTTTAAGCGTGTCGAGGCCTTCATGAAGGATTACTACCATCATGCAAGTACCATCTTTGATTTAGCCCACCTGCTCGAACACCGACTAGACCACTATGGAAACAAACGCTCAAAAACCAACAAGAGGCGTAAAGAAGTCGATGGATTCTGGGTTTCAAAAGATAACTTAAGCTATACTCACGCAAACATTTTTACAGAGAACCCGGTCAGGCTCATTCGGTGCTTTCGTTACTGCCAGCAATATAGCGTCACACCGGATTTTGAGCTGGCTCAGCGTATTCGGGAGTCTCTTCCACTGATCTCTCAATATCTACTCAAAAATAAAGACGCGGCAACGAGTTTTAAAGCGATTCTGCAGGACATGGGCCGCGTCTACCCCATTCTACGCATGATGCACGAGCTCGGCGTCCTCGGGAAATATATCCCAGAGTTCGGCAAGCTCACCTGCCTTGTCCAACATGAATACTACCATCGCTACACAGCTGACATTCATACACTCAACACGATCAAAGTACTCGACAGTATCGTCGCTGAAAAGGAAGCGACACACTACCATAAGGCCCTCTACAAAACAGACAACCCGCACCTGCTTTACCTGACACTCCTCCTTCATGACATCGGGAAGGCTCAAGGAATCAAAAACCACGCAGAGGTCGGCGCAAAGCTTTCCGACGCGATCCTCGAGCGCCTGCATATTGAAAAAACACCCAAGGGGCACATACGTTTTGTCATCGAACAGCATTTAGCTATGACGCGCTTTTGGCAACAGCACGATCTGGACAACCCCGAAAGTGCCTGCCATTTCGCAAAAATAGTGGGAACCACTGAACAGCTACACCACCTCTATATACACACTTTTTGCGATGCCAAAGGCACAACGCCCGACCTCTGGAACAGCCATAAAGAAGCCTTACACCGGCGCCTTTATGAAACAACACTCGAGGCCTTAGTCCATGGACCCGAAGGTACAGGACGGCAAGTTAAGGATCAAAAAGCCATTTTTTACGAAGCTTTTCAAAAGCAAAAAGGCCTCACCGAGGCACCCAAAGAGGAAATCGAAGCTCACTTCAACACACTTCCTGCCAGTTACTTTGCTAATAAACGTCTCGAAGGCATTGCCCTTCATATAGACATGGTGCACGCCTTCTTCAAACAAATGCTTGAAGAGACAGAAACCCACCCACTCAAACCTATCATCCATTGGGAGGATGATTTAAATCAAAACTTAACCCTCGTTAACGTGGTTACCTGGGATCGTGCGGGGCTCTTCTATAAACTAGCAGGCGCCTTCACGGTCGCGGGGCTAACGATCCTAGGGACAAAAACAGCAACTCGAGAAGATGACATCGCCTTGGACACCTTTATTGTCGCAAAGCCTGGTGGAGGGGCAGCGAAAGACCCTCAAGTCCAAAGCGTCTTTGAAAAGGCTCTCGTAGAAGCTCTTTTAGAAGGAAAAGAACTGCTACCCACGATTAAAGCCAAAGCGCACAAATCAAAGTCCCTCCTCAGCAAGCGGGAAAAACGCCTCGATACGCATCTGGAACCTCAAGTGGAGGTATCTCTCAGCCAAGACCTCCACTGCATCATTGCGCACATCGAAACCAATGACCACCTCGGTCTTCTCTACGAACTAGGGAAAATATTCTTCGATCATAAGCTTAACATCGTCTTTGGGCGCATCCTAACGGAGCGCTATACAGCTATCGACAGCTTTCACCTAGAATCTGCAGACACGCAACTGCCACTCGAAAACCATGATCTTGAACAACTTGAAAAGGCGCTTTTAGACACCTGCACGCAAGGTCGTCATTAGCCTCTCCATAAGACCCCTTTCAAGACACGTAAGTCCTTCAATAGAAGATATCTTTAGCAATACTATTAGAATCTATAAACAATCTGAATAACCTATAAACGCTTATTCCTTGGCGTAAGATTCCATTGACAGAGGCCATAAATAGCTTCATCTAAATGCGATGCAAACTGGGGAAATCTCCTCATAAAGAAGTGTATATACAGGGCACCCTTTTAAGTTGAACCTTTACCAAAGAACTATGCAAGAAGCGAGCCAAGCCATTGATAAGCAGTATAACTATTGGAGAACACGCATCTTATACGCACTGATTATCGGCTACGCTTCCTTTTATCTCGTACGGCAAAACTTCTCACTTGCAGTCCCCAGCATCCTCGATGAATTCGGCCTCACCAAAACACAAATCGGCTGGATCCTAACGGCTTTTAGCATTAGCTACGGTATTTGCAAATTTATCGCAGGGTGCATTTGTGACCGCTCCAATGCTCGCTACTTCATGGCAATTGGCCTTATCGGGGCCGCGCTTGTCAACATCGGCATCGGGTTCTCGAGCTCGATTTGGATGATTGGCGTTTTCTACGTAGCCAACGCGTGGTTTCAGTCCATGGGCTGGCCTCCATGCACGCGCTCATTAACACAGTGGTTTGGGCCCAAAGAGCTCGGCACAAAATGGGGCATCTGCAACAGCTCCCGAGAAATAGGCGCCATTGGGATCCTCATTGCAGCCCCTTGGCTTATCCAACACTTTGAGTGGCGCATGGCCTTTATCGCCCCTGGCATCGCATGCATCGTCCTTGGGCTCATCATTTTTGAGCGCTTGCGCGACAATCCTAAGTCTCTAGGGCTTCCGAGCATTGAAGAAAAAGAGCAACTCCCCGAATCTGAGCGCACGGATGAAAACGAGCGCATTAGCTACCGGGAGATTTTCTTTGAGCACATTCTACCTAACAAGCCCCTGTGGCACATGTGTATTGCCAACTTCTTCATCTATGTCATTCGTATGGGCTTCTTCAACTGGGCTCCAACTTTTCTCAAAGAAACCAAAGGAATCAGCCTTGCACACGCAGGCTTCCAGATGTCTTCTTTTGAGTTCATGGGGCTCATCGGCGGCATCCTCGCAGGATGGTTTTCGGACAAGATTTTCAGCGGTCGCAGAAGTGCCGTAAGCTGTCTGTACATGGGTGTTCTTGCACTATGTCTTCTCTTTTTCTGGATGAGCCCAGGGACCATCCCTGGCCTTGAATTTATCCTCCTATCACTCATGGGTTTCCTGCTCTACGGCCCTCAAGTACTCGTAGGTGTTGCTGCCGCGGAATTTGGCTCGCGCAAGGCTGCTGCTAGCGCTGCTGGACTCACCGGCGTTTTTGGCTACCTGGGCGGGGCCTTTTCAGGCGTGGGTGTCGGCTTTCTTGCGGATACATGGGGCTGGAACGCTCCCATCCTATTTTTCCTGGGCAGTGCAGCCTTAGGAACGCTCTTATTCCTGATAAACTGGAATAAAACCCAGGCTAACAGCAAGTTAGAACTCAGCGAAGACTTAGCTACCCAAAAGGCTTAAAATCCCCCCAAAAAAACAGGCTAGTTTAGCTTAAAAAAGCTTATTTTCCGTGAGCTTTTTTAAGAAATGCGGGAACATTAAAGTCTTTGCTGGTGACAAAGATCATTCGTTCACTCCTTTACACACATAAATAAAAACAGACAGAATTTGTGCTTAACTTTGTAAAAAACCTATTTCAGCCTATTCTTGATAGTACAACGGCGTTGATTATCAAAACCTGCTCAGAATATACAGCATTTGCCATAATCGGAAGTGTTTCGATCATCGGAATAACAACGAATATAATATCTTACATAAACCCAATCCAATACAGCGATCCTTTTACTCAAAACGACGGCTATGCTTTGATTACAAGTAAGATTGACGATGATGATTTCGATGAGTTTTTTTTCTCTGACTCCTATGAAGAGGATTACACAACAGCTATTCAATCTCTCTCACATCAAGAAATCTTTATATTAAGAGATCAAGCTATCCGAGCTAAACTAAATGGGCAAACAATACCTCAATACGTAGCGGATAAGCTTATAGAATATTCCATGATTGACGATATCGAGTCCATCGATGTGAGCAGCCTTGCCTTCTATCCATTGATTGATATCAGCGGCACTGAATTCGTATCACTTAGCTCAGCAACTTTTGACGAAGCAAACCTACCCGAGACATATCACTACAACGATAAAAAAGTCGTCTTTCAAGCAGCTATGGAAACTCCCGTTGCTAGAGTTGGTGGCCTAGGAAATTTTATAAAAGATTTCACAAGAGCACTCAATGAGAAAAATAGCATAGATCTATCAATCATCTCTCCATTCTTTGACTTCCTCAAAGACAACCACTACAACGCCGCATTTGTAGGCTATGTGGACCACGAAGTATGGGGCAAAAAGATGCGCTCAACCATCTATAAGGTCAGAGACCAAGGGATTACCCAATTTTTAATTCAACCAGATCCTGAATGTATAAGTATATTTGATATTTATAAATCTAACAGCGTTTACAGCTCATATTTCCACTCTGAGCTAAGTGCACGCATTCTCTATTTAAATTCTGCTATTGCTGCGATGGTTGCTAACTATCGAGGCGAAAATGGCCAAGGGCACGTCGATATTCTTCATACACACACATGGCATACTCTGATATCAGCAATCATACTCAATGATAGTCTCAATCCTTTGCGTGAAGAATATGGTCTTCCTCCTATCCGCATTTTAAACACCGTTCACATGCATGCTGAGGGCGAAGGCTTTCTTAATCAAGACAGCTTAAAGCACGTCGGCATAAAAAACCTCAACCCGGATTCTAAGTACTATAAAGGCGTTAAATACAAAGGCAATCTTATCAACATCCTAGAAACAGGAGCTACTTATGCCGATGCCACAAATACGGTATCCCCTAGCCTAGCCGAAGACATGCTCGACAGTGAACTCTCTCTTAAAACTCATGATACATATAGATCTCTTTTTCAAGAAGGTCGCTTCTCTGGCATTCTTAATGGCATGAACCAAGACGCATTTAACCCACAAAAAAGAGGAGTACTTGGCCGTTTTGCTGTCTCGGCAGACTTATCTAATCTCGCTGAAAAAAAAGCAAAAGCAAAGCAAACACTCTATGAAGCTAACATTATTTCTGATCCAAACAAGCCCCTCTTTCTTTATGTTGGACGTTTTGGACGAGAAAAAGGAACAGACTTGCTAGGACTCATTGCAGATCGAGTCACTTCCTTAGGGGGGCAAATGGTGATCATGGGCCCTGGCTATGATTTGGCCCTCTATGAAGCTACAAAGCTTGAAGAGAGTGGCCGTGCTGTTAAAATTTACACAGATGTAGCTCAAGATCAACTCACGACCCTTAAAGACAGCCAAACCAAAAAGGGCATGGTTATTCGCTTTGCTGCTGACTATACCGTTTTGCCATCTTATGCTGAGGCTTGTGGTCTCGTTGGGCTTGAAGCGCTAAGCATGGGCTCATTCATTGCAACGTCCAATGTACAAGGCCTTAAGAGCGTATGCCTTCCTTTTGACGACGATGATAACTACGAAGGCGAAAATTGTGTCCAATTTGATATATTAAGCCAAGACAGGGAAGCTAACGCCTTAGCCATGATCGACGAATGCTTTGAGCGAGAAGCCAAGCTCAGTGTTGAGGAAAAAGCATCCATCCAAAAGTGGCTCATCAAGAATGCCCACAGTTTTGATTGGAATTATAGTCATGAAACAGGCTCCATGGAGCAATATCTCAAAGTTTACGCACGTTTACTCGGAGAAGAAGACACATCGATCAGTGATGACTATAAAAACTATGCAAAAGAAAAAATTGAATACTTTGGAACATACTATCCAAATCTTCAATTTGCAGCGAAAACGCTATTAATGACTCCCCCTAATACCATGGAGTATAAAAAAGCTGTGCAATCAATAGAAGAAGCCATTGAAGACAGTAAGAGCGGGCGCTTCTATGCAATATCTCGCTGGATCACTAGATCTAACTTGTACACATCAGACCTAGAGGAACATTATCTAGAAATGGTAACAGTTCGAATGAACGAAACTGAAGCTCAAAGAACGTTATAAGATCTAAACCATTCTCAATTTCAGAGGAAAAGAGCCTTTCTTAGAAAGGCTCTTTTCTTTTATCCCCACCACTCAAAAATAATATAAATAACTAATAAACAATAACTTAATAAACGAATCCATAAAACCCAAAAACAAGGGAATAAAAAGATCTATTCAAGCCTCCTATTATAAATGCCTGCTATGAAATCCTTAAAAGAAGGAAGAAAATTTATGAAAAAAGTACTCATCACGCTACTATCAACACTCATTCTGAGCACTTATGCATTCGCAGCCATTCCAGTCCAAGTCCTCGATCAAAAAATCGACAAGGTAAACTCCAATATCAACTGGACACATGCTGGAATGACAGCACGCCAAGTATCGATGTTTTTTGATGACGAGAAATACGACACCATGAATAGTATCTTAAGTAGTGCTTTTATCGTTATCTCGATGGATCTTGCTAAATTCAACCGCCCCATCGCCAACATCCAAAAAGACATCGATCTCATTCGCTATGTTGAATCTCTGGATGCTTACACCGCAAAATTTGCCAACAATCCTGAGCTCCAGCAAGCCGCTTTAGACCTGTTAACCCACAGCCCGAAGAGCCCTGAGTATCGCGAGGCTAAAGCAATATTTGATCAAGCTATCGACGCTCAGAAGGAAGATTACCACGCAAAGCTTGAAAGCATGTATGGCAGCTATAACAGCTTCTATGCCTTATGGACACGCCTTAATGACACCCTCAAGGAAGGAACGAAGTATCCACTTGAGTACGACTTAGAAAAACTCGAGTCGCTCAACAGAAAAAACTACAATCACTACGCAAACTTTGCGAAGGTTTACGGCGACAACACGCAACTCGGTCTCGACGAGCTCTCTGAAAGAATTAACAATGGCATCGATGCCTTAACTCCAGAAGTCAATAGCGTCATTGAGAACTACAACCACGCGGTAGGCATCTACGACAGCGTGAAGCTTGTATCGATCGTTGCCGATATCGCCATCGACCTAAACAGCGTCGTCAGTGAATCATACATTGAGTACTCACCCCTCGAAGTACCCCTATGGTAAAAGATTCATACCCTTGATCAAGGCTCCTCGCTCACGTGAGGAGCTTTTAGCATCAACTCATATCCATTGGATCGACATCCAAAACATCGATCACATCGCGGTCGGCCTTAAAATCCTTCTTAAGGGCTGCCAAACGAGGAATCACGCGCGAAACTTTACCCACAAAGTACCAGGCATGAAAGCGGTAATAGTCTTTAACTTTTTCAAGCGGAGCCGGTGCAGGCCCTCGAATCTCTAGACCCTCAATGCCCGCCTTTTCAAGCATACGCACCCATTGCTCAGCAACAAAAGCAACCTTCTCGGGATTACGCCCACGAAAGATGTGGCGAATCAAATGCCGGTGTGGCGGATAATGAAACTCCCGCCGCTGCTCAAGCTCAGCATGAAGAAACCCCTCAAAGTCTGCCTGCCGGGCAAACTGCAAGGGCGCGCTCGATGGTGTAAAACTTTGAACGACCACTTCGCCTGCTAAGTCTCCACGACCTGCACGGCCTGCGACTTGGACAAGAAGCTGAAAAGTGCGTTCGCCTGCGCGGAAGTCTGGCATGTGTAGTGATAAGTCTGCATCAACCATGCCAACGAGCGTCACATTAGGGAAATCAAGCCCCTTGGCAATCATCTGTGTTCCGACAAGAATATCAATCGTTCCCTTGCGAAAATCCGCCAAAATCTCGCGAAAACGGTGGCGCTTAGCAAGCGTGTCTGCATCCATACGCATCACGCGCGCCTTGGGCAAAATAGCCTTCACAGCGTCTTCGACACGCTGCGTTCCCGAACCCCGCCACTGGATAGCTTGCTCGCGACACTTTGGACAACGCTTAGGCGCACACTCTTCGTAATCACACAAGTGACAGCGCAAGATCTCATCCGAGCGATGGTAGGTTAGCGTTGTACTGCAACGATTACAACAAGCAACAAAGCCACAGGACGGGCAGAGCAAGCTTGCCGAAAAGCCACGGCGGTTCAAAAAGAGGATCGACTGTTCTTTTTTCTCGAATCGATCGCGAAGCTTCTCAACAAGCGCTCTTGAAAGCGGCACATGACCTTTGCCCATCTCATGCTTCATGTCAACGACGTGAAAGGTCGGCAAGGTTCGGTCATCAACGCGCTTGGTTAATTTATTTAACTGATAATTTTTAACCTGCGTGTTATAGAGCGACTCTAAGGAAGGAGTCGCAGAACCAAGGACACAAACGGCATCATTGAGCATTGCTCGATATACGGCAACATCGCGGCCATGGTAGCGAGGTGACTCTTCTTGCTTATAAGCAGGCTCGTGCTCCTCATCCACAATGATGAGCTTTAAATTTTGAATGGGCGCAAACACAGCCGACCGTGCACCCACGACGACATGCGCCTCTCCGCCGGCAATAGACATCCAAGCATCAAAACGCTCCCCTTCGGACAAATGACTATGCCAAACAACCGTCTTCCTGCCGAGCGCCTCTAAACGGCTGCGCAAGCGACCAACCGTCTGGGGCGTTAAGGCAACTTCAGGGACAAGGAAGAGCACGCCACCGCCTGTTTCAAGCGTACGGCGAATGGAATCAAGGTAAACTTCCGTCTTTCCAGAACCTGTAACACCATGCAAGAGGTGGGCTTGAAATTTATTTTTTTCAATACTGGCTCCAATAGAATCCGCTGCTTCGGCTTGCTCTGGGTTGAGTTTAAAAGCCTGCACGAGAGCCTCACCCTCGATGTCTCCATGGACATCTTTGTAGGCTACACGCTCCTCAGTCTCTGAGAATTCACGAATAAGCCTCTTCTCAACAAGCGCCTTGCAAGCCGATCGGCTCACGTCGAGCACACGAAAAACATCTGTCTTAAGGCAAGGCTTCCCCTGTTCTTGAAGAAAAGCATACAGCCGTCCCTGATGGGGGGCACGCCTCTTAAGTCCAGCCAGTTCAGCTGCGCTCAACACCTTAAGTATCGTTAAAAATGTGTGCACTTTAGGAGCGATGCCTTTGCGAATCACTGCTGGCACCATAGTTTCCAGAACAGACTCATAGGAGGCCGCATAGTAGCGCTGCAGCCACTCCATGAGAATGAGTAAGTCGGGCGTCATCATCGGAACTGGATACAAGCATCCAGCGAGCATTTTCATCCGTGAAATATCCACTTCAAGCTTTTGAGTATGCCCAACAACGAGCCCATACTCGATGCGCCCGCGTAGAGGCACCTGGACAAGGCTCCCTAAACGAACGTCCCTGCGTAAAGTTTCAGGCACCCGATAAGAAAATGCCCGGCCAACCCCAGAAAAGGGAATCACCTGCACAAAAGTCTCATTAGGCCCAGTACTCACTACCCCATTAACCATTTTCCTATGTCGATATCTGTCGAGCTTTAAAGAGAGCAAAAACATCGAGGAGGGGATGAAATACCAAAGACTTACAAACCCAGTAAAGAACCTTCTCTCAAAAAAGTACCTTTTTTTGTATTATTTCAAGCACCAGAGGGAACTCCAAAGGTACAAAATTTGACAAAATAGGTATTGAATAGTAGGATTTTAGAGGAGCATGCTTTGTAGGAGGAAGGCTGCCCTCAGTGTTTTCAGGAAACTATATTTTAGGAAGAGATTAAGATCATGGATAATGTTCAAGGGCAGCAACCCATTCGGGATAGATTCACTAACGACGTTAACCGGCAAGGCCTTTTCGGCAGTCGCCAAGTAGATCTTAGCAAGGCTCCCATGGCCTTTGCAAAAGAGCAAGGGAAGGGGCCCTCCATAATCGGTAAATTCTTTAATAAAGTCACTGGCAAAGCCCTCTTTGACTATGCAGCTTACGACCCACGCCCCGTTGTTGAAGCATTTAAGACAGTTTACGAAAAAGGCACCCGGGAAGAGCAGCGCGCTGCTCTGAAGCATGCCATGGGCCTGCTCGCAGCAGAATACCCCAATGCCCAGGCCGTCGGCTATGGCGAAGGTCTCTTAAAAGAAGTGAGTGACATGATGGGCCTACACGGCATGGCCCAAGACCCAATGAGAGTCCATGACCCTGAGCAGCTCGTAACCAACATGCACTACTTCTATAATCTCGCTATAGAAGTCGCCAACGAGCATTTTAACACAGATAACGAAACAGAGCTTTCATTACCTCAGCAAATAGGCCATGGCATGATTGAGGGCATGATCAACAACACCCTCAACAATCTCATCGAACACAATGCAAGTGTCGTTGCCAAATACATTCCCCAAGGCACAGATCCACGAGAAGCCCTTGTACTTCTCCTAGGAACAACAGATACTACTGATAACACAGGCACAACGCACACAATCGCGAACTACCCACCTCGTGCTCTTCAAGAATACTACACCCTCGCCTATCCTAAAGCAACCAACGAGGAGCGAAATCAACAATGGCAGCAAGACGTTACCAACCAAACGGGCCCTTATCGCGACCCTAAAACATTCAGCCCCCTAGAAATCCAATGGCTCAAAAAGTCTGTCCCCATTGACAGGATGAAAGACTTTGTCCAAATGAAGGGAGGAGACCGTGCAGAAATCATCGACTGGACACGCCCTCGCAGAAAAACGCGCAGGCAACCCAATCAAGTGCGGGTAGCTCCACCTGCAAAGCGTCAGCAGCTTGAAAGGGATCACATTCCAGTTCATCAACAACTCCAGCGTCAAGAAAGAGAGGCTGACCCAAAGCCGGCATCTCACGTGTACCAAGCGCCTCAATATCACGATGACGACGAGGATCTTCTTTATTTCGACCCTTTCACCGAGGATGAAGAGACAGATGACGATGATGACTTCAGTATCCAGCAACCCAATAAAAAAGAAGGGAAGGACAAAGATATTGAGCACATAGTCTTCCCAGATCTGGACGTAGACGGCCTAGATAATGACGGGGACGAACCTCCCTTGTGGGAATTCAAACCCTATACGCTACCGTCGAAACAAAAACCGCCATCGTATTCTGAAGAAGAGGGCCCTCAGCTTGAATCTATACATATTAGCCAGATTCAGCACCCTGTAATGGGTCAAGGAAACCTAGTGGACCCTCAAGGTGGCCTGGATCCTTTACACTCACAGTACGTCCACCTCTCTTCTCGATTCGACCCGGACAATGGACGCCGTGCTGCATACGAGCAATACATACCACTCGTTCCCAAACATGACATCCGGAATCTTTACGAATCGGTCAAAGTAGACGATGACGATATTGACCTAGACGCTATTGCAGCTGACCTCGATAAGATCAATGGCCCCCTCAGTCTAGACCATATGGAGCGTAATCCAGAGATTTACGGCAATGTCATGGAGCTATTCAGCCCTCAAGACTTCTTTAATAGGATTCCTGCTGATCGTCAAATGAGCATGCTAAGCCCCATTGTAGATATTGATAGCATAGACGATGCATCAAACATCAAGCCCGTAGCCGTAGAAGACGAAATTCCTGTCATAGAGGCAGACAAGGTTAACACAGGCATCAACCTTTCTACGGACAAAAAGAATAGCTTCCTCGGAGCACTTGGTGCCGACGGGGATGACCCTCAAGGTATTCAAAGGCTTCTTGAAGTCACCATTCGAGATCACTACGACAATGCCCATGACGATAAAAACTTAGCCAATGGGTTCCAGGATCAATTTGGTATTAACCTCATGAGGCTAGCAGGCAAGGTTAATCAAGGCCGACTCAATACAATCGGCGAAGACCAACTCGCCGTAATGCTCGCTATCGCTAAAGACCAGCCCGTTGTTGTCGTTGACGAAATCACAGGCAACGCCGTCGCCTACGTTCCTGCTGAAAAGGATGAAAAACATCCCTATCAGTTACCTCAAAAAATTGAAGGGACTGCCAACGACGTCTTAGGACAAGTAGCCAACCCCATCACACTCATCCACAATACCGAAGATGGTACCTGGCGAGGTGGAGCGTAAACAAAAAGACTCAAGGCCCTATAAAGAGCAACTCATAGGCATCCTAGTCCTATAGAATAAAAAACACTAATCTTCCTTCTACTAGAAAGAGGTCTCCTTATTCTTTTTTACAATGCTATCGCGGATGCTAAAGACAAAGCAGGCATTACCCCATTTCATACAGCAATCATGTAATCAACGTGATAGCAATCATTAAACTTATTGAGTCGTACATTGCCTTTTGGGCTAATCAATACACAAACCCTTAGCCCATCACCTTCACTTATGGATACTCATATTTCTCACATAAGCGATGACCTTGAATTCCTCCTAGGATACACCATCAGCCATGTAGAAAGCATCAACGCCTTTTGGACCGATATTAACTATTCATACCTCTACTAGACCCCATATCTAAATCTTAAATCTATTTAAAAACCTAAAACCTCTACTCTAAACAGCAGAAATAGGCTTCCAATATTGACTCTTAAGGCCATTACAGGCATATCAATACGTGTAAGATGAGCACGCGCAAGGAAAGCATTCAGCAACATTTTCAGGCTTTTTTAACGAGCCAGGGTCACCGGATCACAGGCCAGCGTCTTGCCATCTTAGAGGCTATTTTAAGTGAAGAGAAGCACTTCACCGCAGACACCCTCCTAGACAAGGCGCGCGCCCTGGATGACTCCATCTCCCGTGCCACCATCTACCGCACCCTCCCCCTCTTGATCGAGGCAGATCTTATCCGCGAAGTCGATGTAGGCAAAGATTACAAGTACTACATGCTGCACGATGCAGGTCAATCCTTCCAAGCCCAAGTCATTTGCTCAGATTGTGACAAGATTTTCGAAATGGACGCTCCCTTTATGGAATGGTACGGGCGCACCGTAGCCGAGCGCCTCAAACTCAAGGTCGCTTCACAACGCTTGCAGGTAACAGCCAGCTGCCCCGAATGGGAAAAAACAGGCATCTGCCCTCACACGCGCTCATGAGTATCGACCAAGAATTTCAGATCAACTTCTACGAAAAGGTGTTAAAGAAAAACCCTAGCTATATCGACGTGATTGAACTCCTCGCAGGCCTCTACACCCAGCAAGGCCGTGTCGATGATGGCCTCAAGATGGACCGGAAGCTTGTCCGCCTCATGCCAGAGAACCCCAACGCCCACTACAACCTCGCTTGCAGCCTCGCTCTCAAAGGGCGCAAGGCCGATGCTGTAGCTTCTTTGCGCCAAGCGCTAGACCATGGCTATGATGACTTTAAGTGGCTCAAGGGAGACCCAGACTTAAAAGGCCTCCGGGACTATCCCGCTTTTGACGCTATCCTAAAAGAAATTCAAGAAAAGGGCGATTGACAGCCTCTATTCCAGCCCCACCCTGAGGGCTAGCAACCATTGTAAAAACATTGACTAGCGTCTTAGCAGATTTCGAACCACTCGTTTTTGAACCACGGGCAGAGTCTCCACTATCCGCTCTGCAAGAGGAAGTGCTCGCTCTTAAAAAAGAGCGCAATGCCGTCATCCTCGCCCACAACTACCAAATCGACGAGATCCAACGCATCGCCGACTACGTGGGGGACTCACTCGGCCTCGCCTATCAAGCTGCAGAAACCAATGCAGACGTGATCGTCTTTTGCGGCGTTCACTTCATGGCCGAAACTGCGAAGATCATCAACCCAAGCAAACGCGTTCTCCTTCCTGATGTCGACGCTGGCTGCTCCCTTGCAGACGGTTGCCCCGCCGAGAAACTTGCCGCCTACAAAGAACAACATCCCGACACTGCAGTTGTCGCCTACATCAATTGCAGTGCTGCCGTTAAGGCATTGAGTGACGTCATCTGCACAAGCGGCAACGCGATCAAAATCATCGAAAAGATCCCTAAAGACAAAGATATCCTCTTCGTTCCAGACCAAAATCTAGGCCGCTGGGTCTCCAAAAAGACAGGCCGCACGATGCAACTTTGGCCAGGCAGCTGCTACATTCACGTCCTCTTCAGCACGAAGAGCCTCGAGAAGCTCCGCATGCAGTTTCCTGACGCGCCGATCATCGCCCACCCCGAATGCCCAGAAGCTGTCCTCGACATGGCCGATACTGTCTGCAGCACGGAAAAAATGGTCTCCTACTGCAAGCAATCCGAGGCCGAGCGCTTCATTATCGTCACCGAAACAGGGTTGATTCATCGCCTCCGGCGAGAGGTTCCCGGGAAGACTTTCATCGCAGGCCCTACAGAGCATTGCGCTTGCAATGAGTGCCGCTTCATGAAAATGAACACTTTAGAGAAACTCCGGGATTCTCTCAAAAATATGTCTCCAGAGATCACCCTTCCTGAAGACGTTCGCGCCAAAGCAGAAATCCCCCTGCAGCGGATGCTCGAGTGGTCTAAATAAAAAGTAGGCTCAGGGTGCGCCTCAAGCGCTTCCCAAGGATATACTGCCCCTCTTTAATCTGCACCATTCCAGGGCATGGCCCTGCACCAAGCACCTCAGGGTCGTAGGCCAGGAGGCTAATCATCCCGGCACGGATACCTTCAGTCACTTCCAAAGGATGCCAGCGCTTGGGAATGCCATAGCGGGTAAATTCAATCTTCCAGCCACGCAGCCCTTTGGGAGGTATAGGAGAAGCCAAGAGCTCTGGGTAACGCCGAATAAAATCAGGCACTTGGGCACTCACAACCTCAATGGTGAAAGCCGTCCCCTCAGATTGAAGCCAGGCCTGAACCCCTGAGTACGTTCCTGCAAGGACTTGTTCATAAAGGGATAAAGGGTCCGCCCCGATGAGATTCATCCCATTCCAAACCCCATGCTTATTTTTAGAGCTAAAGCGGGGTTTACCCGACACTGTTTGGTCGTACCAGGCTTGAAAACGATCGGTCAAGCGGAGGCCAACCTCAAAATGCAAGTGCGCCCGGTACTTGGGAATTGAATGATTGGCAGAGCGCCCCATCACGCCCAAGACCGTCCCCGCATCAACGGTAACCCCTTGACGTATAGATGGATCTACCTCACTTAAATGCGCATAGAGACTGTAAACCCTCGGGCTCGTAGCGTGGTCTACCACAATATAGCGCCCATAAGCACTATCGCCAGGAGTATCATTTACATAGGCCACACGCCCAGGGAGAATCAAAATAATTTTATCTTTAGGCTCATTTTTCCGGGTCCGCTGCTCAGCACGAATATCGATCCCCTCATGAAACTTGTGCCCCTGACTGCGAACACAGCCATAGAGGCCTGACTCCGGCTTTCCGGCAGCCGTTGGCTGGATATACGCGGTATAGGGCTTCTCTTCCCAGAATGCCTGACTTGTGGTAGGCCACACTGGGACAGGGCTCTTCGCGAGCCCAAGAGAACAACACAATAAACTGAATATTAAGTACTTATTCAAAATTAAGCTTGTTTTTGCAGCATATTCTTTAAGTGGATAACAAAGCCCGGCAGCTCGTCATCAGGCAGTTCAACAAAGACAAAGAAATTCCCGTCTTCGACCGGTGCTTCGACGTAACGGACGCCAATCGGCTGATGGTCGACCATCAAAATAAGGCGGTCGCCTCGGCGACTTGCTGTTTGACGATAGAGCTCGCGAGTGCCTCGAGGCGTGCATTGGAGTAGGACACATAGGCCGAGGTCTACCTGAACAAGTTCGGCATTGAGAAAGTCTCCCTCCCACAGAACAGGCTCTGAGTCAACAAGATAGACAAGCTCACTGCGCGGGAGCTCCGCCGTCTGCGTCCTCCTAGCGGGGTGGGCAGACGTATCCTCCCAGTGGAGACGAACTGCCTGGTGCTGTTGCCTAGTATGTTGACAGCCAAAGAGAAAGACAAGACACCCGATCCCAATGATGAACTGTAAAAAGCGCATCATGCCTCAAACCATAACTTTGCCGAGCTGCTCATGGACATGCATGAGCTCTACAGCCGAAAGCTCGATATCCGGCACGGCGTATGTTTTCTTTGAGCGAACATGCAGGTAGGGTTGGACACCATCTTGCACCTTGCCAGCACGACGAACCACTCGCTTGCGCTCAAGCATCAAGGCGAGCACGTGCTTAAGTGCGCGCACGTCCTCTTCATGATCAGGGGATTGCTCTTCTTCAAAAAGGGATAAAAAAAGCTCCTCTGAGGACTGAATAGACTGTCGAGCGGCCTCCTTGGCCTCATCTTCTTGCTCTTTCACTTCGCGAGTCCACCGACCAAGAACGGCCCCCTCAGGCGTGAAGCCCTCGAGCTCATGCTGCCTTAAGTCTGCACGGCAAAGCTCTCCAGCATCGCTTTTTATGAGGAAACACACAATACGCTCCCCTGGCTCAAAAGATTCCCCAGACACGCTCGACTTACGAGCTAAAGGCTGTAACTGCCACTCAACGATATTCATGGAAGGCTATTCTATGCACAAGAAAAGGCCTTTGGGCGACTCAAAAATACAAAGGAGGCTTTCCCTTTTGCAAGAGAAAGCCTCCGTTACAGATATTAAATAAGCCTCAATAAAGCTTATGCAGTCACAGCATTGTTGGTCCACTGAGCATAGTTGCTCTCGCTACCATTATACCAGACGCTGAACTGCTCGTAACCAAGACCAGAAACAGCACCCATAAACGCTTCAGCCTTGATAAGAGGTAAATAGCCACCAACAACAGACGCTGCGCCCATCGTCGTTGCAGCTAAACCAACAGTAGCACCGACACCTGCACCCCCAACTTCACCAAGGTGAACGAGTGACGCTTCACAAGTCTCTGCAGAATCATAGACATACTCACTCATTTCAGTATCACAGAAAGCCTTTGCTGCAAATTTACCAGCTTCATGACCAGCTGCTTCACCGGCAGCTGCACCGCCAAAGAAGCCAGCAGCAGGAATGGCAATAGGTGCGGCAAGAGCACCAGTTACGGCAGGAACGAAAACTTCACCTGCTACCCACGTGGCACCTTCTTTAATGCCAAAAGCAGCAGTGCTTACGAAATCCAAAGCCATGTTACCATAGTAAGCAACATTTGGATAGTCTTCAGCCCAATTTGACTGCTCATTGGTATTGACTTGGTTGTCGTTATTAGAAGCGTCATCGCTAAGGTCGCCGTCGTCTCCGAGACCTGCAAGCAATGCACGTGTTTCGAGTGTTTCGAGTTTCATATTCATGATTTTAGGATATTGTTAGCGTTAGGTTAAGTAAAGGTACGTTGGAGTCTTTAACTAAAAAAGACAAAGTAATTTATGTAATTATTCGTCAAAAATTAAAAAATCAAGTCTTATCTAAAAATAAATACGAAAATATACTTATACTAAAAATAAATACTTTTTAGTAATTGTAGATTATTAAATAAAAATACTGATCCCTCGACATTTGAAATAAAAGTTTGGAGACTGTTAACAAAAGTTACCTGACTTCATTCAACACTCTAACCATTCAAACATGAACGAAA
>DCBD01000017.1 GCA_002313355.1 Opitutia bacterium UBA1116 | reverse complement strand
TGAGCGTCAGGAAGCAGGCAAAACCAATCAACCCCAAGAAATAGAGAAAGAGCTTACGGTAGGCCTCACGCGCATTATCCTGCAAATGGCTAATGAAATGCGGCTGATAAATACGACCCAAGGTTAAGGGTAAAAGCGAGAGAACAAGATAGATGGAAACAGCCGTACTGTAGTACCCCGTTACCTCTGCGCCGATGATGGCAAGCAAAATGATGCTATCTGCACGGATGCAAATAAACTCAGCAACGGCTGCAAAAGAAAGTGGCATCGACTTTAAAATGAGCGTTTTGCCAAAGCGCCAATCGAAATGGAGCTTGAAATGCTGCGTTAAGCACTGGACCACGCGATAGAAAGCAAACATCGCAACGCAGCTTAAACAAACACCAGCAACAACAACACTAAACAGCTGAAAGCCCAGGGCAATAAGCACTACGGTGAATATTAACCAAGCAAGACGGTAGCCAAGGTTAATCAAAAAATAATGCACACAAGCACGCAGCGCAACGTAGACAGCATTAAATAAAAGTCCGAGGGAAATCAGCGCATTAAAAAGTGCAATAAAGATAATGAGGCCAAGCTGATTGCGCTCTATATCGAAGAGATAACACAGGGCTAGTGTGCAAACAACCGTAATGGGGATACTAAAAAGCGTACGAATCAAGAAGGCGTGAGAGAGGTAGCGCGGTACGCGATTAACGCCTTTGGAAATTTCTCGAAGAAGCGTCGCCTGAAGGCCAAAGCCAGCAAGCCCGCTCACCACACCCGCAAAACCCATAATGCCGTTGTACTGACCCACAGCAATAGCCCCAAGTTCGCGCGCGATGAGAATATTGATAAGTAATTGCAAAAACTGCGTTGCCCCCTGATCCATTAAAGAGGCAATGGAGTTCATTTTTAGGCTTCGAGACTTGAGCGCTCTTCGGATCATGCTAAGGGGTGTGTAAGGCCTTGCTCACGTCAAAGCAATGCATTTGGCGCATACCCGTATGCAAGGAATCAATACAAACGATGTTATGGTCGCGGCTCCAACGAGGATGAAGGTCACAACGGAAGCTTGTATTGTTCGTCTCAGGAGGGGAATAAAACCGGCCCAAGGGCAACACGCGGCCTGCCTTCAAAGAGTAAGCAAAAAGATGCCGGTAGTCTCGTTCGTCCTGATAGGTGTCCGAAAGAAAAATATCGCGTGATCCGGGCATAAAACTTGGGTGACCATCCTCCAATAAGATACCCTCGCCCATAACTTCGCTATCGGCACCAAAGTCCGCAAAGAGGCGGTAATTCCCCCGGTTAAGACGCTGTCGAAATGCACTCTTAACACCGAACATACGACGATAAAGAGGAATCAGAGGCTTTAAAACATAGCGCGTGAGCGCACCATATCGACGAAGCTGCTTGAGTGAAGAAACCTGCCCACACCACATGAGTAAACGGCCATTATCCTGCCAACAATTGTGCGAGTAGCTACCAGCCTCACCCAAACAGTGAATATCTTTACCATCCCAGCCTGCAGTGTAGACACGTGTAAAAATACCACCGTCACCGGTTTCCCAGCGGTGAAAAAAAACAAAACGATTCCCCGAGGGGTTAAACATGAGATGCTCTAATAGATGGTTGCCATTCTCCATCGAAGAGAGTGCATTGCGTGCAGCCATGTCTTCGGTTTTGATGATTAAACGATGCTCCCCCGTGTTGAGCTGAAGCAAAGAGATACCATCGCCTTCAGGCAAGTGACCTTTCCAGCGCGGATTTTCAATGCCAAGATAGTTGTAACCTGGACGGCACCAGTAGTGACGCTCGTGATTCACGCAAACAGCCCACCGGGCACTTGCCTCAACACTGTAAACAGGCAGCGGTAATATGCGCTTTTCGCCGGTGTGAACATTGAGCACAACGGAGACAAAACGATCCTCCTCGCGATCATTATAGATAACCCACTCATTAAAACGAGGCCCAAGCCATTGAAAACGACAACCTTGCTGCCAGTTAAAGGCGCGCGTCGTCCCGAGGACACGCCGCTCCCCCGTCGTAAGATCGAACAAGCAAAGCGTTGCCTTGTCCTCTGCAGTAAGCATACGGGGAGCAAAGTCTACCGAGGTTGCTAACATATAGCGGCCCGTTGCGTCCAAAGGACTTACATCGTAGTAGCCAAAAAAATGGTGCGCTGAAGTCGGCGTTGAAAAAAGAGGCTGCACGCCCTCAAATAATATTTGCCGCTCCACTAAGCACTTCCCTCTTTTTTAGAAGCTAATGAATGAACAACGCGCTGGATTGAACTAACCCCACGCTCAATCGTTGCCTTAGAAACCATCTCCAGGGATGCCTGGCCCATGCACTTAATGGCATCTGGATGCTCAATGAAATAGCGAAGCTTCTCTACCAGGGTAGAAATATCACCGACACGGATAATATAGCCATTAATCCCTTCCCTAACAAGATCTGGAGCCGTGCCGACGTTGTCTGTTGTAATGACGGGCAGGGAAAAATTCATCGCCTCATTTAACGACTTGGGAGAGTTGTCGTGATCTGAAAGGATAACCGTAAGATCTGCCAGTGCGTAGTACTTAGAAATAGCTGATTGATTAACAAAACCGGTAAAGTGGACTTGATTGAGCTGGTGATCGTTGGCATACGTCTCGAGCATGGAGCGATCAGGGCCATCGCCAACAAGGGCTACAACAAGGCGAGTATCGTGCATCTGCTCGAGGGCTTTTAAAAGGTCTATCTGGCGCTTACGGGGAGCTAAGCGTGCGGCATACACGACAACAAATGCATCTGAAGGGATACCCAGTTCTTTGCGAAGCGCTTCTCTTTGGCCCGCATACGCTTCTGCCTCTTCTTGAAAAAAAACATTGTCTACGGAACAAGGAAGTGGATGTAATTTAGCCTCAGGAACGCCAAGATAGCGAAAATATTCCTGATTGCCCGTACAGCTATAAAAGACGGCATCAAACAATTTGAAAATGGGCATAAGAATAATGCGCTTGAGCCAACGGGGGACCTTCGGGTTGGGGTTGTGCAAAATCCCCTCTCCGCGAAAGAGCACACGCGTACCCGAGAGCTTAGCTGCGATCAGCGCAAACCACACCGAACAGACATCATAGCTTTGTAGCAAGACAACATCCCAATGCTCTTTAAAAAAAATTTTAAAGAGCGAAAAATTGATGCGACTCAAAAAACCTCGACTGCCACCGGTGCCTGAGTTTTTAAGCTTGCGGTAGCGATAACCATCCAGCAAGGGGACATCCCACGTGAATGTTGCTAGTTGTTTATCTTTCACCTCTTCAACGCCCATCATATCGCAGTAAAGAACTTCGAGGTCTATGCCATCCGCCTTTGCAAGTTCTTGATAGAGGGGAGCATGATATTGAACAGGATGTGGAGCGATAACGGCCAGCTTTTTCATGGGATACGTCAGAAGAGACAAGCAACAATAAGGAGCTTAAGCAAAAAGGCCTTCAACTCAACGAAAATACAGACAAAACAGGCCTCTAAACAGCTACTAGTGCTTAAAATGGCGAGTCCCCGTGAAGATCATGGGAATTTGGTGAGCATTGGCCGCGTCAATCACCTCTTGATCTCGAATAGAGCCACGAGGCGTAATGATAGCTCGAACACCCACTTCTGCAGCTGCTTCAATAGCATCAGCAAATGGGAAAAAAGCATCGGAAGCCATAATAGAGCCTTTGAGAGCAAGGCCCGCATCTTCGGCCTTCATGCAGGCGAGGCGTATGCTATCTACACGGGACATTTGCCCAGCACCGATACCCAGTGTGCGCTCTTCAGAAACAAAAACAATGGCATTCGACTTAACATGCTTGACGACCCGCCAGCCAAAAAAGAGCGCCGGCCACAAGCCTTCATCCAGCTCACAATTCGTAACCACTTGCCAACCGGCAGGGTCAGCCTTTTGCTTATCACGGTCTTGAACAAGGACCCCACCAACCACAGAGCGAACCTCTTGTAAGGCCTCAGCACCAAGGGTGTTTGTCACCTCTAGTAGGCGAAGATTTTTCTTCCTGGAGAAACAGGCTTTAGCTTCATCGGTAAAAGCTGGTGCGATGATAAGCTCACAAAATAAAATGCTCATAGACTCAGCAAGGACGCCGTCTATAGTGCGATTAGCTATAATAATACCGCCAAAAGGAGCTTTTTTATCGGTGGCTAATGCCTGCTCCCAAGCGGCCTCTATAGTATCGTCACTGGCCACACCACAGGGGTTTGTATGCTTAAAGATAGCCACAGTTGCCTTCTCGAACTCCCCAATCAAGTAAACGGCACTCGAAGCATCGAGGATATTATTATAACTCAGAGGCTTACCTTGGAGCTGACGAAAGCACTTAGAAAAATCTCCATACAGAGCCGCCTGCTGGTGAGGGTTTTCACCGTAGCGCAGGTGTGCAGCCTGGTCTAGGCTAAGATTGTAGACTTGAGGAAAGCCTGAAAGCGCGCTGAGGTCCACGCGCTCACCTTGGTTTTCTAAGTAGGCAGCAATCGATTGATCGTAACGGGATGTGAGCGTAAAGGCTTTAAAGGCAAGTTCAGCACGAAGGGCCTCAAGAGGTTCAGCACTCTCGAAAGCCTCGAGAACACGAGGATAATCTTCAGGGTCTGAAACTGCTGTCACAGAAGCATAGTTTTTAGCGGCACTGCGAAGTAAACAAGGCCCGCCAATATCCAGCTGCTCTAAAATAGCTTCGTGCGAAATGCCACGGCTTTGGACTACCTGCTCGAAGGGGTAAAGATTGACCACGACAAGATCTATCAACCCAATACCATGCTGATCGAGCTCCGCAACATGGGAAGCATTATCCCTCAAAGCAAGCAGGCCTGAGTGGACTTTGGGGTGCAAAGTCTTCACGCGGCCGCCGAGCATCTCCGGAAACCCCGTGTAGTCTTCAACACGCGTGACAACTAGGCCAGCAGCCACTAAAACACGGGCAGTCCCCCCGCTTGAAATAATGCGATAACCATAATTATCAACAAGTTGACGGACGAAGGGAACCAAACCCTGTTTGTCGCTGACAGAAATAAGGGCCGTCTTAGTTTTGTGGCTTGCAGTCATAAGCTTAACACCTAACAGATCCGAAAAGGATTTTCCTTGGCAAACTTTTTTTTAAACTACTTATTATATCCGATTATGAAAGCATTAAGAAACATTGAAAGACTAGAAGCACGTAATTTACTAGCAGGAGCAGATACTGATGAGGAGCCACTAAGCGATCAGGAAATTCTTGAGAATATTGCAGAACTCTATCTTCCTCAGGAAAATACAAAATTCGATTTGGGCTCAATGCACATCGTCTATACAAGGCCTCAAGGGCCTGTCGTGCATGACGCGAATTTTGGCTTCCAGGACGTAAAACCTATTAGCTTTGAAAATCTCTACAATGAGTACATCGAAAAGGGAGGCTCTGAAGACTATCTCCGATCACTCAGTGCTATAGAAGCAGAGATTCAAGAAGTCGAAAAACAAAATCCCTATACCACTGATAAACAATAACTAGCAGATAATAAAGCTTCTTTTTAAGTTGCTTTTATCGCTTGATTTCATAGCCTAAGGGGGCCTATGAAAATGCCCCTCACCCTCTCAATGTCTCTCAATATTTTGTTAGCTGGCATGGTCGGCTACACCCTAGCATTTAAAGACTCTACGCACCGGCCCCCTTGGGAACGCGCTCAAAGAAAAAACGCAGCAGCAGGGCATACGCATACTAAAAACACAGCAACATCGGCTGTGGCTTCACAAGAGCAAGATACTGTACATGAGAAAATCAAGCAAACGCTCGAACAAATCGCTGAACGCACAAAACCCAACAGCGAAGAATTTGCCCCCAAATACTACTATAGAAAGAGTCTATTTGAAATGCTTCCTGACAGTAACGGCGAAATTGTCTTTCTTGGCGACTCCATTACAGAAGCTGCCGAGTGGCACGAAATCTTCCCAGGCAAAAACATCGTTAATCGCGGCATTGGGGGAGACACAACACGTGGCGTTCTGCTCCGCCTTAATGAGGTCTTAGCAGCCAAGCCGCAAAAGCTCTTCTTGATGATTGGTATTAACGACCTATACTACGGAAACAGCCCGCGCACAGCTATCGAGCACTACCGTGAAATAGTCCAAGCCATACGAAAAAATTCCCCCGAAACAGAGTTGTACGTACAAAGCACCCTTCCCGTCAACAACATCAACTTTGACGATATCCCTGTAAATGCTCAAGACATCAACCTAATCAATCAAGACCTCAAAAGCATTGCTGCTGAAAACGGGGCCACTTTTATCGACATTGCAAGCGTCGTTAAAGACGCTAATAACCAACTTGATGTCACCTACACCAACGATGGCATCCACTTGAACGGCAAAGGCTACCAAGTTTGGGCTCATGCTATTCGCCAGCATATCAACCCCGAGACCCAATACAGCTCTCTGTAGCTAAAGGATTCTATTGCAATTTCGGCATACTTTTCTATAAGCATTGTGTATGCTGTATTTATCATTGATCATCATTCCCTTAATCTTGGGAATCTGGGCTCAAGCAAAAGTGGGTAGCACCTACAAAAAATGGTCACGCGTCAATGCTCGAGGGCGCATTACAGGCGCAGAAGCAGCCAGCGCCATCATGCGCCATGCAGGCATCACCGATGTGGAGATTGTCGAGATTCCTGGCCACTTGACCGACCACTACGACCCTATGCACAAGCGCCTTGCCCTTAGCCGCGAAAATTATCGCGGCACGAGCTTGGCAGCTCTTGGGGTATCGGCACACGAATCGGGGCATGCCATCCAGCACCAAGTAGGCTATACCCCCTTAAAAGTTCGTGCAGCCCTCATCCCAGTGACAAACATCGCATCTCAAATGCTTCCTTTTGTTATCATTGGCGGCTTCTTCTTTGGCATGCTCGGCCTCATCAAGCTAGGTGTTCTCGTGTACCTTGTGCTAACTGTCTTCCAATTAATCACCCTGCCCGTCGAGTTCGATGCCAGCAAGCGTGCTGCCCACCAACTGGTTAATCTCAACATCCTCGAACAAGACGAAATCGGTGGTGTCGTTCAAACGCTGAATGCCGCCGGGTGGACGTATGTCGCAGCCTTTGTAGCGAGCTTAGCTAACTTGCTCTACCTCGTGCTCCTATCAAGAGATCGCTAAGAGTTTAAGCATAACATTTACACAAAAAAGCTGAAGCGAATCTACTTCAGCTTTTTTGTGTAAACTAAGTGCTAAACGAATGCAGGACCCCAGTCGTTTTCTTTAATGCACACACTCTCAAAATGCGTGGCAAGACCTGTCTTAGGATCTATATCAACAGCACACCCCCAAAGCTGGACATTGTCACTAGCAACTACGTAACGACGAGGCATACCGTCCTGAAGCTTGGCAATAATAGGCTCAATCGTGCAACCAATGATCGAGTCGTAAGGGCCCGTCATACCAGCATCGGTTAAATAGGCTGTACCTCGAGGTAAAATACGACCGTCTGCCGTGGGGACATGGGTATGGGTTCCCACAACAAGTGCAGCGCGCCCGTCTAAAAACCAGCCCAAGCCCATCTTCTCCGCCGTGGTCTCTGCATGCATTTCGACTAAAAAAGCATCTACTTGACCTTCGAGCTCGCGCATTAAGTCATCAGCTTTCTTAAAAGGGCAGCTGGCCTTTATATTCATGAAGTGAGTGCCGAGCACCGTGATCACTCCTAGGCGAAAACCATCTTTCTCAATAATCAAATAAGGCTTACCAGGGCATTGATCTGGAAGATTTGCTGGACGGCATACACGCTCTAAATGATCGATATCTTGATCAAATCCTGCATGGTCCCAAATATGGTTACCCAGTGTAAGACCATCGAGCCCTGCCTCTGTGAGCTCTTTGGCAATAGGCGCAGTTAAACCAAAGCCTCCTGCTGCATTCTCTGCATTAGCGACGAGAATATCTGCACCGGCATGGCGCTTCAAAGCATCGATGTTTTTCGAAACAAACGTACGACCTGGGCGCCCGACTAAATCTCCAATAAACAACACTCTAGGCATGGAACGAGGATGTAACGCACAAGACCTCAGTGTCAAGAGTGAGCGCTACTTATAAGCCTACATGTGGCCTACTAAAAACAAGGCCCTCTACTTTCTCCCCTTGAGCCTCGCGATAAACAGCAAGCAAATCTTCTTCAGTATGCACATCAATAGAGCTTGCTCGAGCATCGGGGAAGCTCTGCGCAGTGATTACCCATGGGTCGCCATAATCACGCAAACAGGTACTTGTTTGTGCCCAAACAGCATAAGGATCTGAAAGAGCCTCGCCCCACTCCAATGCATATTCAACGGCAGCATCGATAACTGCAGGATCGCACAAAGGAAAGTTAATGTTGTAATTAACATGCACATCACAGGGATAATGCTCCACAATGTGCTGAAAAACAGGAATTGAGGGGATATCATCCTCAGCGAGCTCGGGTGGGCGCAGCAAAACCTCAGCTCCGAAGTCATGTGCAATGCGAGCGATTAGCTCACTCTCTGTAGAAACAATAACATGATCCACACGGCGCGCTGCCTTTAGTTTCTCAACCCCCAGACCCACTAAAGGCTTCCCCAAGAAAGGGAGTATATTCTTGTAGGGCAAACGTTTACTGCCCAAACGAGCAATAACAGAGCCAACGACCTTCATAGTAAAATGTCAAAATCTGGGGTTGAAGCAATCTTTAGGGGATATTATACCCTTATAGACTAAAACCAGAGACTTAAGCAATGCGAAAACTAAGTGTATTCCTTCTACTACTGCCTATTTGTCTTCTTGTAAGTGCAAGCTGCCAACCGGAAACAAACAGCTTACCGTCTTCTCTTGCAATTATTAACGGTAATAAGGCCTGCAGCCCTATTGACCATATCATTCTATCAATGCATGGGGACCTCATAAAACACTGTCCAGAAGCTTCTCAGCTTTTAAGCAACTATGATGGCAGTGCCGAAGCTGCCAATGACATCTTTCAATGCTGTTTCTTAAGGCAGGCGAATCAACAACGCTGGGAACTGAAAGATACCTATGCCTACAAACGCGAAGAGCTATTTCCCTACTTTGCAGAACTCGGCATGACAGAAACGGTCTACCCATCGAGCACCGAGTACGATGTTATCTTCATCCACGGAACAACCGTACCAGTCATGCGCATTTATTTTAACTTCCTTCAAGAAATCTGGGCTCAAGGTGTCCGTGCTAAATCCATTGTACTTTTAACGGGCCGCCGCAAGCTAGATCCCGTGCGTGATTCCGATGCACTCATGTTCGACGAACAAGTCGCCGGAGTTCCCTTCCGCATTGACTGGGAAAGACCTGAAGAGCCGCCCGCATACGAGAGTGATGCCATGATAATGATCTGGGACCAGATGATCCTCGATGACACCCTACACGCATTAACACCCACTTTAATCGACGCCCCTCAAATCTGCGATGTAAAACATAAAACCTGCAAGCGCCCCAATACGCGCAGTACCGTCACCACATGGCTTGAAAATAACCCCAAGCCTGGCAAGTATCTAGCAATCTCGGGAAACCCATTCATCAACTACCAAGATGCTACGATGCGCATTGAGCTCGAAGAGGCTGGCCTATTCGACGAGGGAGCCACATTGGAAACTGTAGGTCCAGCCCGGCCCAGCATCACATCGACAGGCATTTATCTCGATAACCTTGCCCGGTGGATCTATACTGTTTATCAGCACACACTCAGCAACAATGACTAAGCTCGAAGCTGCCACACAACGCTACTTTGCCTATGGTTCCAATATGTGGATCGAACAGATGCACGAGCGCTGCCCTCATGCAATCCCTGTTGGTCCAGCCCGGCTAGACGGTTATCGCTTCCTCATCAACGGCGATGGTTACGCAACCATTGTCGAAGATAAAGAGTCATTCACTTACGGAATCGAGTGGCTCCTCTCTCCAAGTGATGAGATAGCTCTAGATGGCTATGAAGGCGTCATCCGGAGTTTCTATACAAAGACGACACTTCCCATCCACGCCCCTCAAGGCAACACACGCCAAGCCATGGTGTATATTGCATCCAACAATACACCAGGCCCACCTGCACGCGGCTACTTAGTTAAAATTTTGACAGGAGCTCGTGCATTTAAACTTCCAGCAGCCTATCAAGATTTTCTAAAGCGTTTTCAAAACCACTCATAACGCGCATCTACAGTTAATTTACATTATGAGATAGACAATTCTCCCATATTCAGACATAAAGCCCTTAAGCTACTTTTTGCAATTTCTGTTTCCCTATAGTCCCAAACATAATGCAAGCAATACAGCGTTACAGCTCAAGCACCCAAGAGAACATTAAAAACCTCTGCATGCATTTTGGGTTTGGGCCGCTTGAGACAGACCTCATCCCTCTATCGGGTGGGTATCTCCACAAAATATGGCAGGCCCAAACAGCTGAAGGATCCTATGCCATCAAAGAAATCACTTCAGCAATCCTCCAAAAGCCAGGCATGCTTGAACGCCTCAGAATAGCTGAAAAAATCGGTATTGCCTACGAATCCCATGGGCTACCCGCTGTTGGAGCACTCTCTTTAAATGGAGACCCCTTAATCCTCATGAATGGTCGATACTACACCATCTACCCATTCATCGAAGGAAAGCTCCGTGATGAGCCTAATCTTTCCCTTAAGCACATCCTCATCATGGGGGAGCTTCTCGCAAAAATGCACCGCGCCGGTGTTAAACTCGAAGCACCCATCAAGCCCCACTACGACATTTTTTCAGAGACTTACTGGCAACATTTAGTTTCAGAGAGCAAACATGCAAAACTTCCCTTTGCGCCCAAGCTAGAGTCTCTACTACCATTCATTTTAAGGTGCAATGAAAGCCACGAAGCCCATGTAGAGGAGCTTAACGAAGACCTCATCCTCAGCCATCGAGATCTTCACCCTGAAAATGTTCTCTGGAACACTGCAGGCATTCCCCAAATTATTGACTGGGAATACGCCTGGGCCGTCAATCCCACTCAAGAGCTTATTTCCATTGCCCTTGGATGGAGTGGCTACATTACTCGAAGTATTCGGCCCAAGCGATTCAGACTCCTTATAGATGCTTACAAAGCCGCTGGTGGGCGTGTTACCATCAACCCGGTCAAAGCTTTTCAAAGTTTTTTTGCAAACAACATTTTAAGCTGGGCAGAAATCAATATCACACGAGCTCTCGGCTTGACGACTGCAAACCTCGAAGAACAAACCCATGCAGCAAAACTCACAGAAACCATCCTTCTAGACCTTGCTTTTGTCCGAGATGAAATTCCAAGCATCAAGTCACTACTCAATCACGTTTAGGCAACCGCTGTTTTTTTCCAATTTCACAAAAAACGCAAGGATATGTTCCTTGCGTTTTTTATCAGGAAAAATGAATTCACGTATTAGGTTGATACTTTTTCAGGTTCTTCAGAAGCAGACCCATCTGAAGCAGCTTCATCTGCCTCTGCCTCATCCGTGTCTTCTTCTGCAGCATCTTCCTTCTCTTCTTTTTTAGGCAAAGGCACGTTTTTGTGAACAGGAGATAGGATCTTCCCCTGCTCTAGGATTTCCATCACGTGCTTACCCTCGATAGTCTCGTGCTCGAGAAGTGCTTGAGCAATAGCCTCCAGAGCATCACGCTTGTCTGTAATGATGTCTTCAGCACGCTTGTATTGCTCTTCGATGATACGATGAATCTCAGCATCGATCTTCTGTGAGGTGTCTTCACTGTAGTTCTGGTTGCGTGTAATTTCCTTGCCGAGGAAAATGTGATCTTGGTTTTCGCCTAAAGCGATGGGACCAAGATCACTCATCCCCCAGTCACACACCATGTGACGAGCCATCTTAGTGGCCATTTTAATGTCACCACCAGCCCCGCTAGTGATGTCACCAAAGATGACATCTTCAGCGATACGCCCACCCATCGCACAGCAAATCTGGTTAAGCAGGCGACGCTTGGCGTGATTTAAAATATCTTTCTTGGGAGAGAACATCGTGCTACCCAAGCTTTGGCCACGAGGGATGATGGTAACTTTGTGAATAGGAAGATAATCATCATCGACAATCGCCTGAACGAGCGCATGACCCGCCTCATGATAGGCTGTAATCTTCTTATCTTCATCATCCATCAAGCGGCGACGCTCGCGACCAAATGAAATTTTTTCGCGCGCCTCTTCGATGTCTTTCATGTCCGCCTCTTCCTTATTGTAACGCGCTGCAATCAAGGCTGCTTCATTCAACAAATTAGCGAGATCCGCACCCGAGAATCCTGAGGTATTGCGGGCAACGACACTAAGGTCTGTATCCTTAGTAAGCTGAATTTTCTTAGAGTGGACTTTTAAAATCTCTTCGCGACCAACAACGTCAGGGAGATCAATCGTAATTTGACGATCAAAACGACCGGGGCGCAAAAGAGCACCATCAAGAACATCAGGGCGATTTGTAGCGGCAATGATAATCACCCCTTCGTGCCCATCAAAGCCGTCCATCTCAACGAGGAGGGAATTAAGCGTTTGTTCACGCTCGTCATTACCGCCACCAAGGCCAGCACCACGCTGACGACCGACAGCATCGATCTCATCGATAAAGACAAGGCAAGGAGCATTCTTGCGACCTTGCTCAAACATGTCACGAACACGAGCAGCACCCACGCCCACAAACATCTCAACAAAATCAGAACC
>DCBD01000011.1 GCA_002313355.1 Opitutia bacterium UBA1116 | reverse complement strand
GTATTGGCATTCGCTTCCTTTTGAATGGCAATAATAATGGCATTTTTCGTCGTCTTCCCCGACTCTCGACTCCAGTAATAGGTCGCTATATCACGCTCTTGAAGTGCATCTACGACATCCCCTAAGTCTTTTAAATAAACAGGAGCTCCGTTCTTATAGGTAACAATAATTTCCTCAAACTGCCGTGCGTGATAAAGATTCCCGTTCGGGTCTAGAGTAAAAGAAATTGTGGGGCCATCGAGCTTACCTGAGGGGAGGTTCGGATTACCCCGATCAATGGCTAGAGCAACTTCCTCTAGGCTCATGCCCAGATAGGCAAGCTTATCAGCATTGAGTTTAGCACGCACAGCTGGAGGGCTTCCGTAAATCGTCACCAAGCCGACGCCCTCAACCATCTGCATATAGCGTTGGACAACTTCAGCACCTTCAACATAGAGCTGACCTGCCGTCAAAACCTCCGAGGTAAGTGAAATATAGATAATTGGCTGCTCAGAAGGGTTTGTCTTCGTGTACGTGGGCCACGTAGGCATGTCCTTAGGCAAATTAGACTGTGCATCTTGAAGAGCATTTTGAATATCCTGAACGATCCCCTCCATTGAGCGATTGAGCGAAAACGTTGCGATGATTGTAGACTGGCCAACGTAGTTAGTAGAATAACAGGAGACAATCCCCTGGATCGCCATCACTTCTTGCTCAATAGGGCTTGCGACAAGCCGTGCAATAGTATCGGCACTTGCCCCTGGATAGGCAGCTGAAATGGTGATCACAGGATACTGGACATTGGGCATATTGGAGACTGGTAGCTTCAAGTATGCGCTCACCCCAAGCAATATCATGCAGACAGTGACGAGCACTGTCATTACGGGCTTTCGGATAAATGTCTCAGAAATGTTCACAGCGGCACCTTAATGTGTTAAGAAGACTTTTTAGGCTTTGAGGAGGACTTTTTCGATGCTGTATCCTCTTGAAGCTCTGTCTTAGTTGTCGCACCACTAGGGTCATTGCTGGCAACCACTTGGACCTTCGCTCCGGGTTGTAGATTCATCTGCCCTCGTGTCACTACGGTTTCTCCAGGCTTAAGTCCCGACATAACCATAATCTTTTCCTTGAAAGTCTCTCCAACAACAAGCTCACGTAACTCAACCGTATTGTCGGACTTCACGACGTAGGCATAGGGTCCTTTATCCCCGATTGCGATAGCGCTTTGTTCAACAATGGAAACATCGTGTAGCTCTTTTAGCTTGATCCAGCCATAAATAAACTGCCCAGGCCACAATGCATAATCAGGATTGGGAATGGAGCCCTGCAGATGGATAGTCCCCGTATTAGGGTCAATTTGATTATCCATTACATTAACGACACCATCATAGTATACGGACTGAGTCGTGTCATCAGCCGGAGCAATCCGGACACCAATTTGGTTATTATTCTCACGAAGCGCTTTTTGAACTGCAGGAAAATCTTTTGTGGGAAGATAAAAATTACATAAAATCGGATCTACCTGGTTGACTGTCATGAGCAGCGTTTGCCCTTGCAAAACGAGGTTCCCGGCATCGACGAGAATAAGACCACAAACCCCTTTAATAGGAGACCTGATCTGTGTATAACTGAGATCCAACTCAGCAAGCTCCAGCTCAGCCCGTGCGGAATAAACCGCCTGCTCGGCCTCTTCAGCTTCTGCAACGAGTGTCTCAAAATCCTGAGGAGAAATTAGGTTAGTCTTAACGAGCTCTAAATTGCGGCGCATTTTGTCTTTTGCCACCTGAGCCTGGGCTTCATTTGTCAAGAGAGTGGCTCGCGCTTTTTCAACGTTGGCCTTAAATTGACGTTGATCAATGGTATACATGAGCTGATTGACTTCAACAGGATCTCCGGAGTTGACGTGTATCTGGCGCAGCACCTCGGTAACCTGAGGAATAATATCAATCGTCATATTAGCGACAAGCGTCCCGAAAGACTTCACAAAAAGTGGAGCATCCTTCGAGCCCACAGTACTCACATTAACCCTTACAGGGGGTATTTCTCGCTTAGTTGACTTATCTTTAGAGCAGCCAACAAGGCCAATCAACAATATGCATAGAAGCAAACGGTAACAATGGCGCCTTAAGAACTTGGTTAAACAATGTGCATTCATGAGGCTTGAGTCCTTGGTTCTGGTCGCGTTTTAATATTCAGCTCACCGGTTGCGTGAATTAAGTTGGCAAGCGAGGTATAAAATGTGCTCTCTGCCTGGACGAGTGTCAGCCGTGCAGAGGCTAAAGTGTCTTGAGCATTGAGAAGGTCTAAAAGGTTGTTGATGCCCGTTGAATAACCAATACGCACCGCAGAAAAAGCCTCTTGGCTAGACTCCACAAGAGCTCGTGCTGATTGGATCTGCTGGATCGAAGAGCGAAAACTATAATAATAAGACCAGACTTGTGCCATCGTATCGAGCTCAGCCTGGCGCATATTTTGAAGGGCTTGCCTTTCTTCTGCTTTAGCTGCGAGCAGCTTAAAGCGGTCTGTAAAGACATCAAAAATATTCCACTGCAGTCCTAGCCCAATTCTATAATGCTCCTCTGGATCAATGGATTGGTTGACCTTCTCCAAATATTGTGCCGAAGCGCCCACGACCAGCTCAGGGAAAAAAGCACTCTTGGCCGCCTTGACCTCTTCAGCCTTAGATCGCTGAGCAGCATAAGCAGCAAGAAGTGACGGACGATCCTGCATCGACTTAGCAAGCAAGGTATCGACATCCTCTTGGACGACAAGCATATCCTCTGGAGAACCAGGAGGAACGATGTCTACCGTTGAACTAATACGCAGACCTACCGTTGCAGCAAGATTAGCCCGTGCCGTCTCAACCGTAGCTCCGGTTTGCTCTAAATTATAAATGGCATTTTGGTAGTTTGCACGAGCGCGCAAAACATCTTGAATGTCACCAAGGCCACTACGCTCTTTCTCTTCAGCAGCGACAAGGGCCATGTAAGCATCACGCAAGCTCGACCAGTTTGCCTGGACAGATGCTTGGGCAGTATTTAAGTCAAAATACGAGATCTCAACATTGAGTGCCAAGTCCTGGAGGGATTGATTAAAGTCAAAATTAGCCGAGTACATGGCCTCTTTGGCAGCAGCAATCGTAGCCGCACGACCACCAAAATCAAACAGGAGCCAAGTGAGCTGAAGCATAACGCCGTAGCTCGTCTGATAGCCATCAAGATTGCCGACTTTATACTTATTTTTACTACGCTGTATCCCGGTGCTATTAGCAACAATGCCACCACTTGGCAGATATAAAGTGCGCGCTTCCCCGTAAAGAGCTGCTGACTCTTTAGCCAACTGCCAAGACCGCCGATTCGATGGACTATTAATCACCGCCAAGTCAAGCAACCCGTAGAGATCCATAGGCATCCCCTCATAACCCTGGGTATTTTTCTGATTATGTTTAGGGTATGCTTTGGTTGGAGGTTTCCAGGAGGTTTCTGCATCTTTAGAAACATCTTGGTCTACAGACCAGAATGAACACCCTCCAAGAAGTAAACTACAACATGCTATCAATGTTACGCTTAACCGGGGAAGATTCATAAATGGGGTGTTCGATCTATATAAGGAGCCTGTAGTGAGGTATTTCGTGGTAGTAAAACCACAAAGGTTCAATTTGCCAAGCTAAAAAGCCTCAAGTATATAGAGAAGCTTTCTTAAACCCAAGACAAGATACTGCCTCGCCTACTGTGCCCTACCCCAGCGACTCGTAAAGGGGTAAAAAATAAACAGCGCCTTGCCCACGACATCACGCTCAGGCACCATACCCCAGTTACGACTGTCCCAGCTTCCTGGTGAATTATCCCCAAGCGCATAGAAAGCATCCGGGGCAACCTGCACGGTATCCCCAGGGCCGAGAGCTCCTCGGTTCACATAGCCTGTATATTTCCCGAAATGCTCAGCATTATACTGAAATGCCGAAGCCCCTTCTGCAGGCTTCCCATTAATGAAAAGCTCTGGAGGCACGATTTTCAATACATCACCCGGGGTTCCCACAAGGCGCTTAATGTAGTACTGGTCGGTCGGCTGCCCATGAGGTCCATCCAAACCACGAATATGCTTCGTGCGAAAAACAAAAGGGTCTCCCACTTGAGGTGCTTTAAAATTATAGGTAAAGCGGTCCACAAAAAGCATATCCCCGGTGAGGATGTCAAAATTAAGAACTGGCTCACCCTGTTTCACGTACTTGCCCGTTTTAATGCGCAAACGCTCAGGACCACCAACAATAATGTTGCCCGCATCCGCAGCCTGCTTGATCACACCCCCCATCGAGTCAAGCTCGGGATAAAACTGCTTGGCAATGACCGAATCCAGCGAGAACTCAAAGGGCACGGTGAGCTGCACGGGCTTACCACCGACATAGAGCGTATACTCACGAACAGGAGTCCGCATGAGCCCAAACCACTTGGGTCCCATGACCTGCTTAAAGGCAACACGCCCCATCGCGCTCCCCGGCATACCCGGCACAAAGAGAGGCACTTCGATCTCCCCGCTCACAGGGGCTGCAGCCTCATAGTGCTCGGCCCCGAGTGTCGCAAAGCGAAGCACACGTTCAAGAGGATTGGGCGCATCTGCAGGCTTCTTATAGACTTCCGGTGTCATCCCATAATAAGTAGGATACATCGAGTTCGTCGGTATTTTAAAGGGCTGAATAAAAAAGCTCCGTACCCCAATAGCCAAGATCGCCGCAACGAGCAGCATTTCAATATTTTCGGGGAAAAACTTAACCGGGTAAATCTTGCCTCCACAAAGGCGCAGCGCGATATGCGTGCGATTACAGGCTTCTTTAAGCGCAGCGACATCACTGGAACGATCTGCAATCAAAGCCCGCAGAGTATCACGCTCAGTAACTAGCTTTTCCTTATCAAACTTAGGCAACACATCACCACGGTAGGCCAAAACTTTTTTTGCCATATGCAGCAGATTTTTACCATTTTTGCGCCAATGCCGCTTTGAGTCACGCGTCCAAAACATAGAGAGCCTTTTATTGAGTGGTCTTCAAAATCTTAATGAAGGCATCCTGCGGAATCGAGACTTTTCCGATCTGCTTCATGCGCTTCTTCCCCTCTTTTTGTTTTTCGAGGAGTTTCTTTTTCCGAGTAATATCCCCACCGTAGCACTTTGCGGTTACATCTTTGCGCATAGCACTAAGCGTCTCCCGTGCAACAATGCGCCCGCCAATGGCAGCTTGGATAGCCACTTTAAACAGCTGGCTTGGCAAAATATCCTTTAAGCGCTCACACATCGCGCGGCCTCGCTGCTCAGCCTTAGTCCGGTGCACAATGGAGGAAAATGCATCGACGGGATCTGTATTCACAAGGATATCCATTTTGACGAGATCACTCACCACATACTCGCCCATTTCATAGTCCATGGATCCATAACCGCGCGTGATGCTCTTGAGTCGATCATTAAAGTCGACCAAGATTTCATTGAGTGGCAACACGCAAACAACCATCACCCGCGTAGCATCAATCGTCTCGGTGTGGTCACAAAAACCACGCTTTTCGCTGACGAGCGCGAGCACATCGCCGATGCACGTATTGGGGATGTGAATATTCGCGCGGATGGTAGGCTCACTAATTTCATCGATCTCGGAGGGATCAGGCATATGGACAGGATTGTCCACTTCAGTCACTTCACCACTGGTAAGCGTTACGTTGTAGACCACACTCGGATACGTTGAGATAATATCCAGATCATACTCTCTGCGCAAACGCTCTTGGACGATCTCCATATGCAGGAGCCCCAAGAACCCGCATCGAAACCCAAAACCAAGAGCCACAGAATTCTCCGATTGAAACGTGAGCGCCGCATCGTTGAGCTTCAGGCGAGCGAGGCTTGCCTTGAGCTTCTCATAGTCGGAAGTATCAATTGGGTAAATGCCACTAAAGACCATGGGCCGCACTTCTTTATACCCTGGGAGCATCTCTTGTGCGGGCTTATCAAGATGGGTAATCGTATCCCCGGTCTTGATATCATCGACAGACTTAATGTTCGTGACAATGTACCCTACCTGCCCTTCACGAAGCACCGGCTCTGGCTTCATCTGAGGCGAAAAAACACCCACTTCTTTAACAACCGCCTTGAGCGAGTGGCTCATGAGCAAGATCGAGTCCCCCGCTTTTACCTCACCGGAGAAAACGCGCACATAGGCGATCACACCCTTGTAAGTGTCAAAGACAGAATCAAAAATCAAGCAACGCATGGAGGCGTACTCTGTCCAGCGCGGTGCAGGCAAACGCCCAACAACCGCCTCTAGCAGCTCTGGCACACCAATTCCTGACTTTCCGCTCGTCAGCACCGCCTCATCAGCGGGGATCGCAAGAACATCTTCGACTTGCTGGCGAATCTCTTCGGGGCGGGCGCTGGGCAAGTCAACCTTGTTGATAACAGGAATAATCGTCAGCCCTTGGTCCATCGCAAGGTTTGCATTGGCGACAGTCTGCGCCTCGACTCCCTGGGCTGCATCAATCAGCAAAATAGCTCCCTCGCAAGCTGCAAGGCTTCGGGATACTTCATAGGAGAAGTCCACATGCCCGGGTGTATCAATTAAGTTAAAGAGATACTCCTGGCCATCCTTAGCTTTGTAGATCATGGACACCGGATGCGACTTAATCGTAATCCCCCGCTCACGCTCAAGGTCCATCGAGTCAAGCAATTGCTCTTTCATCGAACGCTCTTCAACGGTCTTGGTTGACTCAAGCAAACGGTCCGAAAGCGTCGTCTTTCCGTGATCAACGTGAGCAATAATGCAAAAATTCCGTGTTTTATCTGTCGATAATGTCCCCATAGAGGTCTTTTTATACGTCAAGCCGCTTAGTTAAGCGAGCTTCTCTAGATCAGCATACTCACTGAGCGAAGTTACAGCGAGGTTTTTATCGATCCTGCGAGCGAGGCCTGAGAGCACAGACCCGGGACCGCACTCAAAGAAGGTAGCAATGCCGAGGTCTCGTGCGCCCTCCATACACTCTACCCAGCGCACCGGAGAGACGACTTGCTTGACGAGTGCCTCTTTGATAGCATCGGGCTCAGAAACGGTCTTCCCCGTTGTGTTGGTGAAGACATTCATTTTAGGCGCTGAAAAAGGAATATCTGCTAAGAAGCGTTCAAAAGCTGCGCGTGCTGGCTCCATCAAACGCGAGTGGTAGGCCCCGGCAACTTTCAGGGGCACGGCCATCTTAAAGCCAAGCTCCTTGGCCGTTTCAACAGACTGAAGGACGCGATCCTTATCCCCAGAAACAACAATCTGCCCGGGGCTATTGATATTGGCCATATCCAAGTCAAAGGTCTCACACACCGCTTGGACACCCTCAAAGCTTCCCCCAATAAAGCTCGCCATGCCTCCGTTTGAAGCTTCACACGCCTCTTGCATCAGCCTCCCACGCTCTGCAACAACACGCAGACCTGTTTCAAAATCAAAAACTTCAGCGACAGCCAGGGCCGTCAATTCCCCTAGGCTCAGGCCGAGAGCTGCACGCAAGCCCTTAAGCTTGCCTTGCTTACGAAGGAGCGTATAAATGGCATAACCATGCGTGTAAAGAGCTGGCTGGCAGACACTTGTCTCGGTCAAAACCTCTTCAGGCCCTTCAAAACAGGCCTCTTTAAGGCTAAAGCCGAGCATCTCGTCAGCTCGATCAAAGAGCTCGCGAACCTCTGGAGCCGCCTCATAAAGGGACTTTGCCATACCCACAGCCTGGGCACCTTGCCCGGAAAACAATAAGCCAAGTGCAGTCATACCCTAGAAGAAATCCCACAATCTAAGCAATTGTCGAGCAAAATATCGCCCACAGCCCTCAAGGAACATCCCGCAAAGGAAGTTTCCTAAACATACAAATTCCGACCGCGACAAAGACTCCAAAATAGGCACATCTTGCTCATTACGGCCAGCAAGTGTTAGAGCCGCCTCATAGAAAGATTATGCCATACCCACAGCCTAGGTTAGGCATCTCAAAGCTCCAATAAGTGCAAGCGATCCCAATAATGACCCTAGGGTCTAATTTTTTCCCTCACTGACATAAACAGCCTTCTCGCAAGGTGTCTATTTCTCTTTGCATTACCTACTTCTCTAGGGCGAGCTAACTCAAGAACACCTTCTATATGATTAATATCGAGTCTCAAAGCGCCCAAGACTTCCATATTTCCGTACGCCTCTGCCAAGCGCAAAGGTGTCCTCCCTTGGTTATCCATCACATCCAAATTAGCACCAAGCTCTACTAAAACACGTATGACATGCTCATGCCCAAACCTCGCAGCGCAATGCAAAGGCGTCCACCCTTGACAATCCACTACACCCACATCAGCACCATGCTCCACTAATAAACGTACAATTCTCACATGCCCAAGCTCCGCAGCCAAGTGTAAGGCTGTCTTTCCCCAACAACTTCTCGCGCCCACATCAGCACCAAAATTCACTAAGATCCATATAGCCTGCTCATGCCCACATTGTACAGCCAGGTGCAAAGGAGTTAAACCTAAAAGAGACCTCGCACCCACACCAGCACCCAATCTAAGCATTCTTTGCAAGAAATACAAAAAATGCTCCTCTGAAATCCTCGGTGCCAAGTCACGAAAAGAATCCAATAGCCGCTGATCCAAAACGAACCTATCATTAGCACTCAGGTAACGGCTCAATTCTGCATAATACGGCCATATCTCTCTAGGCCCGAGAACATCATGACTTTGAATTATCCGAAGAAAAAACTTACTCACCTGCGCAAACCGCACCCAATCACGAAAATCAAGAAACTCCAGAATCATCATCCACACCTCGTCGGGAATGCTCTGTAAATTCAGGTATATACCTCCACCGCTTTCTTGATAATAAAGAGGCACCAAAGTCACTGCTTCAAAACACCCCTCCATACAATTCACATCACCTTCTTCCGGCTCATCTTTCGTCTGCCTACCAACATCACCGTCATCATTAAGAGAGTTAAAAGGAGGCTTAAAAGGATGCATTCCTCGGCTATCAACATCCACTGACCAGGCATGACCAGCACCTAGCAACAAGACCATCCCTAAAAACAAAAACCCAAATCCTCGACCCATGTCTCTACTTTTGAAACCCCAAATCATACATGCAGCAAACACCACCATTCCATACATAAAAAATCAATCATAAAATAATTAGTTTCACCTACAAACAATCCAAAAACATCACCCACCGCTACCACCCCTCCAACCCAATGCACATTCCCTCTCAAAAACAAACGAAGAACGCCCTGGCCACCCAGCCAAGGCGTTTTCTTTATTTTTCTAAATAATAAGATTAAAGAAGATTACAACCCGTCGAATATGTCAAAGCTCCAACCAAAACAAGCGCTCCCAACAATTGCTCTCTTGTCCAATCGCCCACTCCATTATCATGGATATTTCTTACATCTATCAAGTTTCCATCCCCTTCTACATTGCCTACCTCTTCAGCCTGCCGCAAAGGAGCTAAAGGAGCTAATTCAGGAGCATCTGCTACATTCCCACCATCATTATAATGATCCTCCAAAAGACGTACAATCTCCTCATGCCCGCTCCTCACAGCCCAGTCAAAAGGAGTCATCCTTCTCAAGTCCAAAGGTGGCGTCCTTCTCAAGCCACCCCTCCTCACATCCAAAGTAGCTCCACGATCTAATAAAAGACGCACAACATCCACATGCCCGTTCATCGCGGCTCTGTCCAAAGGTGTCCGCCCTTCCAAGTCCCTCACATCCAAAGCAGCTCCACGATCCAATAAAAGACGCACAACATCCACATGCCCACGTATCACGGCCCAGTGCAAAGGTGTCATCCTTCTCGAGCACTTCACATCCAAAGCAGCTCCACGATCCAATAAAAGGCGCACAACATCCACATGCCCGCTCCTCACAGCCCAGTGCAAAGGTGAATACCCATAATAATCCCCCGCATCCAAAGCAGCTCCCCATTCCACAAATCTTTGCAAGAGATAGAAGAAATGCTCTTCTAAAAGCGAAGGCATCGCTTCCCAATCACGAAGAAAATTCACTAGCTTCCCATTCAAAGCTGACTGATCATCGCCCGGAAAACGGCTCAATCCCTCATAATGGGACCATACCTCTCTAGGCCCAAGGACTGCCTCATCTTGAATAAGCCTGTGAAAAAACTGACTCACCTGCGCAAGCCGCCCCAAATCCGAAAGATCAAGAAACTCCAGGATCGCCATCCACACCTCGTCGGGAATGCTCTCCAAATTCAGGGATGTACCTCCACCATTCTCTTGATAGTTAACAACAGACAAAGCAACCATATCGATATCATCTTCTGCAGGCTCGTCCTTCGTCTCCAGTTCACCGGCCTCCCCTTCATTCTCAAAAAAAGGCCTCTCACGCTTAGGAGTATCCACTGCCCACAGAGAGCCACTCAGCCCCAAGACCCCCATTAACACAACACACAGTATTTTTTTCATCATCCCTTATCCTTTTTTCGCTTAATTTCACTATTCCCAGAATAACCAGGAGCACACGCCTTTATAGTCACCAAAATACACAAAAAGTTCCATAAAAAACCAAAGATATTACTTAAAAATAAAACTAAAGAATATACCCATAAAACCCATCATAACACCCCCGAAACCCTCCCAAACCCATCCACCCAACCTCCTTTCATCAACCCTCCCAACTCAAAAACTCTACTCCCACAACTCACTCATAAACAACACCTAACACAACAATTTCTCAAAACCTCCCAAAACTCTCCCCACCAAAAACGCCCCAAAATCTCAACAAAAACAATCCCATAACCAACTACCCACCAATCACCTACAAAATAAAACGCCTCTCAAAACACGCCTTATTTTCTACCCCAAAACAACTTTGAATAGTCAAAGTCGACCCCCTCGACCCCAAATACC
>DCBD01000014.1 GCA_002313355.1 Opitutia bacterium UBA1116 | reverse complement strand
TCATCCGGACAAGGTCAAAAATATCCCCGGGCTGAAGCGCAAGCTCACGCAAGATAACATTGAAGCGCGTCTTAGTATTGCCGTCAATATGGACACTCTCCAAATGAAACTGCTCGCTCTCACGAATGCTAAAGTTCAGACCAATATCTCCAGACTGGAGATCAGGAACGCGCTCAGCACGAATCACCGTATCTAGATAACCATACTGCCCGTAAAAATCCTTTAAGTCTTCGGCATTTTTATCAACCTTACTTGGCGAGAAAACATCACCAGGCTTGATCGTCAAGACCTCCATCAAGCGCTCCGTTGGGTACAAGGTATTCCCCGAAACAGTGATATTGCCGATGTGGTATTGACGCCCCTCGTCAATATGGATGACAATGACCATTGAATCGGGCTTAGGATACTCAAACGTCACCTCATAGGGAGGAATATAGACATCGAGATAACCTTGGTCCTTGTAGTAATCTACCAAACGATCCAAATCTTCACTAAACTCATCTTCACGGAAACGCCCAGTCCCTGAGATCCAGGAGAGGATATTCCATGTCCGTGTTTGCATCACTTTGATCAACTTCTTTGACTTGATATGCTCATTACCGACGAATTTTATCTTCGAAATGTGCATACGAGGCCCTTCGATAATTTCGAAGCGCACAGCACCCTCTCCAGTACTTGAGTCTTTATCAATGAAGTACTGAACCTCGACATCCGAATAACCTTTCTTTTGGTAAAGGTCAAAAATCTTATCTGCATCGCGCTTAACTGTCACCTCGTTAAGGACCCCGCCAACCTTGGTATCGATATCTTTCTTAAGCTTTCGAGAGCTCAAGTGCTCGTTCCCCTGAAAAGTCAGTGATGTAACGCGATACTTCGGAGTCACAATAAAGGTTAAAGCGATCTTATCGCCGGGCAAAAGGTCACGCTTAACTTCAATGAAATCGTAAAGCCCTGTTTGATAGAGAGAACGAATCGACTGGTCGACCAAGTTTTGATCATACTCCACACCATCATGAAGCTTAATATGGGCCATAACAGCCTCACGGCTAATATTCTCCGTCCCCCGGAAGCTAACATCGACAGATTGCACTGTAGGCATCCGCATCTCTTGGCCAAAAGCACAGGCCGCCAGCAAAAATGTAGCAGCAAAGATGAATGAAAGTAAACGACTAGAGAGGTTGCTCAGTATAGTTTTCAAAGCGAATTAGGTTTTTGGTGAAAGCTAAGGGAACGACACCTACAGGGCCATTGCGTTGTTTGGCAACAATTAAATCACGCAAAACGACACCCGCGGCTAATTCTTCTTCGTCATTGGCGTCTTTGCGCTTGGAAATAAGCATGACAAGATCTGCGTCCTGCTCAATAGCACCAGACTCTCGTAGGTCTGAAAGCCTGGGCTGACGACGCTCTTTCTCTGACTCACGGTTGAGCTGAGCGGGAACAATAACAGGCACGTTCAACTCTTTGGCCATAGCCTTAATGCCGCGTGAAATTTCAGAGATCTGCTGCTCACGAGGTACCCGAGAATCCGTACCGCGAATGAGCTGCAGGTAGTCGATAATAATGCATCCAAGCTTATTTTGAGAGGCAATACGACGTGCCTTAGCACGAATATCAAGAATCGAAAGATTACCCGAGTCATCAATCCATAAGGGCGCCTCTTTAAGCTCTTTCACAACACGAGAAATCTCGCGCTGGCTCTCTGCGGGGAGAAAGCCATCTTTCAGCTTCGTCATATTCACCCGTGCACGACTACACAAAAGGCGCATAGCCAGCTGCTCGGCGCTCATCTCAAGGCTGAAGATCAATGTTGGTGTAGACTCGCCTTTACCATGGGGAGGCAAAATCGCAGCCTCAGCCATATTGAGACAAATCCCCGTTTTACCCATGGACGGGCGCCCGGCGACAACAATCATCTCTTGAGCATGAAAGCCAAAGGTCAGCTTATCAAGATCAGTAAAGCCAGAAGTAACCCCTGTTAACTGGCCCTTGCGCTGAAGCATCCGCTGAACGAGGTTAGCGGCGACATCCATTGTCTGCGAAATAGATTTTGCCGAATCACTCGTTCTGTTTTCGCTGATGGCAAAAAAGTCCTGCTCAACATTTTCGAGAAATTGATCGATATCCTCCTGAGGGCTGTAGGCCTGCTCAACTGCCTGGGTTGCGGTTCGAATCACTTCGCGAAGGAGCGCTGTATCACGCACACGCTCCAAGTAATGCGGCAAGTGAACCGTGGTTGCAATCCTATCGGTGATCTCATTTAAGTAGGCATGCCCACCAACATCATCAAGCGCACCCCGCATCTGAAGCTTTTCAGCGAGGATGATTTCATCGACGGGCGTTCCCTCATTGTAAAGATCGAGGAGCGCTGCAAAAATCAACTGGTGCGCTGGCTTAAAGAAAGATTCTGCTCGGATTTTGTGCTCGATGCAGTGAGTCATACTCTCTTGCCCACCATCAATAACACAACAGGCAAGAAGCGCTTGCTCCGCATCAATACTATGCGGAGGCACACGCTCACCAAAATGGAAAGGCGACTCCCCACGCTTACGGCTTTTAAGGCCGCTTGATCGGCTCTTTTCCCGGTCAGCCATGAGCGAGTTTGCAGACATGCACCAAGGTGATGCTAAAAGGAATTAAGCTTCCTCTGCAGCTTGTTCGATAGGATTCTCCGAAACGACCTCAAACTCAAGTTCGAAGGTAATATCTGCATGGAGTTTAATCCGTGTCGAATGCTTACCCAGAGACTTAATCGGTGTGTAGAGAGCAAGTTGCTTCTTATCAAGCTCGATGCCATCTTCCTTGAGGCGATCGAGTAGGTCTTGTGCGGTCACCGAACCAAACATCTTACCACCTTCACCAGTCTTCACCGCAATGGCAACAGATACTTGCTTGAGCTTTCCTTCGAGTGCTTCAGCGTGCTCACGCTCTTCGGCTTCACGGCGCGCGCGGGCTACTTGCAAAGCTTCGATTTGCTTACGGTTAGCGCGGTTCACAGGAATTGCGAATTTCTTTGGCCAGAGATAATTGCGAGCATAACCCGCTTTAACGCGAACCTCGTCGCCTTCTCCACCAAGTCCATTCACTTGCTTAATGAGTAATACGTTTGAATATGCCATGATATTTTAATTTTTAAATATTCGATTAGATTAGAAACATCATCTTAAAAGGGGACATCTTCATCGATGTCTCCCATTGCAGACGCACTGGATGCTGCACGCTGTGCGGGTGCTTTTGCCTCATAAGGCGAACCCCCATCAACTTGACTATCGCCGTCTTGGCGGCCACCAACAAATTGAAAGCTTTCGAGCACAACCGTGTGCTTGCTGCGCTTTTCACCCGTTTGACTCTCCCATTGGTCAAGGCGCAACCGACCTTCTACCATGATGGGGCGTCCCTTAGCCATGTACTTAGAAATGATCTCTGCTGGGCGACCAAATGCATCGATATCAACGAAGAGAGTTTCTTCACGACGTGTCCCATCTTGAGCAGAAAACGTGCGCGAACAAGCCATGCCAAATTTGCAGATAGAAGCACCGTTCGCTGTAACACGGAGCTCAGGATCTCGAGTCAAATTGCCGAGGAGGATGATTTTATTGAATGATGCCATTATGCGCTGTACTTGGGGTTAATGAACGAGTTAAAGCTTAAACAGCTTCAATAAAAATACGGTTAACACCCTTATCGAGGCGGAAACGCTCTTGAATAGCTGCAGGTCCCTGAGAGGGTGCAGAAAATGCAATGCGCACATAGTGCCCAGAAGGAAACTTCTTGTCGGTGACACGAGCAAAGTCTTTTTGGCCAAGATCCTTGACCTCTGCAACTTGGGCCGATGCCGCCTCCATATTTGTCTTCAGATGCTCAATAAAGGACTCCATAGAATCCTGTTGGTGGCGTGTATCGACAATAAAAGTAGCAAGATAATTATTCATAGATGCTTATTTATTCTGTAATATTCGTAACTTCAGTTGTATTTGGTTTTTGATTGAGTAAATTCATGGCGTCCTCAGCCCCTTTGTCAACAAGGAGCTTCACGCTTTTGATAAATTCTGGCATTTTATTCCGAATCGTAGCCTCTTCAGTGGCATCGAAGCCCCCAAGAACATGGTCTTTGAGGTCCATTTCTGGGTGGGCCTTCGCCCCAACCCCGATGCGTAGCCGACTGAATCCTGCACCCAGGTGACTCAGCAAACTTGCCACTCCATTATGACCTCCAGCTCCCCCCTGTACAGAGATTTTAAACCTGCCAACATCAATTGTAATGTCATCATAGACAACAGCAAAGGTTTCTGGAAGAGCTTTGTAAAAGCGGGCCAAAGAACCGAGCGAACGACCACTCTCATTCATGAAGGTCTGAGGCTTCACAAGCCAGACTTGCCTACCCGAAAGAGTCACTTTAGCAAGGTGAGCTTGATACTGTGCAGAGCTCTTCCATGTAGCCCCCATCTCTTCAGCCAAAGCATCAACAATGGCAAACCCAATATTATGGCGCGACCCCTGGTACTGAAGACCAGGGTTTCCAAGGCCCGCAATAAAGGAAATGGCCACTGCAAACGCGAAGCAAATACTTACTCTTTAGAGGCTTCTTCAGCTTCCTCGGAAGCTTTAGCCTTCGTATCATCTTCAGCAGCAGTCTCTTCGCCATCCTCAGCTACATCTTCAGTAGATTCAGCTTCGATCTTCGGTGCACTGCAGGAAACAACCACCGAATCAAGATCTCCAGAGAAAGTTACCCCAGGGAATGCTGGAAGCTCTTTAATGTGAATAGCATCACCTACATGCAAGCCAGAGACGTCAATATCGATGGAAGAAGGTAAGTTCGAGGGCAAGCAGTGCACGTGAATTTCGTGCATAACCAACTCGAGGATGCCGCTTTCATTTTTGACGCCAACAGCCTCACCTGTGGTGTGAATAGGTACTGTAAAGTCAGCCTCTGCTTTTTGTGAAATCTCTTGAAAGTCAACATGAACAAAGCGATCTGAACAAGAATCACGAACGATTTCTTTCACCATAGAGAGGGTTGTATTATTGCCCTTTTGAACACGAACAAAGGCAACAGAGTCCCCCATCGTACGCATCAGATTGCGCAAATCTGATTCTTTAACTTGAAGAGCCTGATTCCCTGAAGGCCCGTAAAGGACAGCAGGAATTTGCCCGGAGGCGCGCAAACGCCCAGCATTACGGCGGCCAAATGCTTCTCTAGCAGCAACTTGAAGATTTAGTTCTTTCATAGATCGATCGTATTTTAAAAGTCAAATTTCAATAAGAAACAGATTCCTTTTCGCGAAAAGGAAAGTCAATGTAGGAGCGATCCTCCCAAAGGCAACAAAATTCATTCAACGATTAAACAAAGCCTTAAAAAAAGTGGCCGAACCTTCTCAGGCTCGGCCTTCCCATGCATCATTCACCTTTTCCTGTATCGATATACACACTCGATACAAAATAACTACCCTGCAAGTGCCTCACGGCACTCCGCAAGACGCACTTCAACTTTTTTGAGATAGGCATCGCGCAAATCAAGCATAACTCCTTCACTGACATTCAAAGACTTAGCTAATCGTCGCCATAATGCATGTTCTTCGCAAAGTTTTATAAAAGTATCCAAATAACGTTTCTGATAAGGGGAGTCTCCACCCTCGAAGTAGTAATCCTCAGGATGAAATTGCGTTGCTACCGCAAGAAATCCTTTTGAGAAAGCCATTACATCGCCGTCTAAAGACTCTCCGGCCAACTCAAAACCATCCTGATTATCAATGCTTGAACGCAAAACAGCATAGGCGTGTTGACGGTACACCTTATAAAGATTAATAGGGTCTGCTTCACAACGATCGAGCAAAGCATCTTGCTTCTCTTGACTAAGCATCATGAAGTAAGGAACTGTATACTCAAGAATACGATGCGCATCTTCAACATCTTGATTGCCTGCTGGACCAATAGAACCACCATGAGCCATCATCAAATGCTGAGCTCCTGCACAAATACCCATCATAGGCACTCGTTTTTCTAATACACGTGGTATCCAGCGTTGGTAGAGAATTTCTGCAGGTAACACATGAGTTCCCAATGTGCCCAGGTCTTGGGCACTATACGCAGACTTCGCACCTGGCATAAAACTGTCATTTTCACCTGGAAAAATAAACCCATCAAATAAATCCTCGATTCCTTCATCTTCAAGCATCTCTGCAGTCAAATATCCCAGAATGACATTAGGATGATCGAGCTTATCATTAATATACGTTACTCGATCCCAATCAGTCCCCCGATGAGTAACGACCCCAACCAATACTTTTCCACTATTAACCAAATCTTTGAGTGCATGCTTTCCTCCCTCAAGCCACAGGGCATACAATCGATATTTTTGAATGATAGATTTCATGAATCTGGCCTCAAAGTCGGGTTGCTCACCACTCCAATAGCGCAATAAATCCCCAAAACCACGCTCATCTGCCAACGAAAGTGGAGTTCTGCCATTTACATCTTCTGCATAAATGTCTGCACCCTGTTTGACCAAGTAAGCAATAACACTTAAATGCCCCTTCACAACTGCCGCTAAAAGAGGCGTCTGCTTTAGCTCATCACGAATATCAAGAGGCATGCCCTCTTCCTCATAAACATAGCGCAGAATATCAAGATGCCCAAACAACGCGGCAAAATAAGCAATAGTCTGACCAAAGGTATTTAACCCCACTTTTATATTAAATCCATGCTGAATAAAGGACTTAATAATAGCTACATCCTCATATTGAACAGCTTCCAATAAAGGTAATTCCGTCAATTCATGACCATGAAAAAAACCTCCTACTCTCTTCTCACTCAACATATTAGCACCACGATCGAGCAAAAGATCTACCATTGACTTGTCCCCTGAGCGAATCGCTACCCCAAGTGGTATTTCATCAGCACAACGATCAGCGCTCTCAACTTGATCCAAGAGCTTGCCATCCACACATGCACCTTGATCTAGCAAATATTCAGCAATATTTAAATACCCTCGCTTGGTAACTAAATACAAAGGCACATTACATAAAGACCTATCTAAAGATTGATTTAAATCAAAGCCCAATTCTACAATTCTACGAACTTCGTCAAAGTCATTAGTCTCAATTGCATTGAGTAAAGAGACTCGTCTCCCTGGCTGAACGCCCAAAGCCTCCAAGTAGTCTATAAGAGAAGCCGTATCATCAGAGCGAGTACGCACTTTATCCAAAAGAGAATCTCCATAACTGTCTTCTGCAAAAAGATCTGCACCATGTTTCAATAAAAACTCAATCCCAACAATACACGCTTCACTATGACAACGAGCTACCCAAACATGCAGTAATGGAGTTCCCTGGAGATCTCGAAAATTAGGATTTGCTCCCTTATTAAGCAAAAGCTCAGCTAGCTCTAAATCCATGAGACTTAACTGCTTTACGCTAAATAGAGCCTCTAAGTGATTACTATAATGATCACCTTCATCCGTATGCTCCTCAAGGAGCCATTGAATGAATGCCTTAATAGTCTCTTTTTCTCCTTCGTCAGCGTAGTGATAAGCATGCATGACTTTGCAAAAAAGCGTCTGCTCAAAGTACCTTCCCACATCTGCATGGATGCCAAACCCAGCCTTTATAAAAGTTTTAACGAGCTCAATAGACTCAGCAAGCGGAAGGGACTCTCGAACAAAAAACCCACTCAAAGCATCTTCCAATAAGCGACCAACCCAAGTACCTCCATAAGGATGTTGAATATAAGGATCCAAGCCATACTTCAAACATAAGCGGCCCAGCTCCAGCCGTGTTGCTGGGCTTAATTCAGCAGAAGTCAAAAGAGGCTCAAAGACCTCCTTGGGATCTAAGCCCTGACTCAAGGCAATCTCCACCAGTTGAATGCGCACAGCATCATCAACCTGGACAAAAGAATTAGCCAAACAATCGACTATTTCAGAAGTATAGCCTCGAGCCAGACCACACTGAATCAAGGACTCAAGATCTTCATCCTGAAAAGGAGACTCTCTCTTAACTAAACGCTTAAACTTAGAATCAAAATCCCAAGAATAACGTAGATTGCAGCTATTATCAGCAAACCAAGACGCACTTAAAAAGCCCAGAATGAAGCTAAAACAAACTACTTGAACACATTTCATTGCCTTATCGAGACAGCAAATTTCAAATTTGGTTCCTTTTTTTAATCTGTTTGCAGCAAACTATTGACATTCGAGGCAAAACATCTTTTTACTGTCAGCCTTCCTGCTGTAGCAGTATACACTGATTGCCCAGTAGCTCAGCGGTAGAGCAGGTGACTGTTAATCACTTGGTCGCTGGTTCGATCCCAGCCTGAGCAGCCACTTATAAGCCACCCTAGATACTTCACGTATTAAGTGGTGGTCGAGGAGGGACTTGAACCCTCACGCCTTGCGGCAC
>DCBD01000012.1 GCA_002313355.1 Opitutia bacterium UBA1116 | reverse complement strand
GGTGTTTTTGGTGGGGAGAGTTTTTGGGGGGGTTGAGAAATTGTTTTGTTAGGTGTTGTTTATGAGTGGGTTGTGGGGATTGGATTTTTGGGTTGGGAGGGTTGTGGAAAGGAGGCTGGGTGGATGGGTTTGGGAGGGTTTCGGGGGTGTTATGATGGGTTTTATGGGTATATTCTTTAAGTTTATCCATAAATAATATTATTGATATTTTGAGAGATTTCTCATGTATTTGGATAACTCTAGAAGGTTTTTTTCTGACAGATGAAAAAATGTATCTTTTTAAATAAACACACAAAGTAAGCCATGTTTAAAACGATAAATAAAACACTATGTATCATGCTGTTAGGAATTTTTGGACTCAATGACTCCCTGTGGGCTGTTGGAGATGAAGATATTACTTCCTTGCTTCTGCAAGACTTGGATGACACTACACTTAACGCCTTCATTGACTTTGTAGCTGAAGCAGACAATGGCTCAGAGCCAGAGGAGAACTATGAGACGGAAGATACTCATCACGAACCAGCACCTACCTGCCTGCATAACGCTGTATTAGACCAAGATCTCAGTGCTGCTGAACAATTTTTAAATACCAACCAGGGCCGTGCACATATAGATATGCCCAAAAAAGTTCAGGGGAAAAGCCAGGAAGCACCCTTGCATATTGCAGCTATCCATGGAAATGTACCCATGATAGAGCTATTGTTAAGCTATGATGCTACGATTAACATCCGGCAGCCTCGAACGGGCAAACTGCCCCTGCACCTAGCCATCGCCCATAATCACGCGCAGGCGGTTCAATATTTGCTGAGCCAAGGTGCTGATGCTCGAAGAACCGATATATCGGGGAAAACGCCTCTATACCTTGCTGCCCTCAGTGGAAACCCAGACATCGTAAAAGTGTTACTCAACCATAAGGACTGCAGCGAAGACATTGGAGTGAGAGGCAAAAACTTGAGAAACAAGAGCCTTCTAGCACCCTGGGAGATTGCCTTACTGCAGGCGCTTAACAACAAAAGCAACGATCTTAAGATTGAAGTCTTTCGACGGATATTCAATCACGGTGCGTTTCAAACAATTTGCAAAAAGCTCAAAATGGAGATGCATACTCAACGATCATGCAATCCGCTAGACTTACTCCGTCTTTTAATAATGCACGCCTGTAACGACGATAATGTGCCTTATGAAACAGGGCTAAATAAAAACCAACAGACGTATCTGCTTGGTTATTTAAATGCGATAATCAACGACCCTGAGACCCAAAAGGAAGTTGAAGGTTTTTTAGGTAAACAAGAAGATGCCATAAACAAAGCTCCACTGATAGATTTGCTCACGAATAGAACTAATGAAGCATTTGGCACACATTACTATGATGCCGAAGTGCTCATAGAAAATCTCATCCAATGCCTCCAAATCATATTTGACTTAATGGGATGGGATGGCGAGCAACCAGAAGACCACGAAGAGGAACCTCCGCTGAAACGACAACGCATAGAAGCCCCCACTGTCGTTGATCTAACGAATGAGGAAGAAGCAACGCCAAGCTCACAAGCACCTCAAGCATTCTTTTCTGAAAATCAGGAAATTTATGAAATTTTTCAAGGCACTGAAATAAGCTACGGTGGTGACGATCGTGCCGAGGAAGTACCTTTTTTACCCTTTTTGGATACTCTTCGGAATGATGAAGAAGCCGTTAATAGCCAACCCGAGAGCCTAATTGAAATCCCAAGAGAAGATGCCCGCAATGGCGAAAGCCCTCATGCATGGTTTTTCGATGCCTTGGGCGATAGGAGCTTTTAAAAAACCCTTATCCCACTTTAAGGATTTTTAAGGCCTTCTTCCACCTCGGGCCACTGCTGCAGCTTGCGGTGGAGGGTGCGCCGGCTGATTCCAAGAAGCTCGGCAGCGCGCGTGCGATTCCCCCCTACTTTGAGCAAGGCCTCTCGAATGAGTTTGCGCTCATTCTCCTCCTTAGACAGCGGATTTTCAAGGGATGGAGGATCGACCGTCACCAGGGTGAACTTGGGGTCTAAGTCCGCAGGAGCAATCGAGGCACCGTGCTTCATAACAACCATATTTTCGCAGAAGTTCTTGAGCTCTCGTATGTTGCCCGGCCAGCGATAGCGCTCTAAAATGCGTAGTGCCCCAGGGGCTACTACGGGAACCCCGACTCCATTATCCTTGGCAAAATACTCCAGGTAGTAATTAAGGAGCAAAGGGATATCTTCCACACGCTCTCGCAAGGGCGGAAGCGTTAAAGGAATGACATTGAGCCGATAAAAAAGGTCTTCACGGAAAGTACCCTCTTTGACCATGGCCTCAAGATTACGATTTGTCGCACAAACAAGGCGGATATCAACAGAGATGGGTTTTATACTACCCAGTCGCTCAAAAGTCTTATTTTCTAAAAAACGCAGGAGCTTAACCTGAGTAGAAGCGTCAATCTCTCCAATTTCATCAAGAAATAAAGTGCCTCCATCGGCAGCCTCGAAGCGACCCACGCGCCGCTCCCCCGCTCCTGTAAAGGCGCCCTTCTCATGGCCGAAAAGCTCACTCTCAAGAAGATTGGAAGCGAGCGCTGCACAGTGCACAGGAACAAAAGGCCCATTAGCGCGCGGCCCATTCTGGTGAATAAGCTGGGCAATCAACTCCTTTCCCGTCCCCGTCTCGCCAAGCAAAAGGACGGTTGCCTTAGTGGGGGCGACTTGCTCGACCTTCCCAAGTACCCGCTCTAAGGCGGGAGAGTGCCCAACCACTCCATTTAGCGATGGCTGAGAAGCAAAAGAAGTCGATGACAAGCCTGCCTCAGGCTCAGCAGTGCGCGATTTGAGGGCCCGGCGAATGATGACCTCGAGCTTCTCGAGATTCACCGGCTTCATCATAAAATCAAAGGCACCTCGCCTCATGGCCTCAACGGCTGTTTCGATGCTGCCATAAGCAGTCATCATGATGCAAATGGGCCTATAAGGGCGCTTTAGAGCGTGGTCTACCACACTCATGCCCGACTTCCCAGCCATCTTGAGGTCGGTTAAAACAACATCAAAATGCTCTGTATCTAGCAGTCGAATGGCCTCATCAGCGTCACGTGCGAGGAAAATGTCGTAATCATCCTCGAGGGCACGCATGAGGCCCTCACGCGTATGTTTTTCGTCATCAACAATAAGTATGGTAGCAGGCATGGTTATTCGAGTGGCTGACTGCGGTCTTCAAGCATGCGGACACGCCGGTGCTTTTGTGGAAATTGTAAGGTGACGACCGTTCCCATTCCAGGCTGACTGTCAATCCCCATTTGGCCACCGTGCTCGCGCAATATCCTCTGGACGAGGAGCATACCAAGCCCGTGGCCTTCTTTTTTGGTCGTATAGAAAGGTTGAAAAATTTTGCTAAGCTCGTCTTGCTCGATACCCACGCCCGTATCTGCCATCTGGATGTAAATGTAAGCATCATCACAATAGGCCGAAATTTTGATGCGCCCACCCTGATCCATCGCTTCCATGGAGTTTTTGAGAACGTTAAAGAAGACTTCTTTGATCTGGTTGTAGTCAGCCAAAATAACAGGTAAAACCTCCTTAAGCTCAACATCCACTTGAATACCTAGATTTTTAAGCTCCTGGTCATGAAAGGTTAGAACATCCTCCAAAATAGAAATCAACTGGACATCTGTAAAGTCAGGAGGGCGAGGGCGAAGCGCTTCAAGAAAATGGCTGATGATACCATCAAGGCGCTGAATCTCCGAAGAGCAGACATCAACCGAATCCATGAGGTTTTTAACTGCGGAGCTGGGCTCGAGCTTTTTGAGCTCTCGGGCCATCAACTGAAGGTGGATATTCATGGAGTTCAGAGGATTGCCAATCTCATGAGCAACACCAGCGGCCAGCATGAATATCGATGAAAAGCGCTCGCTTTCGATACGTTCTTCTGTGGACAAGCGGTCTTCTGTTGTGTCCGATAAAATAAGGGCAAAACAGTCCTCAAGCGAGGCGTCTTCAGGAGATTCAATCGGCACTGAATAGAGCCTAAGGTGGCGATGTTCAGGATAGGTGATCTCAACCTCGCGGGAAACGACTGCCGGCTTCACCTGACCACCCTGCTTCGGGAAATTGAGCCAACGGGCAAGATCTGGGATGAATTTCCAAATTTCGACATTGCCGACATTATCCTCAGCAATACCGAGCAAACGGTGGGCCGCCGAATTTGCATATTCTATAAGCCCATTGCAATTAACGACAAGAATGCCCTCCTGAATGATATTAAAGACGGTTTCCAGAAGCTGACGCTCACGCGCCAAGCGTTGAATAAGGATCGATAGGTTGAGCGAGTCAAGATCCTCAACTTTGCCTAAAATACGCTCTAAGTGACTACCTCTCAAGCTCATGACTAGAAAAAAGTTAACATAAACTGCTCAATCAGCCAAGCTGCAATCACCTCTTTGCGCTCTGGACCAAAAGACTGAACCTTGCCCTTGCCATCGATCAAAAGGCCCTGATTGATATCCGACTCAAAGCCGCTCCCAGGAAGCCCTACCCGATTAGCAACAATCGCATCGAGATGCTTGCTCGCAAGCTTGCGGCGGGCCTCAGCCTCAAGATCGCCCGTCTCGGCGGCAAAGCCAACGAGTCGCTGGCGGTCTTTAACCTTTCCAAGCTCTTGAAGGACATCTACAACGGGAACCAGCTCAACAGAGCTAGGCAGTGCCGCCTTTTTCTGCTTTGTGAGGTCTACCACACGGGGTCTCTGGTCGCAGACGGCCGCTGCCATAATCAAAACATCACAGGACTCAAAAGCGGTGCGTGCGGCCTTATACAGATCCTCTCCACTGGTGACTGAAGTGTAGTCTACCACACCCTCAGGGCAGGACAAGGCAACAGGGCCACTGATCAAGTGGACCTCCCAACCGGCCTTAACTGCCGACTGGGCAAGGGCATAGCCCATCTTCCCCGAAGAGGGATTGCTCAAGAAGCGTACAGGATCGAAATACTCCCGGGTAGGCCCCGCCGTGATGACACAGCGGATAGGTCTTGATTTGGCATGCGTTGTCATGCAGATTCAAAGCTAAAATGATGGAAACTCTTAAGCCCGATAACAACTCAAAATCTCAGAGAAGTAAAAAGCAGGAAAACCCACTGCTAAACTTGGGCTTTAACATCATTATCCCAGCAGTCATTTTAATGAAGGGGGCAACCTGGTTTTCCATGGGCCCAGCCATAACGCTCTTGATTGCCCTCCTATTCCCACTCGGCTACGGCCTCTATGACCTTGCTGTACGCAAAAAGTACAATGCCCTCTCGATTTTGGGGCTTGTCAGCGTCCTACTCACCGGAGGCATTGGGCTCCTAAAGCTCCCTAAAGAGTGGATTGCTATTAAAGAGGCGGCCGTGCCCCTTGTGATCGGCATGCTTGTGTTGGGCTCACTGAAGACGCGCTATCCACTTGTAAAAACCTTTCTCTACAACGACCAAATCCTCAATCTTGACAAAATCGACCAAGCGCTTGATGAACGCGGTGCGCGCAATGACCTCGAAACCCTCCTGAGGCGCTCAACATGGCTACTAGCCGCATCCTTTTTGCTCAGCGCCTTGCTTAACTTCATCTTAGCTAAAGTTATTATCCAAAGTGAAACGGGCACAGAAGCCTTCACTCAAGAGCTTGGTAAGCTCACGGTGTGGAGCTATCCTATGATTGCTCTCCCCTGCACGGTCGTCATTATTTATGCTCTATGGAAGCTACTTGTTGGGCTTGAAAAAGCAACGGGACTCCCGCTTGAAGAGATCTTTGTGAGTGGCGCTCACAAAAAAAGTAAATAAGGGCTAAACACGCTCATCCATGGGAATATAGTCTCGCTGTTTCGCGCCTGTGTAAATCTGCCGTGGGCGGTGGATGCGGCTTTCTGGGTCGGCAGCGATCTCATGCCATTGAGAAATCCAGCCTGCCGTACGCCCTAGAGCAAAGATAACCGTAAACATATTGAGCGGAAACCCGATAGCCTTTAAAATGATGCCGCTGTAAAAGTCGACATTGGGGTAAAGTTTGCGCTCGATGAAATAATCATCATGGAGGGCCTTCTCCTCTAAGTTGCGGGCGATGTCAAGCAGTGGATCATTCTCAGCATGGGTGAGGACGCGCAAAACACGCTCGCACATTTCCTTCATAATTTTGGCCCGTGGATCGTAATTTTTGTAGATGCGATGACCAAAGCCCATCAATTTAGCCTCGCCGCTCTTGGCAGCTTCGATGAAACGGTCTCCATTGTCGCCCTGTTCGCGGATAGCCTCAAGCATGCGGATAACGGCCATATTAGCGCCACCGTGCAGCGGACCCCAGAGAGCACAAACGCCTGCTGAAAGCGATGAAAAGAGATTGCAACCACTGGAGGCAACCATACGAACCGTTGAGGTGCTGCAGTTTTGCTCATGATCTGCATGGAGTAATAAGATAACATCGAGCGCTTTGGCGACATCCTCATGAGCGATATATTCGTCATAAGGTTGGGAGAAAAGCATGTGGAGAAAATTCTCACAGTAACTGAGCTTTTTCTTGGGGTAGACAAAAGGCAGCCCTTGACGCATGCGATGAGCCATGGCGGCGATCGTGCGGGTTTTTGAAAGAATGAGCGCTGCTATCCTATCGAAAGCCTCGAGCTCTTTCTCGCGTTTGTTGCGGCCGTACTTAATATAGTAAGAGCCCAAAGCATTGAGACCTGCCGAGAGCATCACCATCGGGTGGGCATCTTGAGAGAAACCATGATAGAAGTCTTGCATGCGATCATGCAAAGCGGCCTCAGAAAGAACAGCCTCAGAAAAGGTGTTGAGCTGACCTTGATCAGGAAGTTCGCCGTAAATTAAAAGATAAGCTGTCTCGAGAAATGTTGAGTGTTCTGCGAGTTGTTCAATCGGGTAGCCGCGGTAACGGAGTATCCCTTTTTCGCCATCGATAAAGGTGATATCACTCAGGCAAGAACCGGTATTGCCATAGCCATCATCAAAGGTGATACAACCGCTTTCAGCACGAAGGTGGCGCACGTCAACCGCTTGCTCCCCTTCGGTACCTTCGATTAGGGGGAAGTGGTATTTGCGATTGGCGATACGAACCGTTGTAGAGTTATCCATACAAAGGAAATGAGGTTAAGCAGATTGTTCAAAGGAAGAGCTTGATACTGATACTACATGAGAACAGAAATTATGCAAGAGGCGAAGGCCTATAGTTTGACTCTTTTCCGGGTGAAACTGGGTCGCAAAGCAATTCCCCTGCCGGACGGCGCTAGCAAAGGGCTGGCCGTATGACGACTCCATCCAGAGAAGAGAAGAATCTTCAGGAACGACGTAATAGCTGTGAACAAAGTAAACGAAGGCATCATCCGAAATACCCTCAGAAAGAACATTCTGCCGGAACTGGACACTATTCCAACCCATGTGAGGAACCTTGTGACCGACGCTGGGAGCGAACTGACGAACGGACCCAGCAAAAACACCAAGGCCCTGTGTGTTGCCTTCTTCAGAATGCTCGAAGAGCGCTTGAAGACCTAAACAAATGCCAAGGAAGGGCCGGTCTTCAGCGATCCATCCACCAATAGCATCGCCTAACTTGTGGTGAGCGAGGGCAGCCATGCAGTCACCCAAAGCACCCACACCAGGAAGGACTAAGGCATCGGCTGTATCTAACGCTTCAGGACTATGAGCGCGAAAGACCCGCGCGCCTACATGCTCTAGGGCTTGCTCTACACTGCGAAGATTACCCATGCCGTAATCGAGCACAGCTAACTTAGGCTGAAACGCGAGTGCTTCCATAACTTGAGTAAGGCTAGCAGAAAAAGGGACCTAAGTCAAAAGTCCCTTTGTTGAGGGAATAGCCCCCTGTAAGCGATCATCGACACGGGTGGCAACGTCAAGCGCGCGAGCACTGGCCTTAAAGAGAGCCTCGGCCACATGGTGAGCGTCTTCGCCGTATTCGAGCTTTAGGTGTAGGGTGGCTGCAGCATTTTGGGCAAAAGCCTGAAAAAACTCACGAACTAAATTGATATTGAAATCTCGGACCATGGGATGTTCGACAGTGACATCATAAACAAAGATGGCACGGTTGCAAAGATCCACCACGGAACGAGCCAAAACATCGTCCATAGGGACATAGGCATGACCGTAACGAACCATACCTGCCTTGCTACCTAAAGCTTCACGAAAAGCCTGACCCAAAACAATGCCAACATCTTCAACCGTATGGTGATAGTCGACAGCAATGTCACCCTTGGCCTTGAGCGCAATATCAAAAAGACCATGCTTAGCAAACAGACTGAGCATATGGTCAAAAAAGGGAATGCCTGTATCGAGATCTGCAGTGCCCTGACCGTCAACATCAAGAGAGAGAATGATCGATGTCTCCCCTGTTTGACGCTCTACTTTAGCTGTACGTTTTGCTTCCATGATTGTAGTGTTTGAGTAACCACTTCCATCGCCTCCCTAGAACCTATGCTAATGCGCAGGAAACTGCAAGTTAAAGGGGTGGAATCAAAATAGCGAACGAGAATTTTGTGATCGAGCAAATAGTCAAACAAAGCACGTGCGATAGCGGACCCAGCCTCACCAGAGGCCGTACGCGGCTCAGTGAAAATGAAATTTGCCGAAGAGGGATACGTAAACCAGCCCCAGGACTCGAGCGTTTTAGCGAAAGCATCGCGAGTTTGGATAATCTTTTGAACCCTAGCATCTGTATAAGCTTTATCCTCAATAGCTGCACGCGCACCCGCTTGGGCAATGGCATCCACATTGTAGCACTCGCGAACACGATCGACTAAATGAAGTAAAGAAGCCTCCCCCAAACCATAACCTACACGGAGCCCTGCTAAACCATAGGCCTTAGAGAAAGTACGCACAATAAGGAGCCGTGGGAAACGCGAAAGTAAATCAACACTATCTTCCTGAGCAAACGGTGCGTATGCCTCATCGAGCACTAAAATACCAGGAAAGCTTTCGAGGACTTCAACGATGGCTTCTTTTTCAAAAGCAACACCCGTAGGCGCATTAGGCGAAGTTAAAAAGAAAAGCTTCGCGCCTGAATGAATGATTTTCTTAGGATCTAGAGAAACCGAACGCTCAAAAAGAACTTCGACAAGCTTAGTATTTTGAATACCAGCAAGGACAGGATACAAGGTGTAGCTGGGAACCGTCATCCCAACGATGTCTTGGGGGCCGCAGAAAGTGCGGATGAGAAGCGTCATGACATCATCCGAACCATTTCCGACAATGACTTGATCAGCCACTAAGCCGTGATGCACCGCAATAGCCTCGCGAAGCGTGCGGCTTGTTGGATCTGGGTAGCGCGCAAGGGATGAACCATCTTTGCCTAAGGCATCGCGCATCGCTTCAACGGCACGAGGACTCGGTGGGTAAGGGTTTTCGTTGGTGTTGAGCTTAACCCAGCCAGGCCCCTGGAGCTGCTGGCCAGGAATGTAAGGATCTAGCCTTGCGATATGAGGCAAGGCATAAGCACTTGCTTCAAAAAGACTCATACAGAAGCATCCTCCAAGCGAATGCGGACAGACTGACCGTGAGCAGGCAAAGACTCTACCCGGCTAAAAACACCTACAATGGGGGAAGCTTGCTCAAGCGAATGTGCATCGTAGCGCACCCAGCTCGAGCGTCGCATAAAATCTGAAACTTGAAGCCCACTCAAAAAACGTGCTGCACGGCCTGTTGGCAGCGTATGGCTAGGACCCGCGATAAAATCACCCAGTGCAGCCGGCGTATAACGGCCAACAAGGAGAGCCCCTGCTGTATGGACTTTCCCTGCAAGAGTATTGGACAGCTCCTCATCCAAAAGAAGCTCTAAATGCTCGGGGGCAATGTAATTGGCAAGCTGCGCGGCCTCATCCCAATCATCAACGACAACTGCTAGAGAGCCTTCTTCAATAATCTTTTTAATTTTATGCGCATTGGGCAAGCTAGAAAGTGCTTCTTCAATAGCAAATTCGACCCTCGAGAGATAAGCCTCGCTATTGCAAACGAAGTATAGGCGCTCTTTCCCAGAACCATGCTCTGCTTGGGCAAGTAAGTCAGCAGCAACCCAAGATGGGGGCGTTTGCTCGTCGGAAATAACCATGACTTCACTGGGACCCGGAAGCCCATCAACACCGACAAGACCAAACAATTGGCGCTTAGCCTCCATAACATAAGCATTGCCAGGGCCCAAAATTTTGTCGACCTGAGGAATACTCTCTGTACCGAGTGCAAAAGCAGCCATCGCTTGAGCACCACCCATTTTGTAGACCTCACGGATATCGCACATCGAGAGTGCAGCGAGAATAGAAGCGTCTACCGAGCCATCCGCACGAGGTGGTGTTGCAACAGCGATCTCCGCAACACCGGCAATCTTAGCTAAAACAACCGTCATCACTACGGTTGAAACCAAAGGCACTTGCCCTCCAGGAATGTAAATGCCCACGCGGTGCAGAGGATAAAAACGCTCCCCCACTTCGGCACCTTCATTGTTAAGCGATGCCCAGGGCTTGGGCAGTGTCTTCTCGTGAAAGGACTGCACATTAGCGATAGATTGCTCAAGAGCCTGACGCACTTCCGGACTTAGAGCCTCTTGGGACTGAGCAAGCTCTTCTGTCTGAACCGTGAGAGTTTCAGCGCTAAGCTCAGC
>DCBD01000033.1 GCA_002313355.1 Opitutia bacterium UBA1116 | reverse complement strand
GGCGGGGATCTTGTACTTGGGGTGGATGTCTACAGGGATGCCGCGGCCGTCGTCTTCAATGGAGCAGGAGCCATCTAGGTGGATCGTGACTTTGATGAGGTTACAGTGGCCGGCTAGGGCCTCGTCGATGGAGTTGTCGACAATTTCAAAGACGCAGTGGTGGAGGCCTCGTTCATTTGTGTCCCCGATGTACATGTCTGGGCGTTTGCGGACGCCCTCGAGACCTTCGAGCTTTTGGATTTTGGAGGCGTCATAGTCTGACGCGGGGTTTTTGGGTTTGGTGGAAGTTGCAGATTTTGCCATGCGGTTTAAAAAGGTAAATAATGGAAGCATCTAAGGATTTTCCGCTAGGGGAAGATTTCAAGGATAAAAAGCTTTTAGAGGCTGAAATATTGACTCAGTAGAGGGTGTGCCTCTGAGGACTTTTTAGCTTGTCCCTTGGTGCTAAGTGGTTAATGAAATATCATATTATGCGGGGTGTATGGCAAATAATCGGAAGTCTTCTTGGGTATTTGATTTTGGGGGCGCATCTGGGGGCTGTTGGGTTTCCGGGTAGCTTTAGCATTCAAAGAGGTTATGGGTCGGAGGATGACCTCGAGGATATTGCTTGTTGGGACGATCATTTTGCCGGAATGCCTCGTCGTGTTGTGAGTGATTGGGGTGAAAGTCAGGAAGTGTCTTTGAATGCAAGTGCGACTGCTTTGGTTTTTGTCTATGCATTTGAAGGGACTGTGTATGAAGCGGGTGTGAATGATTTGCTCGAGCAGCTTGAAGCGTGCATTGAGCTTGTTGATGGGATCCCTTACGTTTCTTTTGGGCAGGTGATCGATGCGTGGATTGCTGAGGAACCTGCGTGGCGCGGGCCGTTTATACGTGCGTTGCACCAGGATTTGGCAGGGTTTGATATGCCGTGGACGGATATGCGGTGCCCTTGGGATGAGCTGAGTCATCATCTTCGGTATTTGACTGAAGGAGTGCAGCAGAGGGTGGATGCGCTTCGTGAGCAGACGGAGGCCTCTTAGTTTTTATATCATTTTTTGAGCGCTTTAAGCTTTGGGTTTTTATTTTTAGGGCTTGTTTTGCTGTAGGTGGAGCATTAAGGGAGGGGTGTGCCCGCTCTAGTTTTGCTTAGAGTGCCTTACAGTAAACTACTAAATAAGAAATTAAACATAGGATGAAAATGATTCGAAAGATAATCTCTATGAGTGTGCTTGGATCCCTGCTAACGGCCAGTTTGCTCGCTATATCGAGTGGTGATGAGCTGGATAATTTTGATATAGCAGGTCTTACAAGAGCCCTGGGAGGGTTTGGCTGTATGGATGATCTAGATGATCTGGATGGATTCGGTGCCTTTGGTGGCTTGGATGACTTCGATCCCTTCGGTGATTTTAACGAGAGCTATGTAGAGCCTATTACAGAGGGTACGCATCAGGGGCATCCTTGGGGAGATCAACAGCCAGAGTTTATGAACTTTTTTGCGATGCAAGGAGCACTGCAGCAGGCTCGTATTTTGAATTTATATGAAGCGGGCGTGAATGATTTGATTGCGCGGCTTGAAGCAACTGTAGCGACTGTTAATGGGGAGGCGTATGTGAGGATGCATGTGGTTAATGCGTGGGTTGCTGAAGCGCCTGCTTGGCGCGGGCCCTTGATGTGTGTCCTTCGCAGTCGATGGAAGGTCAATGCGGAGGATCCTTGGGCGGCTTTGACGCTTGAGTGGGGGCCTGCGAAAGCTGTTATTGAAGCTTTGGTTAGGGAATGTCATAGGCTCAATCAGTGATGCTGTCTTGCTTGTTGTTATGATTTAAGCTTAGAGGTAAGTCTCGGGGCTGTTTTAGGGGTTGTTTTGTGGGAGCTGAAGCGTTATAAAAGATGCCATGCATCTTGTCTGATGTGTGATGAAGTTAACCCCTAAATTGTTAATGCATATGAAGATATATCGTACATTTCTCATGGGCTTTGTTGCCTTGTTTGCTTTAGTGGCTGCTGTGTTTGCAGGGGGCGGTCATTACGTATTTGCGATTAATAGAGGCTTAGCGGACAATACTCTTAGGGACGAGGTGGCCAGGTGGCGGCTTGGAGGTGGAGCTCTTGAAAGACGTCAGAATACTGTCGTGGTGCATCAAGATGATGTTAGTGATGATGAAGGGCCGTGGGATGTGTATGATGAGACTTTGCTGAGAGGTATTTTGACTTTGCTACGTGAGGAGGGCGTTAGGGATGTCTATAATATGGAAGATGGTGAGGGCGTGAATGCTATGATGAAGGTGTATCAGAATACCATGGAGGGTAATAATGTGCAGTTGTGGGCGATCGTTGAAGACGATGTTTTTGGGGAGGCTTGGCAGCGAGACTTCATGCGTATGGTCCGCGGGCACTTAAATATTGCCGATGATGCTGAAGTGACGCCCTGGGCTCCTTTCAATCGAGCCATGTCTACGCTGGCTAATTATATTAATGAACACTTGGGTGGAGGCGATGACTCGGACTCTGAGTGAGCTTGCTTTGTGGCTCCATCTTGTTATTTGATTAAAGCTTAGAGGCCCCTGGGTGTTTACTCGGGGGCTTTTTGCTTGTTATGTTGGTGGGTCTTCATTAAGGAGAAAGCGCTGTGCCTTCAATTCAAAGGCTTGTTGCCTCGTTAACCCTAAAAATTAAATATCCTATGAAAAATACGGCAAAGTTCTGTTGAGTGTCTTTGGAAGTTTTATCGTGTCGAGTGCCTTGTTAGCTGTTTCAAGTGGCGATGAGTTGGGTGCTTTCGGTGATATACGGATAGTGCGTGTTGTTGGTTGGGGTGATGAGGGTTTTAATTTTGGGAATGAGGTCATTCCATCCAACCAAACACAGGTTCTTTTCGATGAGTATGGGTTTGGCGATCAAGATGCAGGGAGCTGGGATCAGGATACTTGGGGTGAGTTAATTGGATTCTTGGCGGGCTTGAATATTGCTGATGTGAATGAGGCTGGCGTTTCTGAGCTAGTCCAGCTCTATGAGGCAACGGTGACGCCTAGTGGGATCGTTCGCTTTTGGGCGATTGAAGAGACCGAGAGCCTGCGTGCGAATTATGCATGGATTAAGTTGTTCATGCAGCTTGTGCGTTTGCGTTACTCTCTTGTTGGGGTGAGTGAGGCTGACTGGCCTAATGTGCTTTGGATGATGCAAAAGCTCGCCGATGAGGTGAATGCTGCCTTGGCGAGCGATTGAGTTTTTGTCTGTTAAGGTTTTGTAAAGGTCCTGATGGCGACGTGCTATCAGGGCTTTTTGCTTGTGATATATCAGCGTAGTTTTTATAAGTAGGAGCCTCGTTTGCTTTTAGAGCAATAGTGTATTTTAACCCCTGTACCTTGATTGTTATGATGAAGTCTAAGCTTTTTGCGTCGGTTGTTTTTGCTGTTCTCTTCTTAACGTCTCATTTGGTTCAAGCGGGGGTTTGGGATACCGTTTTAATTCGAGGTACGCAGGTAGTGTTGAGACATTCGCTGCTTAGGCCTGGGATGCAAAGGGTTGGCGTGAATGGTATAAATGATATTTATAACCCGGTCATTCAGAATGGTGCACCTATCTTTCGGGTGCCTCAGTATGCTTATGTGACCGTGACGGGCTCTCTGTTGCAGGATAATAATAACAATCCAGGTGATGAGACGGAGGATGACATGGGGGCTCAAATGAACGATGATATCGTGTCTCAGGTCCGGTGGTGGGTGGATTATTTTCGTGATGGGAATCCGTATCCGGAAAATATCGGGCAGCGTACTGAGATGTTCGTCAATATGGCTTTGGCGGAGTTGAGCTTGCGTGAAAACGACGAGGAGAAAGAACCTGTATTAGAGGATATGGATGAGGCTGCCTTGTTAGAAAATTTAATGGACACATTTCGTTTGGCTGATGATCCCGTTCAGCTTATTCGGAATCTTGAGTTGGAAGTTTTGGATGTTATTCCAGATTGGCTTTTTGTTCAGGCAGCAGCCATACGCAATAGGTTGGTAGCTGGCTCACCTGCAGATTTCTTTTTTGAGCTGATGCGCCGTCGCAATAGGTGTGATGATTATGCGATGCTTGCAACGTGGTATCGCGTTGCTGAAGAGGTGCGCCTTGAGGTTCAAAGGGCGATTTTAGTGCGCAATGCCGTGGATGGATTGATCGAGCAAGCGATGGATATCGATGGCTTGCGAGCCCTTTATTATGATAGTATCGAGTCTGTTCTTGATGAAATGACAGGAGCGTGGGATACGCTTGATTTATTGAAAGCCGTTCAGGGTACTGTGCTTGAGCCTTTCGTTCAATGGGTTGTGAGCGGAAATTTAGGAGGTCTTGCAAGTCATCAAGATATTATGGGATGGAATGCTTATTTTGAAGAGCATGTATTTCCTGTGATTGGCGATGAGCTTGAGGCAGCTCTTAAGAAAATGGGGAAGGGGAAGAAGCCCAAAGCAAAGAAGAAAAAGAAGGCAAAGAAGAAGCGAACAAAAAAAGTAGTGGTTTTGGCTAAAGAGTAGCCTTTAGGATGCTTCGAAGATAAGGTCAAACGGGGCGAATAGCTCCGTGCCTTGGATTTTAACCTGAGCCCAAACCCGGTAGTAGCCGGGTTTGGCTGTGTTGAGGACAAAGTCTACCTGAGGGGTATCTTCGGTTTCTCGGCCATTGGGAATCGGGTGTAAATGGGCCATGCCGCTGAGGGATTCGTCAAAAGCGATCATGTGTGCGTAGGCGCCCATGAGAGGCTCGAGGTGGACGGGCTTGCCCTTGTCTCCGGTGATAGTGAGGTGGACGTCGTGCATTTGCCGGGTTGTTGGGCGCTTGGGGCTGAGTTCTAAGTGAAAGGTATAGCCGGCAACGTGCGCTGTTTGAACGGTCTGAGGCGTGGGCTGTGCTGAGGTACCGGGAACTTCAATCGTGTTGCTTGCGACGATGTGTTTTTTGGTGCGTGCGGGTACGAGCTGAGCAAAGGCGTAGTAGGTGCCCGTTTTCTTGGGAGTGAAGTGAAACGTCCACTGGCCTGAAGAGCCTACAGGCTCCGGGTGAATGTGGTGGTAGTCTTCAAGGCTTGTGTCGATAAGGAGCAGATGAACTTTCTTGGTGTGTGTTTTGGCGATTTGATGAGGTAAAAGTTGTTTGTTGCCGGGAGTGAGGAGCGTGAGCGTAAACTCAGAAGAGGTTCCTTGCCTTGGAGGATCTTCTGCGATGAGGTCTAGCTTGAGGGGGAAGTTGAGCTTGCTTAGCTCTAGGAAGGCTGACGAGTCGGCCTTGCAAAATTCGATACCGTCTGAGTCGACATCTAAGACTTCGTAGTGGAGGAAGCCACAATCAGAATCTGGAAGGGTGCGCAGTGCGCAGTAGGTGCTCACGGCAATGGCTGTGATCAGTGTGATCTGAAGCAAGGTCTTGGAGCGGCGCTTCATGAGATGGGCTCGATTTTTTTTAGTTGGTCGATAAACTCTTCGACACTCCAGCGACTACCGTCTTTCCGGTAGCGTATTTTCCCTTGGCCATCGATGATGAGGGTTGCCATGGTGTGATCGAGTGTGCCGTCTTCGGGTTGAACGAGAATACCAAATTGCTTGAGCACATCTTGAACGGTGCTGTGTGGGCCCGTTAGGAAATCGTAGTTCGTGTTGTCGATGCCTCGGCTTACGGCGTAATACTTTAATATCCCAGGAGTGTCGTGCTGAGGGTCGAACGTGATGGTGGCAAGTTGAAGATCGCTCAGGCCTTCTTTTTTGGCTTCGCGTTGTAAGCGGGCCATGCGTGCTGTTGAGGCAGGGCACATCGTTGGGATGGTGCAGCGGGTAAAGACAAAATTAAGAACAACGCGTCTGCCGCGCCAGCGCTCCGGAGTCATCAATGCTGCGTCTTGATTGTAGAGGGCAAAGAGGGGTGTATACTCACCAACGCCGCGGAATGCCTTGAGCCCTCGGGCGACCGTATCACGCCGGAGTTGTTCGTTGCGGTCTTTTAAAATGCGTTCTGTAATGGGGTTGGCTGGCCAGATCGATTCGAGGCGGTAGTGAGGGCTTGTTTGGAGCGTGCCGCGGATATAATCTCCACGTTTGTAGACCATGGCGTCCCCTTGGAAGACTTCTACTTCGATGGCTTCACTGTCCTTGGCGCGGACCTTAAAGGTGCTTGTTTCGGGGTTAACTTCGAGGACTTGCCCAGACCAAGCGTTGCTTTGGGGTTCTGTAGGTTCGGGAGTGGCGTCTTGAGTGCATCCTGATAGAAGAAAGATGATTGCGCTTAGAGCTATAAGCTTTTGCAGCTTTGGATAGGGCTGTGTTCTCATTGGCTACAAGAGTTGATCCTTCCGGAAGAGAGAGTCAAGCTTGGGTGTAACTTGTCCTTGCATCTTAGGTGTTCCTTGATCATCGTTTTGGGCACTGTTTGCTTTGCCCGTATTTTGTTTTGTGAAAAGAATTCATCATTTAAGATCTGAATCCTATAAGCCGGCCTTGTTTTGGCTGTCTTTTTTTGCACTATTTTGGGCGACCTGTCTTTTGTTTGCAGGTGGTTTTACAACGAGTATTCGAGCGGGCATGGCGTTTTTGGATTGGCCGCTGTCCAATGGCTCGCTCAATCCTTGTGGTTGGTTGAGTGAAGAAGATCAACTCGCAGAGCATAGCCACCGTTTGCTTGGGATCAAGATGGGGCTTATCAGCTTATGTATCTTTGGTTGGACGTATCTGCGTGAAGGGCGCCCGTGGGTGCGCATGCTAGCGCGTTTGCTCGTTTGGGTGGTTGTTTTGCAGGGTGTTCTCGGTGGGGCGCGTGTGCGGCTGGACCAGCTCAACCTTTTGACCGAGCACAATCACTTGGCCCAAGTCTTTGCGGTACTCCATGCCTGTGGAGCCCAGGTGACCTTGTGCTTGCTTGTTTCGATAACTGTTGCTCTATCGCGGGTTTGGATTGAGCGTTCGGATCGCCCTGTTAATTCTGTATTACACCGTTGGGCTTGGTTGAGTGTCGGGGTCTTATTTATCCAGTTGATTCTGGGGGCTGTTATGCGTCACAGTGATGCTGCGCTCGCAATACCGACATTTCCTCTAACACCGGAAGGAGGTGTGATTCCGGCTGCCTGGAGTTTCCCTGTTGCGATTCATTTTGCCCATCGGGTTGGGGCTTTGGGTGTGTTTTGTGTTTTGAGTTGTTTTATTTTTCGTTCATTGCGTGTGTACACGTTAAAACGCTTTGAAGGGTGGGTTTCCCTTGGTATTGCTTGCCTTCTTTGTGTTCAAATACTGTTAGGTGCCACGGTTGTTTGGACGGCTAAAAATCCCTACAGTGCAACGATTCATATGCTGATCGGTGCTTTTCTTCTTGCAAGTGTCTGGATGCTGACTTTCTTAGGCTTGCAACCTAAATTGCAAAAACCCGTTTTCAAGAAGCGTATCCCATCGATTTCTACCGTAATCCATGAGTCTGCTATTTAATCATGACCGCTGTTCGGCTGATGCTTCGGCATTACCGGCCAATATTTCACTCTCAAGAGCAAAACTATATGGCTATTGGGAGTTAACGAAGCCACGCCTGAGCTTTTTGTCCGTCATTACCGCCATTGTCGGGTACTTGGTGGCTAATCCTGCTCGCGATATGGAGGTGTTGGCTGCCTTGCTTCTTGGTACGGCTTTATCGGCAGGCGGTGCAGGCACTTTGAATCAGTGGCTTGAGCGTGAGGTGGATACGAGAATGGCTCGCACGCGCCAAAGGCCAATCCCTGCAGGTATCGTTTCGCCTCGAGGAGCTTTGGTTTGGGGGCTTGTTTTATGCATAGGTGGGCCGGCTGTCCTTGCTTGGGGAACTAACTGGCTTGCTGCAGGGCTCGCTGTAGCGACGATTGCAAGTTATCTTTGGGTCTACACTCCCCTCAAGCAAAAAACCCTCTGGTGCACCCATGTTGGTGCCGTTCCTGGTGCTTTGCCTCCTTTGATAGGTTGGGCTGCAGCTGAAGGGCATTTGGGTGCTTTAGGCTGGATCTTATTTGCCATACTCTTTGCTTGGCAGATCCCGCACTTCATGGCCATTGCATGGACATATCGTGATGATTACGCTACAGCCCGGATGCCCATGCTTCCGGTTGTTGACAAAAAGGGAGACCGTGTGGTGCGTCACTCAACTTTGTTTACCTGGCTTTTAGTTATATTTAGTTTGTTGCCTGTATTTATGAGTTATTGTACTTGGGCTTATGGCTCTTGTGCCTTATTGGCAGGGGTTTATTTTGCGGTGCGTGCGCATGCCTTTTCCTATGAGGATAGGCGTCAACGTGCAGCTCGGCAGCTTTTCTTTGCCTCTATTTTTTACCTTCCCTTTGTTCTAGCAGCTCTCGTCCTTGACCGTTGGCTTTTAGCTTAAAATTTATTTTTGTTTTATGGCTTCAGGATTTCCCTTCCCAGAAGTAAACGCTTCGCTTAATGCTTGTTCTACGGTTCTGCTTACTTTGGGGTTTATCTTTATTAAGATGAAGCGTGTTGAATGGCATCGAGCTATGATGCTCGGGGCCCTTGGGGTATCCGCCCTGTTTCTCGTTAGCTATGTTATTTACCACTTACAAACGGGTGCGCGAACGCCTTTTGGCGGTGAAGGTCTGTGGCGCACCGTGTACTTCGTTCTTTTGCTAACACATATTGTTTTGGCGGTTGTTATTGTGCCTCTTGTTTTGAGGACGTTTTTCTTGGCGATTCGAGGCCGTTATGCTACTCACCGCATTTGGGCGCGCTGGACATACCCTTTGTGGTATTACGTCTCCGTCACGGGCGTACTTGTGTACTTTTTTCTTTATCAATGGTTCCCATCTTCAGTAGTTTCATCATGATGCTTGTATCTACCCTTAAGCGCTGTTTTGTGCGGGCTTTTCTTGCCGGGCTTTCCTTTTTCTTACTGCTATGTGTGTCTGGTTGTAGCTTTAAGACAAAGCAGTCTTCCCTCGATCCTAAAGGGCCTATTGCACTTGCTCAGTACGATCTTTTTATGGTCACCGTTTGGGTTACGCTATTCATTTTTGTGACTGTGGGGGGTGCTTTACTCTGGGTAGTCTGGCGGTTTCGCCAGCGTCCAGATGATGACGATGACCATATGCCTAATCAATCGCATGGGAACCCACTCGTCGAAGTTGGCTTGATTGTGGCCTCCATCCTCTTGCTTGTGATTATTGCTGTGCCCACGCTGAGAGTGCTCGTGTACACGTTCGAGCTCCCTGAGGATGAAGGATCCAAGCTGGGGCAGTGGTATCAAGGCCCATTAACTGAAGAAGATGCTGAGACTATTTTGACGGTGAATGTCATGGGTTATCAGTGGTGGTGGGCTTTTGAGTATCCTCAATTGGGCATTACGACAGCCAATGAACTGGTTATCCCTGAAGGGAAGGTTGTAAAACTTAACCTTCGGTCGGCGGATGTTATTCACTCTTTTTGGCTGCCTAAGATTGCAGGTAAAGTGGACTTGATTCCTGGCCGAGCTAACTGGATGTGGATTAAAGCAGATGAGCCAGGGCACTACTATGGGCAGTGTGCGGAGTTTTGTGGTTCTGCGCATGCTTATATGCTTTTTAGAAGTGATGTTTTGAGTCATAGAGACTTTGAGGCATGGGTTGAATATCAGAAAAAGGATGCTCCTGAAGCTCTCGAGGTATCTGTTGCAGCTGGTGAGCGTCTTTTTGCTGAGAAAACTTGCATACAGTGCCATACTATTCGTGGAAATCAGTATGCAATGGGGATTAAAGGGCCGGACTTAACGCATGTTGCTTCCAGGAAATCTCTAGCGGCAGGTATTATGGATAACCGAGGGGTTGATGGTAGGATTGACCGCTTGAAGCAGCGTGAGAATTTATTCGAGTGGATTAAAAACTCCCAACACATTAAGCCGGGGAATTTGATGTATCATGATGATGCAGGACTCAAGACAGTTCCCCTTTCAGATGATGATGTTCACAAGATCGTCGCTTACTTACAAACTTTAAACTAGATTAATCATGGCTGTTTCCACACACGCACCTGTTGCCGATAAGCGGCTATTGCCACCCTCCAAAAGTTTGATTGGGCTTATTCGCCCTGATACCTCGACAGGTCTTGTCGATTGGCTAACGACCGTCGACCACAAGAAGATCGGTATTATGTATGGAGGCTTTGCGCTTTTTTTCTTTCTCTTAGGCGGGATCGAAGCGCTTTTAATTCGCCTGCAGCTCATGTACCCGGGTGGTACGGTTGTTTCAGCGCAGACCTACAATCAGCTCTTTACCATGCATGGAACAACGATGGTGTTTTTGGCTGTCATGCCTTTGAATGCTGCGTTTTTTAATTTTGTTATGCCACTTCAAATTGGCGCTCGTGATGTGGCCTTTCCGCGACTCAATGCGCTCGGCTTATGGGCTTTTGTTGCGGGTGCGCTCATTTTGAATTTAAGCTGGTTATTTCAATGGGCTCAGGTCTTTGGGTGGTTTACGCCAGTAAGTGGTCAGATGGATATCGTGCCAGCTATTGGGTGGTTTGGTTATGCACCTATAACCGGGAAAAATTATAGTGGCATTGGGACTGATTTCTGGATTTTTGGCTTGCAGGTGCTGGGAGTTGCTTCACTCGTGGGTTCCTTTAACTTTATCACGACAATTATTAATATGCGTGCTCCAGGGATGACGATGATGCGCCTGCCTCTTTTTACCTGGATGACGCTCATCACCTCTTTCTTGATTATTTTTGCTTTCCCAGCAATTACGATCGCTCTGGTTGAGCTCATGTTTGACCGTTTTTTTGGCACTAATTTCTATCACGTTGAAATGGGCGGACAACCCATTTTGTGGCAGCATCTCTTTTGGATTTTTGGACATCCCGAAGTGTATATTTTGATTTTGCCCACGATGGGAATTGTGTCTGAGATCCTGCCAACGTTTGCGCGTAAGCCGCTTTTTGGCTATCCTATGGTTGTGTTTTCAGGGGCGGTCATTGGGTTCTTAGGCTTTGCTGTATGGAGTCATCATATGTTTACAACAGGGCTCGGTGTTGTAGCAACAGCAGCCTTTTCCCTGCTTACGATGGCGATTGCTGTGCCAACAGGGGTGAAAATCTTAAATTGGATTGGCACTCTGTGGGGCGGCCATATCCGTTTTTCTGTGCCCATGGTGTTTGCCCTTGGGTTTATCTGGATGTTTATGATGGGGGGCTTTAGCGGCATTATGCACTCGGCGGCGCCTGCAGATGCCCAGCAACAAGATAGTTACTTCGTTGTTGCTCACTTTCACTATGTTTTGATTGGCGGGGCCTTACTTGCTATATTGGGCGGGCTATATTTTTGGGTGCCTAAGATTTTTGGGCGCATGATGAGTGAAAAGGTAGGCTATATTGCGGCTTCAGCAATTATCATTGGCTTTAATGTTGCCTTTTTCCCGATGCACTATCTGGGCCTTACGGGCATGCCTCGCCGGACTCATACGTACTTGGCCGGGTTTGGTTGGGAAACCTGGAATTTTGTAGCGACGATTGGAGCCTTTGTTTTGGGTATCGGTGTCTTGATGGTTATTATTGATTTGATTCGAACCGTTGCATCAGGGAAGCCTTGTGGCTCTGACCCTTGGGATGCTCGTACATTGGAGTGGTCATTGCCGTCGCCTGTGCCGGCTTATAATTTTGCTCACAACCCGGTTATTCCTGGGCGTGATGCTTGGTGGCTTCATAAGTATGGGAAAAAACCTGAGCAAGAGATTGAATATGAAAAAACTGGCCCTGAAGGGATTCATATGCCAAGTCAGTCATGGTGGCCCCTGGTAAGTTCTGTAGGCTTGCTCGTTGTTGGTGTTGCTATGGCTCTGCATAGCGCAGGAGTTCCTTATTGTGGTTATGTTGCTATTGGTGGGCTTGGACTTTCTGTTGTTTCTTTCTTCTTGTGGGCACTCGAGGGGCCAGGAGGGTATCACTTAACTCCCCCAGATGATGGAGATGAACCTCAGAAAGTGCTTGCATCTTACACGCCAGAACCTTCACAAAAACTTGAGTTGACCCACTAACGAAACCTATGAACAGTGATATTTCATCTGCGGCCACGGTTGATGCCCTTCACCATGAAGAGCACAGTTCTACAGGTATCGAAAACAAGAAACTGATGATGTGGCTTTTCCTTGCATCAGACTGTATGTTTTTTGGTACTTTAATCACAACGCACCTTATTTATCGGAAGCTTTATCCATCGGGGGCAGCAGAAGAGGGGATTCTTAATATTAAAAACACTTTTAATATTGAGCTAACTTCGTTTAGTACATTCATCCTTTTGATGAGCTCGTTTTTGATGGCGCTTGCTGTCTCTGCTATGCACAAGGGGCAGTTGCAAAGTTTTCGAAAAAACGTTTTGGGTGTTATATTCTTTGGCTTGATCTTCTTGGGTTGCCAGGTGTACGAGTTTACCGAGTTTTCCATGGGTAACCCTACAGCAGGAATTCCACCTCTGACGTTAAGTAATAGTATATTTGGATCTACCTTTTATTTGATGACTGGTACCCACGGTACACACGTTGCTATAGGTGTTTTGTGGCTCGTGGCTATGTTTTTCTACTCATTCAGCGGCCGGATGAATATCCATAGTGCTATTGATGTTGAAGTCGCTGGGCTCTATTGGCACTTTGTGGATATTGTATGGATCGTTATTTTTACGGCAGTCTACCTTATCGAATATATTTAAATTATGAATGCACACGCTTTATCTCTAGAGAGTCTTATCAAGGAAGAAGCTAAACGCTATCATGCCTTTATTAATCTAGCCTTTATTTTGGCTATTTTGACGAGTACCGAAATCGTCATTATTTTCTTGCCCTTTGCTAGCTGGCTTATTGTTACAAGTTTGGTTGTTCTCTCTTTGGTGAAGTTTTTTTGTGTTATCCTTTGGTTTATGCATCTGATTTATGATCGCATACTCTTGTTTTTGCTTTTTATGTCGGGCCTGTTGATTGCTGTGGGGACGGTGATTGCTCTTATGTTCTTATTTTCGCCAAACGATTTAGACCGTTCTTTGTTTAGCTTTAATACGCTAAGCATGTTTTTTAATAGCTTCTGCTTTGTTGCTTAATATAAGGGGGGTAGTCATGCCGGTTCCGCTTCACTGGCATACAGAGCCGTTTTTGTTGATTGGATTAATAGGCCTGGGTTGGGCTTACGCGCTGCTCTTAGGCCCATTAAGGGTATGGGTGAATCCTGGTGCAGGCGTTTCTTGGGGTCGTGTGCTGTGTTTTTATTTAGCTCTTGTTGGAGTTTATTTAACAGTTGCATCTCCTTTAGATCAAATGGGTGAAGATTTTTTATTTAGCTTGCATATGGTGCAGCACATGCTGCTCATTTACGTGCTTCCGCCAATGTTTTTGTGGGCTACTCCAGCGTGGCTTGTAGATACGTTGATTCTTAAATTTTCACTCAAGCGAGTTATGGCAGTGCTGACCCATCCTGTATTTGCAGGTATTGCCTTTACTTTGTGTTATACGTTGTGGCACATCCCTGTTCTTTATGAGGCCGCATTGCAAAATAAGCTCATTCATATTTTTGAACATTTTACTATGTTTGTAACTGCTTTGCAAATGTGGTGGCCGATTATGAGCCCTTCTAAAGTTTTACCTCCCGTCCGAGCGCCTATGCGGATGTTGTATGTGTTTATTTTGATGATTGTTCAGTTTCCTGTCTTTGGTGTACTTACCTTTTCTGGCGAAGTTTTGTATGCTACCTACGAGTTTGCACCACGCATCTTCTCTTTGACGCCTCTGCAAGATCAGGTTTTAGGTGGGGTTGTGATGAAGATCTTTAATATGGTTGCCTCTTTGACCATTTTTGGTATGAGTTTTTATAGTTGGTATTACCATGAAAATTCACCCCGACGTTCCATTAAAACGCAGGCCTTGGCCTAGCTAAGTATCACGATGACTTGGGAGATTATTTTTGTTTGTGCGATCATTATAGGGGCATTGGTTAGTTTTGTTATTGAGCGTGTCCCTATTGATGTTACAGCATTTTGTGCTTTTGCATTGGTCCTGCTAGTTTCCATACTTACAGGTTCAGAGAATTTACCTGGAGTGAATGATCTATTAAGCGTTTTTTCAAACCCGGCGCCACTCACGATTGCTGCCATGTTTATTATGAGTGCTGCCTTGGAAAAATCTGGGATCATTGAATTTATGGCAGAGCGCCTTTTGCGCTTAGCCCAGCTTGGCTACATTCGGTTTTTGGCAATGCTCATTTTGTTTGTGGCCTGCGCATCCGCATTCATTAACAATACGGCGGTTGTCGTTGTTTTACTTCCTGTCGTGATGACTATCGCTCGCCAGCTGAAAATCCCTGCCTCAAAAATGCTCATCCCTCTGTCTTATGCGTCTATTTTTGGGGGTTGTTGTACTGCTATAGGGACGAGTACAAACATTCTGGTGAGTAGTATATTGCAAAATAATGGGATGGATCCCCTTGGGATGTTTGAGCTTTCCTATATCGGCGTTCCTCTTCTTTTTGGTGGATTGGCGTATATGGTTTCGGTCGGAAATTATCTACTTCCTGAAAGGGAAACGCTAACTTCCATGCTTTCACCCGAAGAAAGAAAGGAGTATATTACAGAGGCTTATGTCAAACATGGCTCTTCTCTTGTGGGGAAGCCTCTTGTTGAGACAAAATTACTTAAAACATCGGGGGTGCGCTTGCTTGATGTTATTCGTAATGGTGCCGTTTTGCAGACACCTGTGAATGGAATCACCCTTGAAGAAGGCGACCGTTTGCTGCTTGCCTGCCATCCATCTGGAATCATGAAGGCTCGTAGTTTTGATGGTATGGGTTTTGTTCTCGAGCAAGGCCTTGATTTAGAGCCTATTTCTTCTCATGAGGGAGCGATTATTGAGGGTGTTATTGGTCCACAGGCAACCCTTATTGGGAGGACTATGCGTGAAATTAACTTTAGGCAGCGCTATCGGCTTGTTATTTTAGCTGTGCACAGGAGAGGTCGTAATGTTCAAGATAAGCTTGAAAATTTGCGGCTGCAGTTTGGGGATACTTTGTTGATGATGGGTACGCATGCAGCCATCGATAATCTAAGATCTTTAGATGATATTATCTTTCTTGATAAGCCAGCACTTCCTGCGGAGGATATGCGCAAGAAAGCTCCATGGATTTTAGGTGCCTTGGTCGCTGTGGTTGCGTCGGTTACTTTAAATATCATGCCCATTATTGGAGCTATAATTATTGCTGTAGCGTTCTTGTTTGTTACAGGATGTGTAAACCCCAAAGATGCTTATAAAGCTGTTGATTGGCGCATACTGGTTTTGATTTACGGCATGCTGGGTCTTGGTCTAGCGATGGATAGATCAGGCTTTTCAATGTTGATTGCAGGAAGAATGGTGGATTTTGTGAATTATTTATTTGAGCCAGACCTGAGGCCTTATTTTATGCTCGTTTGCATTTATCTTTGTACGGGCATCCTAACGGAGATCTTATCTAATAATGCAACGGTTGTTTTGATGGCTCCTATTGCGATCAGTTTGGCTGTTGCTATGAATGTAGATGCAAGGCCTTTTATTGTCGCATCTTGTATTGCGGCTTCCGCGAGTTTTTCAACCCCTATAGGGTATCAAACAAACACTTACGTTTATAGTGTCGGCGGGTATCGATTTTCTGATTTTTTTAAGGTGGGTATTTATCTCAATCTTATTTATTTCTTTACTTGTGTGATTGTTATTCCGCATATCTGGGCGTTTTAAGTGCAACAAAAAACCCCTTGTTTGTTGTCACAAGGGGTTTTTTGTAAAAACTTATAATCTTTATTCAGCTTCGTTGTCTTCTTCGAGGGCTTGCTGGAGATCGTCTTCATTGTTTTCTCGTTCTTGAGCTGTTGAAGCGTCTTCAGCATTACTTTGCTTGTGGTGGTCGCAGCTACCGCAGCAAGCTTCAATAGCATGGCTGCACGTGCAGCTGCTTGAGCATGAGTTACATGCCATGATTGAGTTAAGCCCTAGAGCGAAGCAAGCAAGGCCGATTTGAATGATTTTTTTTGTCATAGTTATGTATTCTGAGTTAGAAATTTTCCGGGAGAGCCCGCTGGGCAATAACTGTGGTGATTTTTTCGATGAAGTCACTCACAGAATACGTTCCTTCGTGAGATTTATGATTGCGAGAGCGGACCGAAACCTGGCCTTCTTCGGCTTCTTTTGGGCCAATGACGAGCATGTAAGGAGCCTTTGCCATTTCGGCACGCCTGATTTTTGCCCCGAGTTTGTCAGCATGACTATCTATCGATGCGCGTATTTTGGCTTCTTTAAGTTGGGCTAATAGCTTTTCTGAGAATTCAAGCATAGAATCGTTCAGGGGGAGGATGCGAACTTGATCGGGAGCGAGCCATGTTGGGAAGGCTCCGCCAAAATGCTCAATAAGGACACCACAAAAACGCTCCATAGAGCCAAATGGAGCTCGGTGAATCATGACGGGGCGATGTGGTTTATTGTCCGAGCCAATATAGCTTAAATCAAAACGCTCGGGGAGCGTGTAGTCTACCTGGATGGTTCCAAGTTGCCAAGGTCGCCCAATGACGTCATTAACTACAAAGTCAATTTTAGGGCCATAGAATGCAGCCTCTCCGGGTTCTTCAGAGTAGTCTACGCCTAAGGTTTTGACAGCCTTCCTTAGAGCGTCCTCAGCCTTGTCCCAGCATGCGGGGTCCCCTGTGTATTTTGATGAGTCAGGATCTCTAAGGCCGACACGCACTCGGTAATCTTCCATCTTAAGCGTCTTGAAGATGGTTTTAACCAATTCTAAGCAGCCCTGAATCTCTTCTGCGAGTTGATCCTCTCTGCAGAATAGATGGGCATCGTCTTGTGTCATCCCGCGTACACGAGTTAAGCCATTGAGTTCTCCTGATTGTTCCCAGCGATAAACAGTACCAAATTCAGCTAAACGAACAGGCAGCTCTCGATAGGATCGCGGTGCTGATTTGTAAATTTGGACATGCATCGGGCAGTTCATTGGCTTGAGTAAGTATCCGTCTGCATCTTCGCTTTCAATGCGTTGGCAGAGGTCAGCACAAGATGCGCCCTCTTTTGCCCAGGCATGGAGAAGGCCACGATCCATGATGGGGGCAAATTGCGAGTCTTGATAGTAGGGAAAGTGGCCGGATGTCCGATAAAGATCTAGTTTGCCAATGTGCGGAGTAAAGACTTGTTCGTAGCCTTGCTTTCGTAGCTCTTCGGCAATGAAGTTTTGAAGTTCATGGCGAACGATAGCGCCATTGGGAAGCCACAAGGGGAGGCCTGGGCCGACTTTTTCGTTAATGCTAAAAAGCTCGAGGTCTTTACCTAGTTTCCTGTGGTCACGTTTTTTAGCCTCTTCAAGTTGATCTAAGTATTGGCGTAACTCTTTTTTGTTTGGAAATGCAGTACCGTAAACGCGTTGTAGCTGCTGTTTGTTTGCATCGCCTCTATAGTAAGTGCCAGCAATACTAAGGAGTTTGAAGGCTTTTACTTCCTTGGTGTTTTGAATGTGTGGGCCTGCGCATAAGTCTAGAAACTCACCATTTCGATAGAAAGTGATCCGTTCGCCCTCAGGAATATCGGCTAGACGATCCACTTTGTAGGGTTGCTTGATTTCTTCGATGAGCTTTAAGGCTTCTTGGCGACTTGTTTCAATACATTCAAAATCCTGACGCTCTTCGATAATCTTTTGCATTTCTGCTTCAATGCGCTCTAGGTCCTCGGGTGTAAGCGAGTGCTCAAGCTCTAAGTCATAGTAGAAGCCATTGTTGATAGGTGGGCCGTGGTCAATTTTAGCCTCAGGAAATACGCGAAGTAGCGCTGCTGCAAAAATATGAGCGCATGAGTGCCTTAGCGTTTCAATGGGTGACATTTCTTTCATAGCTATCCGTGGATTGAAAAGTTATTGTTAAAGGGAAATAATGTTTAAGGTTTTTTTTCGAGCGTGTAGCCCTCTTTTTGATCAAGCACTTGCCAGCCATGCTTTAAAAGCTCATCGCGAAATTCATCAGACGCTTTAAAGTCTTTGTTTTGTTTTGCCTGCCATCGTGCTGCAGCAAGTTTTTGGATGCTGTCAGGTATGGCGACCTTTTCGGGCGTTTCAAACAAGGGAAGGCCTAGTGCGTAGATAAGCCCCCCCAATGCTTGGAGTAAGGTATGGGATTTTTCTTCTGTTGTTTGCCCAATCTCTCTACTTGAAGAGAAGATATGCCCCAGTGCACTTGGGATGTTAAGGTCATTGCATAGGCTATCCCATGCGCTCTGAAAAATGCCCCAGGCTTTGATATCTGGTTTTACATACGAGGCCCAGTCCGAAGGGTACTTATTAGCCTGTTCTAGCAGGCTCTTTATGAGTTTTTCCAGTTTCTGGAGTGCGCTATTGGCGGCTTTGAGACCGTCTGCTGTGAAGTTTAAGGGCTGGCGATAGTGGCCGGATATGAGGAGGTAGCGAACAGCAGCAGGGCTATGGCCTTGGGTTTTTAAATCCTCCAGTGTGTAGAGGTTTCCGAGGCTTTTGCTCATCTTTTGCCCTTCGACTTGGAGATGGGCACTGTGGAGCCAGTGGTGGGCAAGGGGTTTTTGAGTGACGGCCTCCGTTTGGGCTATTTCGTTTTCGTGATGGGGGAATATTAAGTCGATCCCGCCTGCATGGAGGTCTAGCGTGTCTCCGAGGTAATGCCGAGCCATGGCGCTACATTCGATATGCCACCCAGGACGCCCTTCGCCCCAAGGGCTTGGCCATGCATTAGGGCCATCTTCAGGTTTTTTTGCCTTCCATAGGGCAAAGTCGTTAATGGACTCTCTCTCGTATTCATCTGCAAGATTGGTTGCTCCAGAGCTCGAGGTTGATTGCGTTTTGAGAGCCTGAGGGTCTAGGTGGGCTAGCTTGCCATAGTTCTTAAAGCTGGAGACTTTGTAATAAACGGAGCCATCCTCTGCCGTATAGGCATGACCGCATTCGATAAGTTGCTCAATCAACTCAATTTGCTGTGGGATGTGCTGAACGGCTGAAGGCTCTTCATGGGGTGGGAGCATATTGAGCTGCGCGCAGTCTTCATGGAATTTTTGAGTCCATTTGTCTGTAAAGTCTTTGAGGGTAACGCCTTCTGCTTGGCTTTGTCGAATGGTCTTGTCATCTACATCAGTGATATTTCTTACATGATGAGTCTTAATGCCGGCAACTTCAAGGGTTCTTCGGAAGACGTCTTGCACGAGGAATGTTCGAAAGTTTCCTATGTGAGCAGGGCCGTATACGGTTGGTCCACAGCAATAAAACCGAAACGAATCACCATCCTTGACCTTAATAGGGTGTAAGGATCTTGAGAGCGTATCGAACAGTTGTAGCTTAGTTGGCATGTCTCATCATAGCGTGTTAAGAGGGAGATGCATCACAAGTAAAAAAGCGAGAAACTAAGAGGTTCCTCGCTTTTAAAATGATGGGTGCTCAGCAGCTTAGGCTTTTTCGAGCTCAGGAACCCAGCATTGACCTCTTAATTCTTCGAGTGTCTTTAAAGTTTGCGCTACCGTTTTCCGCCATTCTTGGAGGCTTGTTTGAGATACTTGAATACGCTCTTTAGTACTTGTTTGGAGCTCTTTGCAGTATTGTGCGAGTTCTTCAGAGATTTCTTGGATGGACCTGAGTGTGTCTTCTTTAAGCTTGCGCGTAGATTCGGGAAGGCGAGAAACCCAAGTGCTGAGATGGTCTTCAATTTGAGATTGGCCTTCCATGAGTTCTGCTAGGACAATCTTGTGTTGAGGTACGCGGCGAAGGCTATCGACCAGTTTGAATTTGCTTAGGAGCCAAATCGTCCATTTTGTTGGATCAAACTGCCAAGGCTTAACACCATTGCGATAGTCATGCTGAAATGTGTGGTGGAAGTTGTGATACCCTTCACCAAAGGTCAAGAAGGCAACAAGCGCGCTGTCTCGAGCTGAGGATCGAGTCGAGTAGGGACGCTTGCCCATCGTGTGGCAGATGGAGTTGATCAAGAAAGTGCTATGTTGAACGATGACAATGCGGGCTACTCCAGCAATTAAGAAGGCGCCTAATGCTGTTGTAGCTCCTCCATAGACGCCGCCGATAACAGCAGGGAGGACAAAGCTCATAAACATTGCAATCCACTGGACGTACTTATGCTGCCACATGACAAGAGGGTCTTTTTCCAAGTCTTTCACGTTGTCGTGGCGCCTGGGAGGCCTGAGCTTGAAGATGAGCCAGCCCATGTGTGCGTAGAAGAAACCCTTGGATATATCGTAAGGGTCGTTTTCTTTGTCGACAAATTTATGATGGTCTCTGTGGTCTGAAGCCCAGTCTAGAACAGAATTTTCAAAGCTGGCAGCGCCAAACAATAGCGTGAAGAGCTTCACGGGCCATTTTGCCTTAAAGGATATGTGCGAGAAAAGCCGATGATACCCCAATGTAATGCTCAAGCCTGTTGCAATTACGTAAAAGAAGAAGAGGCTTAGTTGGAAGGGCCAGTGAATTGCTTCGCTAGGCGTTTTGATGATATAGAGAGGCAGGGCAATGAATGTCACCAATAGGGTGCTTACGAGGAATATTGCAGTTACCCAAGAGATTCTATGAATTTCAAAGTTTTTGTATTTCATAATAAAAGCGTTAAAATTGATGGAATCTATGCCTTATCCTTAAGTCAAGGCTAGATAGATAGCATCTAGATGCAATATTAAAATAAACTACTGATAGACAGTGTCTTATTTATTTTTTAACATCTTCTGGGATTCCCTCTTCTTCGGGATTGTAGGGGGTGACTTCTTCGGTCTCTTCGTCCTCCCATTTCATGGTGTCATCCTCTTCGATATCTTCTTCTTCAATGTCAGGGATGTCATCTTCGTAGTCTTCGTCAGTTTGATTGCTAGAGATTTCCTCATCGTCGAGCTCATAGCCATGGGGGACGTATTCTAGGATGCCCATGATTTCGTCAAAGATATGGATCGCCTTGCCTTCCATGAAGGCATTGTTTTGATCCTCTCGTATTTC
>DCBD01000040.1:33833-40808 GCA_002313355.1 Opitutia bacterium UBA1116 | reverse complement strand
AAGCAGAGACATCGACATTACCCACAATGACAAGGACCATGTTATTGGGGACATAAGCCCCCTTGTAATAGTTAAAAAGTTGATCGCGTGTAATGGCATCGAATAACTCCCGGTGGCCAATGACCGGATAGCGATAAGGGTGCGTCTGGTAAGCGGTCTCAAACAGGTGAATCTGGAGCTTACGGTCAGGATCGTCACGGCCCATATCAATCTCCCGCTGGATAACGCTTCGCTCAGAGTCCACCTCAGCCTCATGGAACACAGAATGGAAAACGATATCTTCCAACACATCAAGAACAGGCTCGAACGATTCAGAAGGTGCATCTACGTAGTAAACCGTGCGGTCAAAAGTGGTATAGGCATTGATTGTCCCACCATGGGATTGAATATCGTCTGTGATAGCCTTGTGCGTCCGACGCTCTGTGCCCTTAAAGAGCATGTGTTCGACGTAATGAGAAAGCCCTGAACCGAGCAGCGAACCCTCGTGAATGCTACCCGTCTTTACCCAAACCTGGGCCGAGACAAGATTAGAAGCTGCATCCGGCTTAACGATAACGGTAAGACCGTTGGGAAGTGTTATGCGTTCGACCCTCTCATCAAAAAGAGTCTGCATCAAAGTATCCAGTGACATATAATTATGCGTTGTGTGAATTAATTGTCTTCGCCACGAGACTTACGCTTTGGCTTTTTAGAAGATGGCGCATGTTTGGGTAAAAAGGGCCGCACGAAGGCCTCTTCAAAGTCTAGACCAGACTTAAACATCTCAGGAGTGTCTTCCTCACTCTTGGCAAAAACACCATGCTCGATCAAATTAAAGACGACATTGCCAAGGTCTTCGCTATTTTCGACCCCCCAGGCATTGAGTACGGTTTTGGCTAAAGGACCATATTCGGAAAGAGCGTAATCCTTAACGCCATCGAGCAACTCGCGGCCTGAAATGTGTGTATTAGGCTGCATCTCACGCTCTTTAGCCAAAGACTTAAAGGTGTGATCGAGCGCTTCACGCATGAACTGATAAGCACCACGCTCATAGCGATTATCCGACTTCAGCATGCAATCAACAACCTCATTAAAGTCCTTGGACATACGAAGAGTTTAGAGCATTAATTAAGAATTAACGACTTTAAAACGTCATCAACGACTTTTGGATTAGCCTTGCCTTGAGTGCGCTTCATCACTTGGCCCTTGAGGGCATTGATCGCTTTTTCATTACCGCCTTTAAATTCTTCGACAGGCTTAGGATTGTTCGTGATAATATCACGGCAAAGTGCCTCAAGCTCTGAAGTATCTGAAGTTTGCTCTAGCCCTTGTTCCCGGACGATAACATCAGCGGCATGACCCGTTTTAAACATTTGAATAAAGACGTCCTGAGCTATTTGCTTTGAGATGATCCCTTCATCGATCAGCTTAACAAGGCCTGCGATATGCTCGGGCTTCACCTTGCACTCACTCAAAGGAAGTGAACCATGGCTACCCGCCTCAGCTAACTCGCGAAGAAGATCGTTAGCGATGAGATTGGCAATAGACTTCGCATTATTGTAAATGGCTACAGCAGCTTCAAAGTAATCACTCAATTCGCGATCCGGACACAGGACTGAAGTGATAGTGAAAGGAAGTGAGTATTGCTCAAGAAAGCGGCGCTGTTTGTCGTAAGGAAATTCGGGAAGCTCGGAACGTAAGCCTTCAACGGTTTCCTTGCTGAGTTTAACGGGCATTAAATCTGGATCGGGGAAATAGCGATAGTCATGCGACATCTCTTTAGAGCGCATTGAGGTTGTCCTGCTTTTCTCAGCATCCCAACGACGCGTCTCTTGTACAATGGCCTCACCCTCTTCTATACAGCGAATCTGACGCTTAATTTCATAATCGATGCCATTGCGCACACCCGAGATCGTGTTCAGGTTTTTAATCTCTACCTTGGTACCAAGCTCCATTGTGCCTGCAGGGCGAATACTCACATTAGCATCGCAACGCATTTGGCCTTTTTCCATATCACAGTCAGAAATACCCGCATAGACCATGTGCATGCGCAGCGAGGTCAGAAAAGCGAACGCTTCTTCTGAGGTATGCATATCTGGCTCAGTGACGATTTCCAGAAGAGGTGCCCCCGCGCGATTAAAATCAACTAGACTCTCGCCCAAACCGTGCGTGAGCTTGCCCACGTCTTCCTCTAGATGAGCTCGTGTTAGACGGACAGATCGATGCTCTCCCATAACGTTGCGTGAAGGACCAGGAAGCTCAATCTCGACGGCACCACCGATACAGATGGGTTGGTCAAACTGAGAGATCTGATAGCCCTTCGGGGAATCTGGGTAGAAATAGTTTTTACGGTCCCACTTACAAACTTCGGCAATTTGAGAGCCAAAAATAAGCCCCACCTTTGCCGATTTGTGGACGGCCTCCTTGTTCATAACAGGGAGCGTCCCAGGGAGGCCAAGGACGACAGGGTCTGTCAACGTGTTAGGCGGCGCTCCATAATAATAGGGAGCACGCGTAAACATTTTGCTTTTTGTCTTAAGCTGAACATGGACTTCAAGACCAATAACGGCTTCGTATTTCATTAAACAGCGTGTTTAAAGTTAGAGAGATGGATGCATCGATTTAAAATCGTGCGCTTGTTCAAAGTGGTGAGCTATTGCAAGCAGACTACCCTCTTCAAGAGGCTTACCCATAAGCTGAAAGCCAATAGGAAGATTGTCAGAGGAGAGACCGCAAGGCACTGAAATCGCTGGGAGCCCAGCTAAGTTAGCAGAAATCGTGTAAATGTCATTGAGATACATGAGCAAGGGGTCATCCGTTTTCTCACCGCGCTTAAAGGCAGGTGTGGGTGCTGTAGGTGTAATGACAGCATCAACCTCATTAAAGGCTTGCATGAAATCATGGCGAATAAGAGAACGGACCTTTTGAGCACGTAGGTAATAAGCATCATAATAGCCACTGCTTAAAACATGTGTCCCAAGAATAATGCGGCGCTTGACTTCTTGGCCGAAGCCTTCCTCACGACTCTTAAAGAACATATCAATGGCATCCCTTGTCTTGAAGCTACGCTTTGTGTAACGAACACCATCGTAACGCGCGAGATTCGAAGAAGCTTCCGCAGGAGCAATGATGTAATAAACAGGGACAGCAAGATCTGCATGTGGAAGAGAAATATCAACAATCTCACAACCTTCAGACTTGTAGTAAGCAATAGCCTGCTCGACCTTTGCACGAACCTCATCACTCAAGCCCTCGCCAAAATACTCTTTAGGAACACCTAACTTCCACGGCCCTTTAGCCTTGAGTGCATCACGGTAATTAGGAACAGGCTTGTCAAGAGATGTTGAATCGTAGTGATCGTGACCTGCAATGACCTGAAGCAATAAAGCTGCGTCTTCGACAGACCGCGCCATCGGGCCGATTTGATCAAGAGAAGAAGCAAAAGCAGCAAGACCGTAACGACTCACGCGGCCATAGGTGGGTTTGAGGCCAACAATACCACACAAGGAAGCAGGCTGGCGAATAGAGCCCCCGGTATCGGTACCCAGGGCAACGGGTGCTTGCCCGGAAGCTACAGCAGCCCCACTCCCCCCGGAACTCCCTCCTGGGGTGCAATCGAGATTCCAAGGATTGGCTGTTTGCTTAAAAGCAGAGTGCTCTGTCGAAGACCCCATGGCAAACTCATCCATATTGAGACTACCCCAAAGAATAGCACCTGCCTCGCGAAGCTTAGTAACCGTGGTTGCATCGTACGGGGAGACAAAGTCTTCGAGAATTTTGCTAGCGCAGGTAAGCTTACGGCCGCGAATCGCCAAAATATTCTTAATGCCAACAGGAATACCATCGAGGGGCCCACGTGCCTCACCTGACTCTCGACGTTTATCCGACTCAGAAGCTTCACGAAGCGCTTCATCTGCATCAAAATCAATAAAAGCGCCTACGCGAGATTCAATCGCTTGGGTGCGATCGATAATGGATTGCATGAGCTCGACAGAACGAAGCTCACCTGAATCAAGTAATGAACTCAGCTCACTGGCGGTTTTGAAAAATAATTCGCATCTCATAGAATAGCTTATTCGACAACTTTAGGCACAACGATTTGATTCTCTGAAGACTTCGGCGCATTAGCCAAAACCTCTTCAGCAGAAAATGTAGAACTAGGAACATCTTCTTGGAGAACATTATAGATGGGGAAAGCATGTGCCATGGGCTCCACCCCTTCAACGTCAATGGCTTCAAGGCGTTTAAAATACTCAAGCGTATCACCGAGCTGGCTTGAAAAGTGTTGTTTCTCTTCATCAGTGAGCTCAAGACGAGCCAGCTGAGCAAGATAGTTAATGTTGAATGTTTCGTCTGTCATAATAGAAAACTAATAAGGAAGGAATGATAATGAACCTTAAGCATTGTCGCGGACCGTGTAAGCACCGCTTGCTGTAATTTCTTTTTGGATAGCATCAAAGACTTCGCTGACCTCAGCATCTTTCAGGGTTCGATCCTGAGAACGAAAACTGATCTCAAACCCAAGGCTTTTCTTTCCAGAAGGAAGACCTTCTCCAGAATACACATCAAAAATATTCACTGACTCGAGCGAAAAAACTTTCTTGGCTGCAGCCTCAGCAACACGAAACAGGTCTTTTTCAACTTTAGCTGCAGGCAATGCCGCATCGACAAGAAGCGCTATATCACGCGTTACCGAAGGGAAGGCACTGAAAGGCTCAAAAGTTTTCACCTTGCCAAGCTTACCTAAAATTTGAGGGCTTAAAGTGAATTCACCTGCATAGACCATAGAGCGTAAACCCCAACGATCTTTGAGAAGAGCAAGATCAAGCAAACCGGCGCTCAAGGCGTACTTAGGATGATCTACCTGCGCTGCATGCCCATCCTGCCAAAGAACCCCTGAAAGAGGCTCCCAAGTGAGGCGAGCAACATCGACACCTGCATAAGAAAGTATGCACTCTAAAAAGTTTTTAGCCGCATAAAAATCAAGCGGTGGCTCAGACTTCCAAGTACGCTCTAAAGGCTCTGCTAAAAACACAAAGGCACAGGCAATGCGCTCTTCAACAGTTTTACCTTGAGGTAAAAACACATGACCTTGCTCAAAAAGACGGCGGACATCATTGCCATGGTGAATATTGTACTGCAAAGCATCCAAAAGCCCAGGGATAAGCGATGGACGAAGATGCCCCTGGTCACTAGCTAATGGATTATGTAAACGAAGAGCCGCTTCTGCAGTATCGCCAAAGAGTTGCTTCAGCTCTTCGCCAGAACGCATCGTGTAGTGACAACATTCATCTGCGCCCTGAGAGACGAAATAATGAGCAACCTCTCGGTTAAACGTAGCCACAGGATCATCCTTGCGATGGACTACAGGCAGTGTAACCGAACTTGCTTCGATCTTATCTGTACCAAATAGGCGAACCACTTCTTCGACAAGATCAACAGGACGCGTTACCTCGCGGCGATAACTGGGGACAACGACCTTCCAGGACTGGGCATCATCACGCTTCACAGAAAAACCAAGGCGTTTCCACATAGATTCGATGGCTTCATCCTTGATATCAAAACCTAAAAGCTCGCGAACGTAACCTCCAGTAATGCCAATAGAAACAGGCTCAAGTGGAGGCTCCCCAAAGGCTTGGAGCTCTTTTGCAAGTGTTCCACCGGAAAGTTCTAAAATAAGGTCTATAGTGCGCTGCGCAGCTGGATACACCCCGGCAGGATCTACATCGCGCTCAAAACGGTAGGAACTATCCGTTGAAATATTGAGCGTGCGCGCTGTTTGGCGAATCGAAGCAGGATTAAAATAAGCACTCTCAAGGATAATATCCGTTGTTGAATCATCAACTTCAGCATCCAAACTTCCCATGACACCAGCAACAACAAGGGGACGTTCAGCATCAGCAATGACGAGCATCGACGCATCTAAAGTGCGCTTCTTTTCATCTAAAGTTATAATCGTCTCCTCTGCTTTCGCCTTGCGAACTATCAGCGATGCTCCTTGGATTTTCTTAGCATCGAACGCATGCATCGGCTGACCCGTCTCAAACATCACCCAATTGACGATATCAACAATGAGATTAACTGGCCGAAGGCCGACAGCCTCAAGGTCTTTTTGCATCCAGTCAGGACTTATACCTTGGCAAATACCTTGGACGCTCCACGCTGTATAGTAAGGGCAATCTTGGGCAGTCACTTCGAGATTTTGAAGCAAAGCCTCACCCTTACCGGAAACGGACTTGCATTCAGGATGCTTCACAGGAAGATCGTAATAAGCGGCAAGCTCGCGAGCGATACCGATGTGGCTTAGACAATCCCCACGGTTAGCCGTAATTTCGAGATCGAAGATGACATCACCACCTGGGAAAACATCATTAATAGGAGTACCCAAAGGATGGCCTTGGTCTAAAATATAAATACCCTCATGGTCTTGACCTAAGCCCAGCTCTCGAGCACTGCAGAGCATCCCCTCTGAGGGTACACCACGCAATTTAGAGCGCTTAATCTTAAAACCTTCAGGCATGCGAGCGCCCACTTGGGCAACAATCACGCGATTGCCTACGTCGCAATTATGGGCACCGCAGACGATATTAAGAGGATCACCCTCACCCACCGTTACGGTGCAAACACTGAGCTTGTCTGCATCGGGATGCTTTTCACGCGTTAGGACTTCACCAACGACAATGCTTTCTAGCAGGGGGAGCCCTCTACGCTCCATACTATCAACTTCAAAACCAATTTTAGGCAAAACCTCGAGCAAAGCCTCAGGCCCTACTGAAAGATCTACATAACGCTTCAACCAATCAAAACTTATCTTCATGAAAACTGCCTTAGAAAACGTACATCGTTTTGGTAGAGGTGGCGGATATCATCAACCCCATGAAGGAGCATAGCTATACGCTCGACCCCCATACCCGCTGCATAACCGCGCCAAACTTCAGGATCATAGTCAACAGACTTAAAAACCTCAGGATCCACCATGCCACAGCCCATAATTTC
>DCBD01000040.1:476-33523 GCA_002313355.1 Opitutia bacterium UBA1116 | reverse complement strand
CACCATGCCACAGCCCATAATTTCTATCCATTGATTGCTTAGCTTGCCGAGACTAGGAGCGTTAAAGTCCATCTCGAAACTAGGCTCTGTAAAAGGGAAAAAACTTGGACGGAGACGCGTTTTGACACCCTTGCCAAAAAGCTCACGAACGAAAAAGTCGAGCACAGCTTTGAGGTCTTTAACGGAGAGACCCTTATCAACGCAGAGCATTTCGATTTGATGGAAATTGGCACTGTGTGTAGCATCCGCGGTATCTCGCCGAAAACAACGCCCTGGGGCCACAATACGCAGTGGAGGCTCCTCGGCAAGCATCGTACGAATCTGCACTGTGGATGTATGCGTCCGCAAAAGGAGGCGCTCATCTGCCTCTTTACGCTCTACCCCCGAAACCTCGCTTGTTTGAGGGAGATAGTAAGTGTCCTGATCCGCACGAGCAGGATGGTGCTTGGGGTGATTCAGCGCATCAAAACAATACCACTCAGTATCCACTTCAGGCCCTTCAGCGATGGAAAACCCTAGTTTACGAAAAATATCACACACACGGTGGCGAACTTGAGCAACCACGTGACGACTGCCTTGACGGCCCTGAACCGTCGGTAGCGTAGGATCTACCGAGGGGCCCAATTTAGCAGCAATTTCTGCAGCCTCAATACGCGTAAGAACCTCATTAAAAAGAGCCTCAAGGCCTTGTTTGGTCACATTAATGGCCTTACCTGCTGCTGGCTTCTCCTCTTTAGGAAGTGAGCCCATTTGCTTCATCAAGGCTGTCAAAGCACCTTTGGGACCGACAAAGCGGGCCTTAAAAGCATCAAATGCCGGACGCGTCTCCAGAGAGACGGCCTCTTCTTGGGCCTGGGAAAGTATGGATTGAAGTTGCTCCTGCATAAAAACTTATCGCTGAAAAACGAAGAAGCCGTTACCGGGAAATCCTGGCAACGGCTTCAAGAAGAGTAAAGGCTTTAGTTAGGCTTTTAGCGACTCTTGAGCCTTGCCAACGAGTGCCTGGAATGCCGCTGCATCATTGACAGCAAGCTCACTCAAAGACTTACGGTCTAGCTCAATCCCAGCCTTCTGGAGGCCGTTCATAAAGCGGCTGTAAGTGATGCCGTGTGTGCGGCATGCAGCGTTGATACGAATGATCCACAACTGGCGCATGGTCGTCTTCTTCTTGCGACGATCCCTGTAGGCAAATTGACCTGCACGCTGGACAGCGTCTTTAGCGTAGCGGAAAAGACGGGATTTGTTTCCGAAATAGCCCTTAGCGCGCTTAAGGACGCGTTTGCGGCGTTGTTTGGTGGCGACTGCGTTAGTAGCTCTAGGCATGTTTGTATCTCCTTATGGTATATATTTTGAAGCGTGTGGGTCGCCCATAATTGTCACCCAACAGGCTTATTATTAGAAAGTTAAACAATAATCAAGAAGGGGAAATCGCCTGCTTGATTGTCCGGCTGATGGTGTTAGAGTCTACCAGTTTATCGGAGCCAGAAGTCCGCTTTTGGCGGGATGTCTTGTTAGAAAGAAGGTGGCGACGCCCAGGCGTACGGCGGAGAACCTTGCCCTTTGCGCTGACTTTGAAGCGCTTAGCGATGGATTTTTTTGTCTTAATCATAAAGCTTTATTTGAAGGAAGGACAAGAGAAGCAATCGAGCCCTCACCTGTAAAGTAAAATATCACTTTCAGGACCAAAAAAGCGCCAGAAACACCCGTTTTCTGAAAAATACAAGACTTCCCCAAAAAAAATACTTGCACTCAAAGGGACATTGAGCATCTTCACAATTCACATCTTTTACTGATCCTGGCTAGCTCAATTGGTAGAGCAGTTGACTCTTAATCAATTGGTTCGGGGTTCGAGTCCCCGGCCGGGAACCACTTTCTAAGCCTCAGTTTCTCAAAACTGAGGCTTTTTATTACAATTCATTAACAATCAACAACATACCCTACTCCTCAAATACCTCTGGAGGCCTTTGGGACCATGCCTCTCGGCGGAAGCGGTGTAACAGAAATGGAGGCAAAGAAAAGAGAACTACACCGGCGGCCAAAACACCCATATAAAGCGGGCGATCTCCTGGAAGCACCATTTTAGGCGGAATAAACCCAGCACAAAAGGCAAATAAGCAACCAACAAAACCAAGCCCTGCAACAAGCCACATACCTACATTACCCCCTGGAACGCGATAGCTTCGATAAACCTCGGGATGCTTATAGCGAAGAACAATGGCTGAAGCGAACATGAACAAATACATCATCAGATAAAGCTCTGCTGTCATGACATAAAGGAGCCAAAAAGCAGACTCTACCGAGGGCATCAAAACAAAGAGTAAAGCAAGCGCCGTCACAATCAACCCCTGTGTAATCATGATATTGGCAGGCATATGGTGCTTGTTAATCTTTTGAAAAAACAAAGGGAGATCCCCATTGCGTGAAGTAGCCAGCAAACTCTTAACAGGCCCTACAATCCATGTACTCAAGGTAGCAATGGATCCAATAATAATGCACAGAGCCATAAATTTAGTCATCTGAGGAACCCCAAAGACACCAAAAATATCTGCAAAGGTTCGAAAAACCCCATCGATCAAATTGATTTCCTCTTCAGGGACAACAAGCGCAATAGCAAGTGACCCAAGGGTATAAATCACGAGGATCAGGATAGAGGCAATGAAAATGGCCCGAGGATAATCACGCTTGGGGTTTTTCACCTCACGAGCATGCACTGCTGAGAGCTCCATCCCGGCTAAAGCAAGCAAGGTACCGGCCAAAAAGGCAATCTGGGAGAGGCCCCCTAAATCCGGCAAAAGCCCGCGCCATGAAAACTCGATTGCCAAGGGTTCACCCGATTGAGCCCAATAAACACCGAGACCAATAATCAAAGCACCTGGAAGCAATGTACCCACCATGGCCCCCACCGTGCTAATAAAGCCCGAAATTTTCATCCCCCTTAAGTTCACGAGAATAAAGAACCACAACAGCCCAAGCACCATACTCACCATGTAAACCTTGTTAGCAATAAGCTCAGGGTTAATTATATAAGCGATAGCTCCGCCTAAAAAGGCTAAATGGGAAGGAATCCAAGCAACATTCGTTGTCCAAAAAAGCCATGCTGCCAAAAAGCCCCAATACGAGCCCAAGGCCTCCCTCACCCAAACATAAACACCGCCCGTTTCTGGCCAACCTGTTGCAAGCTCTGCAGAAACCAATGAACAAGGAATAAAAAATACAAGACAAGCAAATGCATAGAAAAAAACCATCGCCCACCCATACTCGGCCATTATAGGAAGATTCTTAAGACTCGCCACAGCTGAAATATTAATCATAGCGAGCGTAAAAACACTCAAAACACGCACGGATGGCTTTTTATGCATCTCCCCTAACAAGCGATTTCAAATGGACTTGTAAAACTAAATCCAGACACGAAACCAAATAAATGCTGAATTTTTCACTTTTTTCTGGAATTCCTAGGCAAATAACACTATGAGCCTAAGGTCTAAATAAGCAAATAGCCGGCTTAGCTCAGTTGGTAGAGCACCCGCCTTGTAAGCGGACGGTCGTCGGTTCGAATCCGACAGCCGGCTCCATTTTCACCCCTTCTTCAAAGGTATTTATCCATTCCACATAATGTCTAAAATGGCAGGGGCGGAGGGAATCGAACCCCCGACCTTCGGTTTAGAAGACCGCTGCTCTATCCTCTGAGCTACGCCCCCATGCAGGCTGCTTAGAAAAAAACATAAAACACAGCAAATCAAAAGTAAAAAATGAGCGCTTGCCTAATGTCCTCATTTTTATTAGCCTTCGGTCGTCTTTTAAGTATTATTTACCATATACTTACCCACCCTAAAAGATCCTCTACAATGAATACTCGAGCCCTATCCAAATGCCTTGGCAAAACAATGCTCTTTGCAGGCCTGCTAATAACATCACTCACTGCTTTTGAGCAGAGAGACTTTCTAAGCGGGGATGAAATCATGAAAAAGGTCCGCGAGCGTGGTATGGTTGATTCTGAAATTGGCCTTTTACGCTCAAGCCTCATTAAAAAAGATGGTCATGTCGAAGAACGCGAAATGATCAGCATCTTTAAGAAAAGACCTGACAACAGCGGGTATGATTATCTCGTTCGCTTTGTGGAACCCCAAAGCATGTACGGAACGACACTCCTAACAAGCGAAGCCAAAGATGGCGCCATCGACCAAAAACTTTACATACCCAAGCAAAAGTCCTTTAAAGAAGTCAAAGGAGATAAGGCCGCAGATTACTTTAAAAGCACTCCCTTTGAATTTGAAGATGTCGTTCGCGAAAATCCGAAAAGGTTCCAATACAGCCGCATGCTAAATGAAAATATCAACAGCATCCCTTGCTACCAAATCATGGCAGACCCAGTCGCAAAAGAAGACAAAGAACGCCTGCACTATGAAAGACGCATACTCTACATCTCACGGTCTACTTTTGACATCGTAAAAGTTCAATATTTTGACGACAAGGGAAATATCACTCGCGTCTTTGAGGGTTATGACTTTTCTGAGGAAGATACTGCCCTCCGCCCAGACCGCGGTGTCATGTATGATCAAAGCGACAAAATAACCTCCATCGTGACGGTCATCTACCGCAAAAAAGACGCTTCACTCCCAAGTGATCTCTTCACCGAAAACTACATTAAAAACTGGGGGCCCAAACAAGACGAAGCCCTCCTAGGAAACACTATCGAAGTCCTAAACTCAAAGGTTGACGCACAAGATCCTAATAACAAGGACAACCTATAGCAGCTCTTTTGAATTTCTAATAAAGAAGCTCTCAGTCATTGCCGGGAGCTTCTTTGTTTCTTTAGCAAAATCAAAATCAGTTTGTGCGAACGACTTCTTTCAAAGCACTCAAACCTACCTGATATTCGTTTTGAAGTATCTGAGGCAAGTCACTATATCCATCAAAACTATCATCCAAAATAGCAACCTCTACTTGGCGGCAAAGCTGTGATATACGCGCAGCTCCCAAATTAGCCGCACTCCCTGCAATGAAATGAACAGGCACACGCAGTGCCTGTGCGTCTTGGGCCTGACAAAACTGAGCAATTTCAGCAAGACGAGACTCACTCTCAGCTATAAAAACCTCAAGCAAGTCGCCAAGCATTGAGTCCTCATTGTCATTATCTGGAGCAAGTATGGCAATTTGTTCTGCGTCAAGAGGAGCCATAGATTCATCTAAAATAAGCGGATCTTTCCAATTTTCCATGTAGAAGGACATACTAAGGGGTTAACGATAAAAAGCAAAAGTGCGCACAAAAAATCTTTGGGCAGTACGCAAAATCACCTCTAACATAAAAATTGCGACAATTATGACAAGAAATTTCCCTAAATCGCAAGCATACTAATGCCTATGTTTAGCACGCTTGTTCATCTTCAAAGAAGCCTCACGCAAACCATCCATCACTCCAGCATAAGCCCCCAAACGAACAGCAATGGATGCGCATAACAATTTCAAATACGCTATGCCCCTTAACTTTCTTAACAATAACTTTCCGCCGATTACGATATCTTTCAACAAGCCTAGTACAACCAATCGCCATAAACTCGGACAAAGAATAAAATCAGACAATGCGTAGCCCACCGCACAGGCCTCAGCACGTGCATTCCAAAAACGATCTTTCAATGTTATCTGGCTCGGAGGCAATAACCGCAGAGCTCTGCCAACAGAATCAACTGAATAACCCTTTTGGCAAATATGCACACTCCATACATAACCTTCTGCACATTCAAGATCTTGGCGAAACGAACACCCCTTCCAAGCGTGTTTATGCATTAAACAGGCATCCAAATTACATTCGTGCAGGCCCAAAGGATGTAGTCGAATGACATCCTCAAACCACCGGCCTTGAGGCCAAGCATTTTGATTTTCCGAGAGGAAAGCGACTCCAAATCTTTTCACATTCGATGCATAGCGTAAAAGAGCAGTCAACCAATCGCTACACTTAGGCACATGTGCCGGTGTCAAAGCAAGAACCCAATCACAGGATGATGATGCCATCACCCAATTTAAAAGGGCTCCAAGGGAAAAATCATCGGCTTCGATATGCGATAGCACAGCAAATTCGTATTTTTTAAGCAGGTTCATTTTAGCTGGATCGACACCCTGATAAACGACAAGCCATTCCAATTCACTTGGGCAATTTTGGGTTTGCAAAGTCGAAAAAAACAAACGGACTTGATCGTCGCTTTCCTCAGCAACACGCACAAAAATGGTTATTTTTTTAGGGAAAGAGAAAGCCATCACAGATCCATTAAGATCACAATTCAAAGTAACCCAAAGCCATCGTAAAATCAATCCATCAAGGCAATTCACCCCTCTCTAGACCTATAAAGTCAAAAACCACCCTATTTCGGACTTCACCTTGCACAATGCCTTTAGTAGAATGCTATAATTAAGAATGTTTAATTTTCTCAAAAAATTATTTCAAAGCAATAATCCTGACGCAAACACACAGGAAAACTCACCAGACCTACCCGACAAAGACAAAAAGCCCGTATGGATTGGCGTTGATCTAGACGGAACGCTTGCTTATTTTGACGGCTGGCAAGGCATTCATCATATCGGCAGGCCCGTTCCCACGATGCTCAAGCGGGTCAAACACTGGCTCAAAAAAGGCCACACCGTGAAGATCGTTACCGCACGTGCCAGCATCCCCGAAGGGGTTGAGCCCGTTCGCAAATGGCTCACTAAGCACGGCCTGGAAGACTTAGAAGTAACGAATGCCAAAGACTTTTACATGCTTGAGCTCTGGGATGATCGCGCCGTTCAGGTCATCCCCAACATGGGAAAGCCCGTAATCAGCCCCTCTGTACTCAGCCTTCCTAGAGCGCCCCTGCTCGAGGTTCACGCTCCCCACGAAATCAAAGATTGATCAACGCACGGACTCTACAGGCCTTGTAAGCAATCGATTAATCTCCTGAACAAGTAAAGAGGGACTAAAAGGCTTTGTAAAAACACACGCTGCCCCTGCACGCATTAAATCATCGCGCGTTGTTCCTTTGCCTTGCCCGGTCACGATAATTAAAGGCACCTCGGAGAGGCGAGCATTTGCCTTAAAGTCATGAATCAACTCAAGTCCTGAGCGCCCAGGGAGTAAATAATCCAAAATAACGAGCTCTGGCTTTTCAGTGAGCGCTTTTTGGACAACACCTAAACCTTCCTTACAGGCAATCACCTGAAAGCCTGCTTTACGCAGATTAAACTCAAAGAGCTTAAGCATCACGGGGTCATCATCGGCAACCAACAACGTCTTCATAAATATCCTTTAAGTTAAAGTCCAGCAAAGCATAGTCTGATCATCCGGAGGCATCTCCACATGCCCTGCCATCAAAGCATCTAAAGAACGCCACAAGCCATCCGGATCAAGAAATGACTGCGGTGTAATTGATTTGATGAAAGCATCCCATCCCCAGATAGAGCCATCCTTCTCCCACTCAAACAGGCCATCAGTAACCATTAAAAGGCCCATACTGCTATCAAGGTTAAAAGGTTCTAAAGCATATTTGGCATCGACAAACAAGCCAAGGGGTGGAGCCGATGGCTGAACAGACTTAATATCACCGCCTTGAAGGACGAGCACAGGACAGTGACCCGCATTGACAATTTCAAGGTGCCTACGATCCTTAGTAATACGCGCTAATGCACATGTAGCAAAATAGGAAAGATCGCGCACTTGAGAGCATAGTACTTGATTAAGGAAGCCCATAAGCTCTGTTAGCGATGCTGATTTATTCACATTAATGTGTAAAGCCGTCCTCAGCATAGCAGCAAAGAAGGCTGCTGGCACCCCCTTTCCCATAACATCTGCCATTAAGAAAATAAGATCTCCCGATACTGTCTTGCAAGCATCAACATAATCACCTCCAACTTCACGCGCACTCACACGCCGCGCAAAAAAACGCCCAACATCATCACCCTGAAGGGTTGGAACGGGGAATAAGGCGTCCTGCAACTCTGCTGCAATTTTAATTTCTTGAACCGCACGTTGATCTCGCTCACGGGCAATAAGATTATCGGCGTGCGCCATCGCAATACCGAATAAGTCTCCGAATGTACGGATCGTGCTCAACTCCGCGGCATTAAAGTGCGCCTCACTTTCGCTGCGAACAAGTGTAACGACAGCCAACACATGGCCTTTGGCCTTCACCGGATAACAAAGCCCACAGGTATAGGGAGCATAGCCATGATCCCCCGAGGCTTCCTCTTTATTTTCCCACACCCACTCCATTCCGGACTGCGCGACCTGGGTTGTTTTTCCAGCATTAGGCACTCGACCACAAAAAAAATCAAGAACTTCTAGATCTTGATACAAGACAGATTCTAAATTTTTTTCTGCGAATAAAAACGCTCGATCTGCATGCACAAGACGCATCAAGTCTGGCATTGCTTGGGATAAGAACTCACTCACCTCTTTGGACTCAATCAAGGAATCCCCCAAGCGATAAAAAGCAGCTAAGCTTTCATAACAAAGAGTAATTTCTTCAAGTGCTTGCTGAAATACAGGATCTTGCTCCTGGCAAGCAAGCAGCCCAGGGTGTTTTTTCTTAGCACACATGCGATAACCAAGCCTACTACGCCAATGCTCAACCGTATCACACAACTCTTGAATAATAAAAAGCCCACGTCCGTGTGCCTCATAAGGGTCTTGAGGAAGCGATTTTGCATCGACTTGCTCTTGGCTTGGACCACTGCCAGAATCAGCTACCTCAAGACAAAGTTCATCTCCACGCGTACTCCATGAAACATCAACCCACTTGCGCGCATCACCCTGACTGCCATGCACGATTGCATTAGCAAGTGCTTCAGTAAAAACAAGCGTCCACTGATCATAGGCTTCTTTGGAAATGCCCACTCCACGCAAAAAGACACAAAACCGCTCCCTGACAGCATCCAGTAAATCAAGGTCTGCTGCCAAACGCACGGTATGACCACACATCGGGGCGTCTTGCATGATAGAAGCAAATTAGTCTTTAGCGTACAAGAGGCTCCAAAGTGAGGCAAGGACCATCTTAGCCATGGCAGTCTTAGGCTGAACTGCTTGATAAACCGCATGCACCGCCTCCCTTGGATCTTCTGCATAATGTACTCCTTGGAGATCTGCATAAGAAAACACTCCACAAGGTGCCTCTTTCAAGACACTTTGCCATTCGGGACTAAGAGAAGACCACGCCGACTCACTGCGCGGCAAAACCCCCACTAAATTCATTTTACCTAGTACAACTTGAAACAACCACGAAGCTCTCCGTACAAGCAATGCAGCCCCAACGCGTTCCGTATAGGACTTACCATCCCAACTCATCCATTTGTGCCGTGTTTTCTTTTGAGAAAAAAGTCCCAGTATATAACCAACGGCGCCAAGCATCAAAGCAAGACCTCGCTCCCATAAAGCAACTTGCTTTCTAGATTGCACAAGGGACCCAGCAACGACAGCATCCAGCATCTGTACCGCCCCGCGATGTTTAAGATTAAGTAATCGCCCACCCGCCAAATAGGCGTGTTTAAGCTCGGTATTGCCAGCAAGATAAGTATTGTGTTCTACGCGTGCGTGAGCAACCGTACTCGGGCCTTCAATAAAGACACGACTCCCCAGGCAAGCATAAGGGCCAATCTCGCATCCAGGACCAATCTGAACATTATCACCCAACCAAACCGGAGGGTGAATTACAGAACTTGGGTGAATTTTACAAAAGCGGCCGAGCATCCATGTGCAGGCTCGTTCCCCTCCCATCGAACGATTGAGCCACTGGGACTGAAGCGAAAACCAATAATCAAGCAACTCCCAACCATCTGTAGGAAGCGTATCTGGATGCACCTCTTCAGGCAAGTGGCACACAAAGGCATCTACGGGAGCTTTGTCTACAGAGGGTACGGCTTTAAGTTCCCAATCAATGGGCCAAAGCTTTGCCTCCTGCAAGTAGCGCCTTACAACATCCGGTCGATCACTTGCATAAACAACCACTTGCTCAATATTGCAATTTACCGCGTAATCAAGCCAGTGATAAAGCAAAGGTTGATCACCAACCTGCCACAAAGCGAAGGGTGTATTTGAACATAGCACCACATCCATCGAAGCCCAATCGGGCAGAGCAAGCGCTAAAGTACCGCCCATTGAGACTGTGCTTCTTGGTTCTATTTCTTTTAGACGAAAACTCTGGGTAAGCTCAGCCATATACTAATACGCTCCTCGTCCAAAGAGCACTGCAGGAATCGTAAGGACTAGAATTTTAAGATCCTTCCAGAAACTCTCTGAATAAATGTACAATACGTCGAGGCGCACTTGCTCTTCAAAGGGAAGATCTGCGCGTCCACGAATCTGCCAAAAACAAGTAAGCCCTGGCTTTACATGAAGCCGCCTAAGTTCAGAGGCTTTGTAACGTGTCAACTCTTCAGGCACAGGAGGCCTAGGGCCCACCAAAGACATATCCCCCTTCAGCACATTCCAAAACTGAGGAATCTCATCAACAGAAAAACGTCTAAACAGGCGGCCTACGCGAGTCACCCGGGGATCAACCCTCATCTTGAAGGCAACTCCTTGACGGTCACTCAGAGGAATCAAATCCTTCTGCACAAACTCTGCGTCGCGGCGCATAGTTCGAAATTTCCACATGGCAAAAACCTTGCCACTTTGCCCAACACGCATCTGCTTATAAAAAACGGGCCTACCACCATCCAGCCAAACCAAGGCCATCAAAATCAAATAAAGCGGACTAAAAAAGATAAGTACTCCCAAACTAATGATAATATCCAAGGCACGCTTAATATATTCGGCAAGGCCAATGGTCACACGCCACACCCACTGTTTTACCCAAAGCCGGCGGCGCCAAGCACGTACACGCTTAGGGTCTGCAGCCTGAGCCCAGTGCTCAGCAGCACGCTTATCAGCAGGATCTAAAAAGGGGAGCATCGTAGTGGGTATAAAGCATTCCAAACAATAATTCTTGTAAGGAATACCTTATTGTAATAAAATTATGCCTCTAAAGTAAAAACAAAAACCCACAATTTAGCCCCTTTGCCATGGAAACCTTTGAGTTCTCACACTCCTCTGACTCAAAACAGCTCACCATTCGCATCAATCAACCTAAATTTGATGCATCACAAGTAGCTAGCTTTAAAGAAGCCCTCAATCAAAACTGGTCAGGCAATATCACTGAAGTCACTGTCGATATGAATCCCGTAGACTTTATCGACAGCTCGGGTATTGGTGCTTTGCTTAGCCTTCAGAAACGCCTTGGCGATACGGTCGAGCCTATAGCCTTACTCAATACACGCCCCAATGTTGCCAGCGTTATTGAGTTACTGCGCCTCCATCGCGTCTTTTCAATGCGCTAAAGCTGGAGACCCAAGCTCAACAGCTCCTGTCTCAGGGTTAATCCAGCCATCAAACTTGTTGAGCACATAAGGGCACACCTTAACAGCTCCTGCTATAGCATTAAAATTGAGCGGAATCTCTGAGCTCATCTTATGTTGAGCAAGCAAAACGCCATAGTCTCGTAAAACACGAGCTACCCAAGGCACGCCATAGGCTATGGTTTTCTCGAGTCGCTCACAGCGGGTCGTGCCCAACTCTTCACTAGAAGCAAGATTCGCAAAAACAGCAGGTACATAAGTAGGTGTGACGGGCAAACGATTAGCCCCTGCAATACTTAATACATCAACGATAACAGCCTGCTCCCCGCTTGTCCAAAGTCGAACTGCTTGCTGAAGGCACTCACCTGAACCGGCATCCATCAAACGCAGCATCGCAGCTAAACGTACAAGGACCTGATCTAGAGAAGCATCCAAAGGAAGCCCGGCCCAGGCAGCCCGCTCACTCATGTAAGCATCATAGGCATCGGCCACACTCGCCTCTTTTAATTGAGCACACGCAGCATAGACAGCTTCGAGCACTTGATAGACATTTTCTGTGTAAATAACGGGCCCCTCAGGACTCACATGACCGGCAGCCCCTGCAACATCACAACTGTGCACAACCGCTTCAAACCAAAAAGCTGCTGGGTCTGTTACCAAAATATTAGAGTGCTTCAAAGGCTCAAACATCTCAAAGCCTCCTTCAAGGTGTGTCATATGCCCCCAATGACCAAGGTCGGCTGTTTTCACAAGCAAATCTTGAGCTTTAGATTCCAAACGGGCAAAGGATGGTAACTCTTTTCTAGCATTCTCACTACAAACGACTTGTGCATAGAACATATCGTGGTCGACCACGTTTATCCCCATAGATTCAAAGAGCCTATGGGCTGCTTGGGTCTTACCCATATCACCCAAAATAAGAGCCGTGATCCAGGCCTGATAGACCCCTTCCTTAATAAGGCCATTCAAATGAGTACTAACATCCTGAACACGAGCAACTAATAAATCAAAGCTCGCTCGTTTGAGTACAGGTGCCTTTTGCCCCTGGATCCATGCCTCATAGGCTGCATCTGAGCCATTTATCAGTAAAAAAAGGCTTTTTAGAACCATCAAAGTCCGATCCAACTCGGGGTAGTACACACCGAGGACACGAACCGAAAAAGAGTCTGGCCGGTCCACTCCACGGCCCTCTTGTGTCATTGAGACTCCATTCTCAGTATACCAGTAAAGCTCCGGATATGTGGCCAAAATTGACTTAACCCATTCATCTTCAATGGATTGAGCAGCATAAAGGCTTTGGTCAAATAACTCAACCAGCGCCTCCGTCGTCTGCGGCTGCTGCGAGACGTTCGCAGGCAAAAAGGTCACTTGAAAAAGACTCAACAACGAAAAGATCAGCATTGTACACAACTTATTCACAATCTCAATCAATAGAAAGCAATCACCTTTGGCAAAACAAATGAACAGACATCAAAACGTGGTCGACCACATGCAGAGAGTTACACAAGTAATTGATAGATAAATAAAAAAGAATTAAGCCCGATGTGTTCTACCACATTGGGCGTGCTTTTAGGCCAGTCTAAAATATGACCTTACAGCAATCAGATTTTAAAATAGTTGCCCTCGTTGAAAAAATAGGGAACTTTCCAGCAAAACAAAAGACCAACACAATCTATATGAAACATATGAAACTAAAATTTGCTCTACTGATTTTGGCACCAACGCTCCTGCATGCCTATCCAGAGAATCTATCACAGTCTGAACTTCCTGGTGAAAAATCTGGAATCCTAAAAATCTATAACGACAACGGTCATCACATGGTCGTCGAACTTCATACCTGTGAACATGGAGAATGGGAAGAATCGAGTTACTCGCTTTACCCTAAGACCGAAGATGAAGAAGCTCAAAACAGTGTCATAGAAATACTCGACTGGGCCCATGACCAATCAATACTGACAGCCTTAGGCTGCATCTTATTGGCAAAAGCCATATTCTTAACAAACCTAACTGATTTTAGCGCTCCAGGAGAAATTAAAATCAATGCAAAGGCTGATCATGAAACGTCAACGGACTACTATCGGATGCAAGAAGTCAGTTTTGATCTATCAAGCGAACAAGTAACTAGTGTTCAAAACTTTATCGATGAAACAATTGAGAGCTTTAAAAACGGCTCCTTGCTTTATAGCCACGAATACAATTGCCATGACTTTGCACAAAAGGCACTCGAAAGCGCTCACATTGAAGGCCATTTTTACGATTATCTACCAGAACTCCCCGTTCTCAGCGCATCGAAAGAAATACTTTCAGAAAACCTGAATATACAATACCAAAAACACGGCATATTCTCGGCAATAAAACAGGTCCTAGCTGAGTATTTTACTGCCGAGGAGCAAAACCTGATTCCGTTTTCAGGTGAACCTCTCGGAGAGCTCTTTTTTGAAAAATATCCTCTATGGACAGTGAACACAGCAGAAGGAGTACAGTTGTTAAACGACTACCCAAATATTCATTTAGAAATTCAAGGAAATGAAGATGGAGCAGAAAATATGCTTCCACCCTATAATGATCGCCATGTTTACGCGCCACACCAAGGAGTCTTGAGCAAAGGAATGACCTTAGCCTTATTCCAGAACAACAAGCTGATAGAAACTATCCCTCTTGACCAATATAGTCAGGAAAAAACAATAAAGCTAAAAAACAGCAAAGAAATACTTAACGAAGTCACCGCCGAGCTTATCATTAAAGAATACAAGCCAAACGATGGCTCAAAAAGTTTTTTTGTCGGAAAGCTAGAGCTAATGGGCCCTCCTAAAGAAGACTCAGAGAAAGCAAGCTTCAGAGAAGACTTGTAAACTTAAGCCTATTACAAGCGCCCGCAAAAAGCCTTGAACCGGCGGATACCCTCATCGATGGTGCTATCAGCAACAGCATAGCTAAAGCGGATGTAATCATCTGCACCAAAGCCAATACCAGGGACAACGGCAACCTTCTCTTCTTCAAGGAGCCTTGAAGCAAAATCCGTTGAAGAGAGCCCAAAAGATGAAATATTTGGGAAGAGATAAAAAGCACCTTGAGCTCGCTGGCAAGTAACACCATCTACAGAAGACAGACCCTCAAGAAGCGTTAAGCGACGACAGTCAAAAGAAACGAGCATCTCATCGATTGCATCACGTGACTGCTTTGGATGTTCAATAGCAGCAAGCGCACCCCATTGAGCAAAAGTCGTTGCATTGGAAGTCATCTGACCTTGAAGGCGAGTAACTGCCTTAGCAATCTCAGGATGGGCAACCAGTGTACCAAGGCGCCACCCAGTCATACTGAAAGACTTACTAAAGCCACCAACAGTGATTGTGCGGGCTGCTGCTTCTTCACTGAGGGAAGCAGGGCTGACATGAGTAACCCCATCATAAAGGAGGTACTCATAGATTTCATCTGACAAGATGTAGAGATTTGCCTCGAGTGCAACCTCGACCAAAGCCTCAACCTCTTCACGGGTGTAAACAGCACCCGTTGGGTTTGAGGGGCTGTTTAAAATAACCATGCGAGTTTTATCGGTGATGGCCTCTTTGAGCTGCTCGGGCGTAAGCTTGAAATTAGAGCTATCGTCAGCAAGGAGGATCTTAGGGGTTGCCCCAGCAAGCTTAACCATCTCTGGATAGCTAACCCAATAAGGCGCAGGAATGATGACCTCATCCCCTGGGCTACAGGTAGCCATGACCCCTAAGTAGCAAGAAAACTTGCCACCGGGGCTGACAATAACTTGATCAGCCGTAACGCCATGGATCTTGTTGTCACGAATATGCTTTTCTGCCAAAGCAGCGCGTAGCTGAGGAAGGCCGGGTGCTGGGCAATACTTCGTCTTGCCTTCGTTAAGAGCTTGGATGCAAGCTGCTTTAATAAAGGCTGGTGTGTCAAAATCTGGCTCACCAGCACCAAAACCGCAGACATCCTCGCCTGCCGCCTTCAATGCTTTTGCCTTCGCATCGACAGCCAAGGTCGGCGAAGGAGCTACGTTATTGGCCCAATCAGAAAGCTTTAGTGACTCCATAGTACTCTAATTTAAACGACTTATTTCGCTTTGAAAGACCTCTAGGACACCTCGTGCCCAAGCGTCTTCATAGGAAAATTACTTAGTGAGAAGTGGTGCGATAACCAAGCTCACGATGGCCATCACGTTGATTAAGATGTTCATAGAAGGCCCAGAGGTATCCTTGAGAGGATCTCCAACCGTGTCACCAACAACACAGGCCTTGTGAGCATCTGAATTTTTACCACCTAAAAACCCTTTTTCAACATATTTTTTTGCATTATCCCAAGCACCTCCGGAATTAGCCATCATGAGCGCCATGAGTACGCAGCCAAGGAGCCCCCCAGCGAGCATACCACCCAAGGTGCGAGCTCCAAAGCCAAACCCAACAATGACAGGCATAAGGACAGCAATCACCGAAGGGAGGATCATCTTGCGCAGTGCAGCACTTGTGGCGATATCGACACAGCGCTCTGTATCTGGTTCACTTTCGCCCTTAAGAAGACCTGGGATCTCGTGGAATTGGCGACGAATCTCAGCAATCATTTCGTAAGCTGCATCGCCAACGGCGGTCATCGTAATGGCTGCAACGAGGAAAGGAATAAACCCTCCAATGAAGAGCCCTGCAAGTACTTGAGGGTGCCCAAGATCTAGACCAAAGTCAGGGATATTGAGGCGAACTGTATTGTTGAAAGCGGCAATAATGGCGAGTGCTGCAAGCCCGGCAGCCCCGATGGCAAAACCCTTACCAATGGCTGCTGTCGTGTTACCCACTTCATCCAAAGAGTCTGTAATTTCGCGAACTTCGGGCCCGAGGCCTGACATCTCCGCGATACCGCCTGCATTGTCCGCAACGGGCCCATAAGCATCGATCGCCATAGTGATACCCACGGTGGCAAGCATACCCACGGCCGCTACAGCAACCCCATAGATACCGCCCAAGCAACTTGTTGTTAAAATAATAGCTGCAAAGGTAACAAGAGGAACCACTACAGACTGCATCCCTACGGCAAGACCAGTGATCATGACGGTTGCAACGCCTGTTTCTGAAGATGTTGCGATGCGCTTCACGGGACTCCCCGCGGTGTAATACTCAGTAATGAGGCCAATAATAATGCCCCCCACAGCACCCCCAACAACACAACCCCAAATCTTCCAGCTGATATCTAAATGGCGAACGACAAAAAATGCGGAAATAATAAAGAGAACAGAAGCAAACATCGTGCCGATGCGAAGCGCCTCAAGTGGCTTGCGACTCGAGAAGAGCTTCACTAGCAAGATACCTATTAAAGAGCAAATGAGACCTGTGCTTGTGAGCGCAAGCGGAAGAAAGAGCAAGCTTGACTGAGCACCGGCAATAGGCTGCCACTCACTGGCAACAAAAGTCGCCGCAATGGCCATAGTAGCAATTTGCGCACCGCAGTAAGACTCAAAAATATCCGAACCCATACCGGCGACATCACCGACATTGTCTCCCACGTTATCTGCAATAACGCCTGGGTTGCGAGGATCATCCTCTGGGATACCGGCTTCGACTTTACCGACCAAATCTGCACCAACATCAGCGGCTTTGGTAAAGATGCCCCCACCAACACGGAAGAAAAGAGCCACTAAAGAAGCCCCCATAGCAAAGCCATGGATGACATGAATGTCATGCTCTGTCTCGCCAAAAAAGAGAAATAGGGTGCCAATCCCAACAAGCCCCACGGAAGCAACCGTAAGCCCCATGATGGAACCACCAAAGAAAGCCGTTGAAAGAGCCCCGCTAGAATCACGCTTTTGGGCAGCAGCTGCCGTGCGGACATTAGACTTCGTGGCCGTAAACATGCCAACGTAGCCTGCAAAGCTTGAACAGAAAGCCCCAGCAAAAAAGGCCATTGCCTCAAAAGGGTCTTTAAGGGCAAGGAGGCCTCCAACAATAATGGCAAAGAGCATCAAAAGCTTAAACTCGCGCTTCATGAAAGTCATGGCGCCTTTGTGGATCTGGTCGCCAATGGCACGCATTTTCCCCTCACCTGCCGGCTGGCGCAAAATGCGAACAAAAATAAGGAGCGCAACGACAAGACCCGTTACACCCAAGGCAGGAGCGATCATTGGAAGGCTAATAGACATAGGATTTTCTTATTGGCTTTTCAGTTAAACAGTTAGGGATGTAAAAAACGTGTTCACTTTTGAAGAAACACACAAAATAGCAAGGAAACTTTAAGATTTTTTGCCGGAACCTGGCCTGCGAGCAAGCTTGAGGACTTTTTTAAACTCATCAGGGGTAACAGGTTGAACGGAGAGACGCTGCCCTTTTTGAACAACCTTCATCGAACTTAACGCGGGCTCTTGCTTGAGTGCCGTCAAGCTCAAGGTTTCGGGGAAAGCCTCTTTAAATTGGATATCTACAGCATGCCAGCGAGGATTATCCTTTGTGGACTTAGGATCATAATAAGGGGATTTAGGGTCAAAGGCGGTTTTGTCCGGATGAGCCTCAGAAACAACTTCAGCAAGACCGACAACGCCTGGAACCTTGCAACTTGAGTGGTAAAAAAGAACAAGGTCTCCGACCTGCATCGAGCGCATGTGGTTGCGCGCCTGATAATTGCGAACACCATCCCAAAAAGTGCTTTGCTTCAGTGCATTGCGGAGATCCTCAATTGAGAATGTCTCCGGCTCAGATTTCATCAACCAATACTGCATGGCCTGACTATTCAGTGCTTATCTTGTCTTCTCCAGCCAGTGCAGCGTCGACAGCATGCCAAGCAAGCGTAGCACATTTGATACGTGCAGGAAACTGGCGCACACCTGAAAGCGCTGCCAAATCTCCCACTTCACCTAGGTCAAGCTCGGGCTCTTCTTCGGCACTAAGCAAATCCAAGACAAACGCAGACTCTTTACCAAGCTCTGCCAAAGTCTTGCCTTTGAGCCGCTCTGTCATCAGAGAGGCTGATGCCTTCGATATGGCGCAGCCTTCGCCTTTGAAGCTGATATCCACCACACGATCCCCCTCAAGCTTGAGGTAAACCTTAATCTCATCGCCACAAAGGGGATTATAGCCCTCGGCAGAATGCGTTGCATCTGACATGTCGTGGGCATTGCGAGGATGCTTGTTATGATCTAAAATAATTTCTTGGTAGAGGTCTGAAAGGTCCATAATCATTCAGCAAACATAGTGTGGATTTTCTGGAGCGTCTTAATGAGCGTGTCGACTTCTTCCTTTGTGTTATAAGGGGCAAGCGAAACACGGGCTGTACTTGAAACACCTAAAGCACGCATCAAAGGTTGTGCACAATGATGACCGCCACGAATGGCAATGCCCTCAGCATCGAGGACCGTAGCGATGTCATGCGGGTGGACATCTTCCATGACAAAAGAAATGACGGACGCCTTATTATCCTTAGGGCCCATAATGCGAACGCTGGGAATCTCTTCCATGCGTTCTGTTGCATAGGCTAAAAGAGATGCCTCCCAAGCGTGGATATTGTCCCAGCCTAAGCCCTCTAAATAATCAAAACTTGCAGCAAGGCCAATGGCTCCTGCGATATGAGGAGTGCCGGCCTCGAACCGCTCGGGAATGTCGCGAAAGGTTGTCTTCTCGATAGAGACAGAACGAATCATCTCTCCACCGCCTTGATAGGGAGGCATCGATTCAAGGACCTCTCCACGGCCATAGAGAACCCCCACTCCTGTGGGACCAAAGACTTTATGCCCAGAGAATACGTAAAAGTCACAGCCAAGCTCTTGAACGTTGATGGGCATATGAGGGACTGCCTGAGCCCCGTCGACGAGAACAGGAATGCCACGTGCATGGGCTTTATCGACCATAGCTCGTACCGGATGAACCGTACCCAAGGCATTTGAAATATGGCCAATAGCTAGGATTTTTGTGCGATCGCTTAAAAGCCGGTCAAAAGCATCCATGTCGAGCACACCCTCCTCCCCCATGGGAATCGCCTTAACGACAGCACCCGTTTGCTCTGCAATAAGCTGCCAAGAAACGATATTGGCATGATGCTCCATCATGGAGATTAAAATTTCGTCCCCCTTGCTTAAATGACCACGCCCCCAGCTACTGGCAACGAGGTTAATCGCCTCTGTAGCGCCTCGAACAAAAATAACCTCCCGAGGATCTGCAGCGTGAATAGCCTTAGCAATGCGCTTGCGGGCAGCCTCATAAGCATCGGTAGCACGCATGCTAAGCTCGTGAACTCCGCGGTGGATATTTGCGTAGTAAGTCGTGTAATAGGCATCTACAGCCTCCACCACTTGGCGAGGCTTTTGGGCACTGGCCGCACTGTCAAAATATACGAGGGGCTTACCCCGTACCGTTTGACTCAATACGGGAAAGTCTCGGCGAATACTATCGATGTCCCAACTCACAGGAAAGTCCTATCTAGATTAGCGTGCACATTCAAGCCCTAGCAAAAACTACACCCCTGGCAAGCTTAGAGGCGGTGCGGAGGGCCTAAAGCACTGAAGATAAAAGCTACAAGTAACCAACCCAGAAAGCTCAAGACACTCCTAAAGACTACTTTATGGATGCACTACCCCATCCAAAGATCGAGGCAGTAAATGCTGATTAATCTCTTGGGTGGCTTCTTCGGGCGAAACACGGCCTGTATTTATAATGAGGTCATAACCATGATAACGCGGAATAAGATAGCCTGACTTAAGCGTCTCTGAAAAACCAAGCGACTTTAAGATATCTTGAATAACACCGTCTTTTTCCTGGGCAAGCATGTCGAACTCTTCTTGGGTGGAATCTAACTGCTTGTACAAAACAACACTATCACGGTATGCCTCTTCGAGTATCCCACGGACTTGCTTCTCAGATAACAGCTCTAAGCCTTCAGAAGCATCACTCGAAACGACATAAAGCTTAGGGTATTGAGAACACATATCCAAGGGCTCGCGCGCTTCAATTATATGACCTGACTGAACCGCGTAGTGATTCCTTTTTTTAAGACGCTCCAAGTACTGGGTAAACGGCACATATAAAAGAACGTTGATAATCTGAGAACAAGTAACACCCCGTTGCTTCAGCAGTTCGGTCATACCGGGTGCATCACTAATATCTAAAACAACAGACTTGCCTCCGTCCAAGTACTGAACGGTGTTCGAAGCGATAATCCCATCCAAATAAACAGACAAGTCTTCATCGCTCATGGGATTCTTTTCAAGCTTCTCTGACTCGCGAATTAAACTCAAATCCCAACCTTCAACAACCCAGCCCGGATGGTTTTTCAGGAAACGGTCAATGGTCGTCGTCTTACCTGCTGTTGAAGTGCCAGAAATAATAAGCACTTGAGGCACACTTATGGGTGATAGCCCTTGAACCTCCTTGGCCTGAACCAACAAAGGCAATAAACCTAGCAGAAATAATACAATAGGACGGATACAAATATTCATCCTACACTATAAGATCAAAGGGCCTATTTTTCAAACAGGCCTTTAACAGGCTAACTACCAAGGCATTATACGCGCCTATATAAGGCCGTAAGCCGTTACGGCTTTGGCAACACGAATGAACCCAGCAACGTTAGCGCCCATGACATAATCACCCTTTTTGCCATAACGCTCTGCATGAGAGAGACAAGAAGTGTGAATATCGCGCATGATTGTGCGGAGCTTTTCGTCTACCTCTTCAAAAGACCAACGAGCCCAACCAACGTTTTGCTGCATCTCAAGAGCTGAAACAGCAACACCACCGGCATTGGCTGCCTTGCCTGGACCATAGAGCAAACCGCCATCTTGGAAAACACGAATACCCTCGGGCGTTGTTGGCATATTAGCGCCTTCCGAAACGAGCTGACAGCCATTTTTAACGAGCATCTTCGCGCTTGCCTCATCGATTTCATTCTGAGTGGCACAGGGAAATGCAGCATCACAGGGCACTTCCCAAATATTAGCTTTTGGCTTAAATTCTGCCGAGGGATACTTATCGACATAGGCAGATACGCGCTCACGCTTAATCTCCTTAAGCTCTTTGATCAAATCAAGATCGATGCCATTTTTGTCATAAATGTAGCCACTAGAATCCGAACATGCGACGACCTTTGCGCCGAGTTGCTTGAGCTTTTCCATCGCATAAATGGCAACATTGCCTGAGCCTGAGACAATACAAGTCTTACCCTTGAAGCCCTCTTGGCGCGTTGCTAGCATGTCTTCTGCAAAATACACACAGCCATAGCCTGTCGCCTCTTTGCGAACAAGAGACCCGCCCCAATCAACACCTTTGCCCGTCAAAACACTTAAGTCATGACGCTTGGTGAGACGCTTGTATTGGCCAAAAAGAAAGCCAATCTCCCGAGCGCCCACGCCAATATCTCCGGCAGGAACATCCGTACGATCCCCAATGATGTGATAAAGCTCACTCATGAAGCTTTGGCAAAAACGCATGATCTCAGCATCTGAGCGGCCGTGAGGATCAAAATCAGAGCCGCCTTTGCCGCCACCAATCTGGAGGCCTGTAAGGCTATTTTTAAAGACTTGCTCAAAGGCTAAAAACTTAATCACCCCGAGATTTACGGTAGGATGGAAGCGAAGCCCTCCCTTGTACGGACCCAAAGCACCATTAAAAGCAACTCGAAAGCCGCGGTTAACGTGAACCTTCCCGTCATCACCTTGCCAGGTAACGCGAAAAATCGTCTGCCGTTCAGGCTCGCACATACGCTCTAGGAGATTAAATTTTTCAATCTCAGGATGCTCGTTAACGATGGGTTCTAAAGTTTCTAGAACTTCATGAACAGCTTGCAAGAAAATGGCTTCACTGTGATTGCGGGCTGCAACAACCTCGAGCGTCTTTTTAATGTATGGATGCATTATAGAATCTATAAGTCAACAAGGATGAATACTATGAATAAGAGGGATGAATATCGCTCCCGATAAAAGACTTTTTCTTAAAAAAGTCAATCGAATCGCACACAAGATGGAGGGAAGAGACAAAACAATGCACACCCTAAAAGCGAGCTATCCACTTCGTCACGAATTCTTTATCGGCTCAAAATGTGCCGTAAAGTGACGCAAATGAGCCTGCTCTCTCACAATGCGAAATCCTTTCAGATTATCCTTACATTCAAGAACACGCTTAAAAACATCCACAGTGTAGTCTAAATGGCTTTGCGTGTAAACACGTCGAGGAAGCGCAAGCCGAATCCAGTCTCTTTTAGCAGGCTTCTCTGTCCCATCGGGTTGTTTACCAAACATCACCGTACCGACCTCAACACTGCGCACACCGCCCTCGACATAGAGAGAGACAGCCAATGCTTGTCCCGGATAAGCAAGAGCATCCACGTGAGGCAAGCACGCTAGCGCATCTACAAATACCGCATGCCCCCCTGGAGGGCGAATAACAGGAACGCCAACCGCTTCAAGCGCGTCAGCAAAATAGGCAACCGCTCCGACACGGGCACGCAAGTAAGCCTCATCCATAACCTCTGTTAGGCCTACAGCGATGGCATCTAGATCTCGCCCGGCAAGCCCTCCATACGTAGGAAATCCTTCAAATAAAATCAGTTGATCTTCGATCTGCTGAGCCCACGCATCGTTATTACAAGCAACCCACCCGCCAATATTGACCAAGCAGTCTTTCTTCGCACTCATGGTCATCCCATCAGCATACGAAAACATTTCGCGAACAATGGACTCAATCGAATGATCCTCATAACCTGGCTCACACGTCTTAATAAAATAGGCATTTTCAGCAAAACGACAGGCATCTATAAAGAGTGGCTTGTTAAATTCATCACAAATCGCCTTCACTGTCCGAATGTTTTCCATGGAAACCGGCTGCCCGCCACTAGCATTGTCTGTCACAGTGATCATGACTAGCGGCACTAGATCTGCATTCTTTTCTAAAAGATTTCGGAGACGATCACAGTCCATATTGCCCTTAAAAGGGTGCTCTTCACTTGCCTGCATCCCTTCTGATGAACCGATATCAACAGCTTCCCCCTTCAAATACTCAACATTACCTCGAGTCGTATCAAAATGAGTGTTATTGGGGACAATAAAGCCAGGCTTCATCACAACAGAAAACAATAAGTGCTCAGCCGCCCGCCCCTGATGTGCAGGGAAAATATGCTTAAAAGGCATATAGCTTCGAATGGTACTAATAAAATGGCTAAAGGAGCGAGCACCGGCATAGCTTTCATCTCCCTGCTGCAAAGCCGCCCACTGAGCAGCACTCATAGCACCGGTCCCCGAGTCAGTCAAAAAATCGATGGTAACATGCTCTGCCTTGAGCAAAAACAGGTTGTAACGAGCCTCTTCAATGCGCTTAATACGCGCCTCGCGGCTCAATATAGGAATTGGCTCAACGGCCTTAATTCTGTAAGGTTCAAAGGGGTAATGCATAAGGTGTACAGGTTTGGAATGTACTTTAATGTGCTAATCAAAGATTCTCATAAACACATTATGGAATTTTGACAAATATTTTGCGCCATTTAGATCATGAAATTTCAGCCTTTCCCCCTTTACAGATAAGAGCCTTCAGCCTTTAATAGGGGCTCTATCCAGGATTTCAGCCAAGCTAAATGGTATCAAAAAAGCCAGAAACAACAGACAGTCAGGGACCTCTACATGTATCCATCATTATGGACGGCAACGGTCGCTGGGCCCAAGAGCGTGGTCTACCACGCACCGAAGGGCATCGCCGCGGTGTAGACAATCTCCACCAAATCCTACGCTCTGCCTTCTCGCACAAGCTCCGCTATTTGACTGTCTATGCTTTTTCCTCTGAAAATTGGCTACGTCCCAAGGCCGAGGTGGACATGCTCATGCGCCTGCTTGCCTCCTCCCTTAAAAAATACACCAAGGACTTGGTAGAGCAGAAGATCCGCCTACACACCATCGGTCGAGTCGAAGAGCTGCCCGCGTCCGTTCGCAAAGAACTCGACAAGGCTAAACGTGCAACGGCTGACTTTACAGACTATCACTTTACCATCGCACTCAACTATGGCTCACGGCTTGAAATAGTCGATGCCGTCAAACGCTACACCGCTGAAGTGCAATCTGGCAATGAAGCCCCTGAAAACCTCAACTGGGAAACCTTGAGTCGCTACTTAGACACTCGAAATCTCCCAGACCCAGACCTCTTCATCCGCACTTCTGGAGAGCTACGCACGAGCAATTTCCTCCTCATGCAATCTGCCTACTCAGAGATGTACTTCACTCCTACCTACTGGCCAGACTTTGGGCCAGAACGCTTCGCGGAAGCCATTACCGCTTACCAACATCGCGAACGCCGCTATGGCATGACTGGTGAGCAAGTCAACCCACACTCAAGCCTAGTTTACGGATTTTAACAGCATCTATATGACACACAGAATTTTCAGCACAGCACTTTTATGGGGCGTAGTCATCGGGGCCCTCTCTTTTCTTGGAAACCCTGCAGGTGCCTGGATCTTAGCAATCATGGGCTTGCTCGCACAGTACGAGCTTCATCGCCTCCTCGAAAAACTAGGCTATCGCCCTCTACGCACACTAGGTCTAATAGCTGGGGTCGCGATCATCCTCGGCAGCTACTATCTCCCCCACTGGTCTGGGCTAATCGACATGGATGCAGGCACAGACATATTCCTTGTCAGCATTCTCATTTTACTTGCCACAGCGCCTTTTTCAAAAAGTGAAGATCACCTCAGGGCAAGCACGATTCCAACACTGTTTAGCCTTCTTTTCATCCCTTTCATGCTTCAGCTCTACGTATCTTTAGCGAGCAACTTCAGCGAAGTTGGCGAAGAGCGAACAGGCCTGCTCCTCTCCATCTGGCTCATCGTCGTTGCAAAGTTTACAGATGTCGGTGGCCTCCTCATCGGGACAACCATCGGCAAGCACAAGCTCGCACCTAAAGTGAGCCCTAAGAAAACATGGGAAGGCACGATTGGGGGCATCCTCTTTGCTGTCATTTCAGGCATGATCTTTTACCACTTCACTCAAGCGTGGCTTCCGCAAGAGTTCACATTATGGGCTGCTGCCATGATGGCTGTTCCCATTGCCTGTACTGCTATCATTTCAGATTTGGTAGAGTCTGTGCTCAAGCGCCAAGCAAACATCAAGGACTCGGGCAACTGTATTCCCGGCATCGGAGGCGCTCTCGACCTTGTCGACAGCCTTTTACTAAGTGCACCTGTGGGCTACCTACTCATGAAATACACGCTACTCTAAGGACCCATGCCTGCCAAAAAGCGTATCGTTCTGCTAGGAGCTACAGGCTCCATTGGAGATAACACCCTCGAAGTGCTTCGAGGGAACCAAGACCATCTCGAACTCGTTGGCATCGCTGCGCACACTCGCTTTGAGAAATTAGCCCAAATCGCCCAAGAGTTTGAAGTTCCTCACGTGGCCCTTTACGATGAAGCTGCCTGCGAACAAGCTGCCAAATCAGACCTCTTTGCCACGGGTACGCAATTCCATTCAGGCCTTAATGGCCTCATGGAAATTGCCTCTCTGCCAGATGCAGACATGCTCGTATCAGCGATCGTTGGAACAACAGGCCTCCAGCCCACACTCGCTGCCATTGAGGAGGGCAAAGACATCGCCCTTGCCAACAAAGAACTACTCGTCCTTGCAGGCAAATTTGTCACGGAGCGTGCACAAGCCAAGGGCATTACGCTGCTTCCTCTAGACAGCGAGCATAATGCCATCTTTCAATGCCTGCACAGCGGGAAGGCCCAAGAGATCGACCGGCTCATCCTAACAGCATCAGGCGGTATGTTTCGCGAGCATACACTTGAGGCCATGCAAAACATCACCCCCGAAGAAGCCCTCAAGCACCCCAATTGGAACATGGGCCCCAAGGTCACACTCGACTGCTCTACCCTTGCCAACAAAGGCCTTGAGCTCATCGAAGCCCACTGGCTTTTTAACATCCCTTCAGAACGGATCGAGGTTGTCATCCACCCGCAGAGCATCATCCACTCGATGGTCCGCTTTATCGATGGCTCTGTCCTCGCCCAATTATCCCCCCCGGTGATGACCTTCGCCATCCAAAATAGCCTCCTTTACCCAAAACGCACACCGGCGGTTAATCCTCCGCTAGACTTTAGCCAAGCCATGAGGTTTGACTTTTCCCCACCGGATCTCACTGGTTTTCCCTGCCTACGCCTAGCTCGGGAAGCTCTCGAAGCAGGCGGGACAGCCCCAGCCGTTTTCAATGCCGCTAATGAAATTGCCGTTGAGGCCTTTCTCAAGAAAAACATTCCCTTCCTCGGCATACCCCGTATTATAGAAGCAACCTTAGCCAAGGTTCGCCATTTTGATCCTCAAAACCTCATTGAAATACTCGCCTTAGAAAACGAAGCTCGACAAACGGCCACTGAAATCGTTTCTCAATCCCCTCAATTAAGCTATGCATAGCCCTTCTATTTTTAACGACCTTTTCAGCAACGTTTGGTCCATCTTTCTAGTCATCCTCTTTTTTGGCGGCTCTATTTTTGTTCATGAGCTTGGGCATTTTCTCGCTGCACGCCGCAGAGGGCTCAAGGTCGAGCGCTTTTCCATTGGCTTTGGCCCTAAAATTTTCGGCTGGACGAAGGACGGTATAGACTACCGCGTATCCCTCCTACCCTTAGGAGGCTACGTTGCCCTCCCCCAACTTGCAGACTTAGAAGCCATCGAGGGTAAGTACGACAAAAACGACCTTCCTCCCATCACCTATTCAGATAAGTTCATTGTCGCTGTCATGGGTGCTGTATTCAATGTTATCTTTGCATTCTTTTTAGCCACGATTCTTTGGGTTGTCGGCATTCCAAGCACCGAAGCAGAACAAACCACGACGATTGGTTACGTCCAAAAAGAAATTTTCATTGATGAGGGCGAATACGCTCCAGGCCCCGCCTACAAGGCAGGTCTCCGCCCTGGAGACAAGGTTCTTAGCGTTGATGGCGATGCCGTCCACAGCTTCTCTGACATCCAAAAGCTCATCATCACAGGCTCTGGCCGTAGTTCCACAGGCAAACCAGAAGCCATCTTCACTATTGAGCGCAATGGCCAAACCATAACAATCCCGGTACACCCAAGGCTTGCCCTAGCAAACTTAAAATCGGGAGACACCATGCGCATCGTCGGCATTCTCCCTACACACACCATCGTAGTTGGTGGCGTCATGCAAGACTCCCCCGCTGAAAAAGCCGGGCTTCAGGTGGGAGACACCATCCTCGGAGCAAATGGGCAAAAACTCTACTCCATGAATGCTTTGAGTGACATCCTAGAGGCTGATCCACACACACCCGTTTCACTCCTCATTGAGCGCGGTAAAGAGCGCATGACCCTTGAGGCGCAACCTGCCATCATTCCCATTACCAAGCCATTACTTGAGCTAACAACAGGCACCGGCACGTTAAGCTTCCTTCAAAACGGCAAGCAAGCCCCCTCCATTTTATTATTTGATACCAACGAAACAGAAAAAGAAAACAGCGCACAACTACTCCCAGAATCAGGCGACAGGCTGCTTGCTGTTAACAATAAGCCAGTAAAAACCATCGAAGAGCTCGAAGGCCTGCTAAGATCAAGCGAAGCATCTTTGATAGAACTCTCCTTCGAACGCGACCATTTCACCTTTAAAGACGTCCTTCAAGAACCCCTTTCTAGCACACTCAAAGCGCCCGAAACACGAGTCATGCTGGGGTTTAGCAGCATACCCCAACACATCAACACCCACCCAAGCCCTTGGCGCCAATTCACAGATAGCGCTCAGATGACTTTGCGCGTCCTAACAAGCCTCTTCAGCCAAGGTTCAGACATAAAAATTAACAACCTCATGGGTCCTCCAGGTATTGTGCGGGTCCTCCACACCTTTTCGCTAGAAGATATTCGGCTCGTTCTTTGGTTCACAGTACTGCTAAATATCAACCTTGCCATCCTCAACTTGCTGCCCATCCCTGTGCTCGATGGCGGGCAAATTGTCTTTGCAACCATCGCAAAATTACGCGGTAAGCCATTATCCTCCAAACTCATAGGAAGCATCCAGGGGACATTCATGATCCTTCTTTTCTCCCTTATGCTCTACGTCAGCTTTTTTGACATTCGCCGCTGGCAGGGAGATAACGACTTTGAAAAACGCATTGAACTCCAACAGTACTACTATATAAAGCCAGAGTTTACAGAAAAGTAAACTCTGCATGGAAGCATCATACTGTCAGTCGCGTTTTCGCAGCATCCGGTGGACCACCCGTGAGGTGATCGTCGGGGGTGTGGGTGTTGGCGGGTCAAACCCCATCCGCATCCAGTCGATGACAAACACCAGCACAACGGATGTCGAAGCCAGTGTTCGTCAAGTACTTGCCCTTGCAGAAGCAGGCTGCGATATCGTGCGCCTTACAGCACAAAACGTGCGCGCTGCAGAGGCCTTAGAAGCCATCCACAAGCAAGTGCGCGCCGCTAAGTGCTCGGTGCCGCTCGTTGCAGACATCCATTTCCTGCCCCAAGCGGCTATGGAGGCAGCCAAGCACGTCGAAAAAGTCCGCATTAATCCGGGCAACTACGCCGACAAAAAGAAATTTGAAATCAGGGAATACACAGATGATCAATACAATGCAGAATTAGAGCGGATCCACGAACGCGTAACCCCTCTCATCCTTCGCTGTAAAGAACTTGGGAGGGCCCTACGCATCGGCACTAATCATGGCTCTTTATCAGACCGCATCATGAACCGCTACGGGGACACTCCCCTCGGCATGGTGGAATCTGCCCTCGAATTTATCCGCATCGCCGAATCTCACAGCTTCCACAATATCATCCTCTCGATGAAAGCCAGCAACCCCAAGGTGATGATCGAGGCCTACCGGCTCACCGTCCAAAAGATGAAAGAGGCTGGCATGAACTATCCCCTCCATCTTGGCGTTACCGAAGCAGGTGATGGCGAAGATGGGCGGATCAAAAGCGCCATTGGCATAGGCTCTCTCCTCAGCGATGGCCTCGGGGACACCATTCGCGTCTCCCTAACCGAAGACCCTGCATACGAAGTACCTATCGCTCAAGATCTCGCCCGTCGGGCAGAAAAACTGTGGTCTACCACACCTTGCGAAGGCGCTGACAGTATCGACCCATTTAGCTATACACGCCGCGAAACCGTAGAGCTCTCCCTCAGTGAGGACTGTAAAGTAGGTAGCGAACAATTCCCACGCGTCATCATTAAGCCTCAAATTCCCCTCAGCCGTTACAAGGAAATCATAAATTCGGTACTATCTACCCATAAACAACTTAAAGAAAATCGCATCGAAGGCCTACACGTGGTCGTCCACACTCTTGAAGACTTTCAATGCCTCCAGGAACTCGAAAACATCCTATCCCCCAGCATCCCGAGCCTTTTCGTCGAAATGGACGAAACGATGTGGTCTACCACACTCGGTGCCAGCGATTGGCATCCTAAATGTAAATTGATTCTCATTAATAAAGTGGTCGACCACACCTCAACGGCACTCGAGGTGACCCTTGAATGGGCCCAAAAACACGGCCACATAGTAGCCGTTGATACAACTCCCTCGGTTTTGAAAGATTGCGCAGCGATTTTGAAAAAATACTCTGAAACAGAGCTTATTTTGACCCATTCAGAACGCGTACCCGGGTTACACCCGGTTGGGAGTTATCGGCTCCTAGCAGAAACATCGAAAGAAATCGGGCTCAAAGCTCCCCTGTGGATCCGTAATGCGCCTGCTTTTGCCCTTACGAACGATGATTATTTTACAGCACATCTCCTCGATGCCAGTATTTTAAGCGGAAGCCTTTTTTGCGATGGCCTAGGGGACCTCATCAGCATCGAGGCAGAACCTGACATTACACGCGCTACGACATTGGCCTACAACATCTTGCAAGGATCGCGCATGCGCATGAGCAAGACAGAGTTTGTCGCCTGCCCTAGCTGCGGGCGCACCTTGTTTAACCTTGAAACAACCACTCAGCGCATCCGAGAGAAGACTGGCCACCTCAAAGGAGTGACCATTGCCGTCATGGGCTGCATTGTCAATGGGCCCGGGGAAATGGCCGATGCGGACTTTGGCTATGTCGGTGGAGCTCCAGGAAAAGTTAACCTTTACGTCCGCAAGGACTGCGTTGAATACGGCATCCCCGAGGAACGTGCCGTTGATGCCTTAATTGAACTTATCAAAAAACACGAGCGATGGGTAGATCCAGAAACATCCAAAACCCTTTCACCATCAACCACATAAATTATGCTTCCATTTGAACGACCCGATCGCCGCAAACCCGATGATCTACGCATTGTCAGCATTGAGCCTGGTATCGCACCCAATGCATCAGGCTCTGTAATTGTACGCTTTGGGCACACTCAAGTCATCTGTGCAGCGACCCTAGAAAACAAAGTCCCTGGCTGGATGCAAAAACAAGGCATTGGCGGTGGGTGGCTCACAGCTGAATATTCAATGCTCCCCTACAGCACCCATGAGCGCAAGCAGCGAGACAGCAGTCGAGGGAAAGTGGACGGACGGACGATAGAAATCCAGCGTCTCATCGGGCGAGCCCTGCGTGCCGTAACCGATTTGTCAAAACTTCCTGGGCAAACACTCTGGGTTGACTGTGATGTCCTTCAAGCCGATGGAGGAACTCGAACTGCTTCCATCACAGGAGCTTACGTAGCAGCACGTCTAGCTATCGAAAAGGCCATTCAAAACAAGCAATTAGCCGAAAATCCATTTACAGACTCCATCGCTGCTGTGAGTGTCGGTGTGTACGAAGATCAAGAAGTACTCGACCTCAACTATGAAGAGGATAGTGGCGCGAGTGTAGACGCCAATGTCGTCATGACAGGCTCTGGCCGCTTTGTTGAAGTTCAAGGCAGTGGCGAAGAAGCTACATTTTCTGAAGAGCAGCTCCACACCTTGCTCGACCTAGCTAAACGAGGCCTCGGCGAGCTAAAAGCTATTCAAGAAAACGCTATCGGAAAAGGTAAAAACCTTGCCTAAGCGCGCGATACACAAGGTCTACTGTTTAAAGAAAAACGAGCAAGTATGGCTTCAAGAGTTTACACTTGTCATTCCTCTCATCTATTGAAAAGGTTTTCTCCTGTCTATTCATGAATATCCACGAGTATCAAGCCAAACAGTTGCTCGCCGAGTATAATGTTCCCGTTCCTGCGGGTACACCGGCACGCAGTGTCCAAGAATTTAAAAACGCATTGGCAACGCTCCCTCAAGGGGAAATTGTTGTCAAATCTCAGATCCATGCAGGAGGTCGAGGCAAAGGAACCTTTACCGATGGGTACAAAGGTGGTGTCAAGCTAGTCGGCTCGAAGCAAGAAGCTGAAGAAGTCGCAAAGAAGATGCTGGGCAATACCCTTATCACCCACCAAACTGGACCTGAAGGGCGCACCGTACATACCGTATACTTCACTGAAGCAAGCGGGATTGAAAAGGAGTACTACCTCGCCATTTTGATGGACAGGGATAGCTCAAAGCCCGTCATCATTGCCTCAACAGAAGGGGGTGTTGACATTGAAACGGTTGCAGAAGAAACCCCTGAAAAGATCATTAAGGTCTATGTCGACCCTGCCCTGGGCATCCAGGCCTATCAATGCAGAGAGATTGCCTTTGCACTCGGGCTTGAGGGAGCAGCTTTTAAACAAGCAGTCAAGCTCATCAGCAATCTTTACCGCTTCTTCTGGGAGAAAGACGCATCGCTGGTAGAAATCAACCCATTAATCAAGACACCCGAAGGCAACGTCCTCGCGCTCGATGCTAAAGTCAATTTTGATGACAATGCACTCTTCCGCCATTCGGACATTGTGAGCATGCGCGACCTCAATGAGGAAGACCCCAAAGAAGTTGAAGCTTCCGAATTTCATCTAAACTACATCGCCCTAGATGGTAACATTGCATGCCTTGTCAATGGCGCAGGCCTTGCAATGGCAACCATGGATATCATCAAGCACTATGGCGGCAACCCTGCCAACTTCCTCGATGTTGGTGGCAGTGCTGATGAAGATCAAGTCACCGCAGCCTTTAAGATCATTCTCAAAGATCCCAATGTAAAGGGCATCCTCGTTAATATCTTTGGCGGCATCATGAAGTGTGACATTATTGCCAAAGGCATTATCGGGGCAGCGCGCTCTGTATCGATTTCCGTACCACTGGTCGTTCGCCTCGAAGGCACAAATGTTGAAGAAGGCAAACGCCTCCTCAATGAAAGTGGTCTTAACCTCGTCTCGGCAAGCACGCTCGATGAAGCAGCTCAAAAGATTGTCGAACTTGCAGGCGCCTAAAGCATCAACTTTAAACGTAAGGAACTAAACCATGAGTGTTCTCGTTAATAAAAACACCCGCGTTGTCATCCAGGGCATCACAGGATCTGCAGGTAGCTTTCATGCAAAACAATGCCTAGACTATGGCACCCAAGTTGTCGCGGGGGTAACCCCAGGCAAGGGCGGCCAGACCTTCGAAGGCAAGGTGCCCGTATTCAACACGCTTAAAGAAGCTGTCGAAAAAGAAGGTGCTAATGTCTCAGCAATTTTTGTACCACCTCCTTTCGCTGCAGACTCGATCCTCGAAGGCATTGATGCAGGTCTTGACCTTATCGTATGCATCACAGAGGGCATCCCTGTTCGCGATATGGAGCTTGTCAAAGCACGCCTTGCAACAAGCAAAACACGCCTCATTGGCCCAAATTGCCCAGGCATCATCACTCCAGGTGAGTGTAAAATCGGCATTATGCCAGGCTACATTCACAA
>DCBD01000040.1:0-174 GCA_002313355.1 Opitutia bacterium UBA1116 | reverse complement strand
TATGCCAGGCTACATTCACAAGCCAGGAAAAGTAGGTATTGTTTCCCGTTCAGGCACCCTCACCTACGAAGCTGTTTGGCAATTAACATCACGAGGCCACGGGCAATCCACCTGCATCGGCATCGGGGGAGACCCGGTGAACGGCACAAGCCATACCGATGCAGTGAAGCTCTT
>DCBD01000018.1 GCA_002313355.1 Opitutia bacterium UBA1116 | reverse complement strand
AAGATTTACTTTAGATGCAATGCCTGGAAAGCAAATGGCAATCGATGCAGAGCTGAATGCGGGTATCATTGATGAAGAAACGGCAACACGCAGGCGAACAAAAATCCAAAAAGAGGCTGATTTTTATGGTGCAATGGACGGGGCGAGTAAGTTTGTGCGTGGAGATGCCATTGCGGGTATTTTAATTACCATTATTAATGTAGTAGGTGGTATTACTATTGGGATGTTTCAGCGTGGACTAAGCCTTACGGATGCGATGGAGAAGTATACTTTGCTCTCTATTGGTGATGGCCTTGTCTCCCAGGTCCCTGCCTTGATTGTTTCTGTTGCAGCAGGTATTCTTGTTACCCGAACAGGCGAGAAATCAAACCTGGGAAGCTTCGTCAGCAAGCAATTAACCCTTTACCCACGAGCTATTGGCATCGCTGCAGCAATGCTTATTTTGTTTTCTGTGATGCCGGGGATGCCGAGTTTTCCATTTCTCATGCTGGGGGCTTGTTGCGGGTTTTTTGCCTATTTTATGAAAAAACAAGGCTTGGGGCAGGATGCATTGTCAGAGGAAGATGATTCGAGTGATACTCAGATAAAGAAAGAAGAGAATATGGGAGAGGAGAGTAGTTCGGACGGGAAGTCATCTGGCCGGGATCAAGATTTTTATAAGGCAATTGAAGTGGATACTTTTGCTGTAGAGCTGGGATATGGCCTACTTTCTTTTGCTGATAACAAGCAAGATGGTGATCTTTTAGACCGTATTACAGGTGCAAGGAAGGCTTTTGCTCGAGAAATGGGCATGATCATGCCTCCCATTGCACTCAGGGATAATCCAGAGCTTGAGTCTAATCAGTATCGATTTTTGCTCAGAGGAAAGGAGATTGCTCGAGGTATGGCAATGTCGGGAAGATGGCTTGCTATGAATGTGAGCGGAAGCTCAGTGGCTCTTGAGGGGGTATCTACTGTAGAGCCTGTATTTAAGCTCGAAGCTGTTTGGGTAGATGAAGAAGAGAAGAAAAATGCAGAGCTTAATGGCTATACGGTTGTTGATGCTATTTCTGTTTTAATTACGCACTTAAGTGAATCTCTTAAATATTCCGCTTACCTTGTATTGGAGCGTGAGGATACACAGCGTTTGCTTGATAAGGTAAAGGATAAGAACCCAACTCTAGTGAATGAGTTACTTCCTGATTTAGTTAGTGTGGGACTAATACAAAGAGTTCTTAGGAATTTGCTCAAAGAAAAAATTCCAATTAAAAATTTGACTATCATTTTAGAGACGATTGCAGACTATGCTTCAGTCACTAAGAGCCCGGATGATCTTTCTGAGCAAGCAAGAAAACGCCTTGGCGTTTATTTTGTTGAAGAATTTGAATCAAAACCAGGCGTTGTTCATGCATTAACCTTAGATCCTAAGTTAGAGCAGCTTATGGTTTCTGCAATTAAAAGGACGCAGTTTGACCTGTCCTTAATGATGGATCCTTCTCTGGCTCAGCACTTGCTTACTTGTATAGCGCCAAAAATAGATGAGATGGCTGAACGAGGAATTCCGCCTATTTTAGTTGTTACAAGTGAGCTTAGACTCGCCTTTAAACGCTTTTTTGAGCCGAGCTTCCCGACGCTGACAGTCCTTTCGTATCAAGAGCTTCCAGATACTATTCATATTGAAAATGTGGGTATTGTTACTGGGCCTGCAACAGAGTTTAGTCAGATGGCCTCTGCGAGTGCTGCATCGAATAAACCTGATCTAGTTGAGTAGACCTTATGATGTCTAATTGTCTATACGAAGAAGGAAAAACATATCGCTTTATTGTGAGTTCAGCGAATGAAGCCATTGCTTTGATTAGGAAAGAGCTGGGAGCGCGCGCGCATGTGGTTTCCGTCAAGCAAGTGCCCAATCGTAGTTTTCTTGGTTTTTTTTCGGCTCCAAAACTCGAAGTTCTTGCTGTACTGATGCCTGAAAAGACTAATGGCTTGGTTGGCGAGAATACTGAGCGAGATGACCGCATTTATATTGGAGAGAGTGTTAGTTGCGTTGGCAATACTTCAGCCAAATGTTTTAGTTCAGGAAATCTTGAAGATATTCTTAAGAGAAGTGGTTTTTCGGGTTCTTTACTGAATGAGTTGAAATGCCAGAGAGACTGGAGTTCATGGATGTCTATGGATTTAGGTGATGCTCTAAAATCTATTTCTAATTATTGGATACATGAGTTTAAGAAGTTACCTGCACTTCCTTTGGCAAGAAGGGTTGCCTTCTTGGGTTCTCCGGGTTCAGGTAAAACAACCGCTCTTTGTCATTATTTAACTCAAGAAGTTTTTGTTTTAGGGAAAAAAGTAGGTGTCGTTAAGCTTGAAGGTGAGGTACCAAATTCTAGTGAGAGTCTTTCTGCTTTTTGTGATGTCATTGCTTCACCATTGTGGCGTGAGCCGTTTAACCCTGATGATGCTGATCCTGATGTAGATTTTTATTTCGATATGCCACCCTCTTCGGCATTAGATTCTCATTTGCATGTTGATTGGAGACACAGGTTGGACGAGTATTCTATTGAAAGTCGTGTCCTTGTCTTAAATGCGGCGTATGAGGTGACTGTTTTAAATGAAATTATAAAAAGGTCGCTTGAGGCAGGAGCAACACATCTTGTCTTCACTCATATGGATGAAGTGTACGATACAGGAAGGCTTTGGCCTTTAGTCTTGCGAAGTGGCCTAAGTCCCTTATTCTTATCGAATAGTCGCACAATCATAGGCAAGCATTCTGAGTCATTTCTGAATGTTCTTCTAAGTAAAACTTTTCCTCCAAGCTTGGTCCCCGTTAACTAGTCTTTTGTATGAAGGGCATTTCAACCAATGAGAAGCTAATATTTTGCTATGCAGGTTTGGTTAGCTTTCTTGTCTTTTTCGGAGTATCTGTCGTTATCTCGGAAGATATTACGAGGGCTGTTTTGAGCGGTGCTATTGGGGCATTAGTTGCCTGTGTGTGTGCACGTATGTTTTTACGTATTTTTTACAGATCTTTAGAGGATTCTTTAGCCGAAAGAGCTCAAGAAATTCAAAAAGAAGACGATACATCTTCAGAGAGATAGTATTTTTACAAGTGTGAATCCTATATTATGCTAAAGGAGCTACCAGTGCCGCCCTTAGATGAATTTCCTTGTCAAGAGAAAGCAAAGAAAGTTTGGCGGACGTATCAGTCGCGAGAGGACTCCGGAGAGCACTGGGATTTGGTTGATCAGTACCTACCCCTAGTAAAGTCCATTGTAGGAAGACTTCGGATCTATTTCCCTGCGCATGTAGATATTGATGATATTTATAGCCTGGGAATTACGGGACTTGTTTCAGCGGTGAAGCGTTTTGATTCGCAGAAAGCTAAAAGCTTTGGTTCTTATGCAGCAACACGCATTCGAGGATCTATTTTGGATGAACTTCGAAGAATGGACTGGATGACACGCTCAAATAGAGCACGTGCGAAAGCTTTAAATGAAACTATTTGTACGCTTGAGCAAAAGTTAGGTCGACCAGCCAAAGAAGAAGAGATTGCTGCATCTATGGAAATGTCTCTTAGGGACTACTTGAAGCTAATTGATGAATTAAGGCCTTTGACCTTTGTTCCTTTGAATATGTCTATTAAGGATCAAGTAGGCAGTGAAAATACTAATCTTGAAGAAACACTGTCTGATAACACTGAAGAAAATGCACGAGAGCGTTGCGAAAAAATAGAGATGTTTAGTCTTATAAAAAATCGCATAGAAATGTTGGATGCGGTCCCTAGAAAAGTGCTGATTTTATATTACTATGACGGTCTTTTACTTTCGCAAATAGCCGACTTGCTTAAAATTACAGAATCTAGAGTTTGTCAAATTCACGCCCAAGCTATCTTGAGCTTACGCGCTTATTTACAAAAAATCATGCAATCATGAGGAGATAAGAATGCTGCTTTTTATTGGATATGTTATCGTTTTAGGAGCGACCTTAGGTGGTTTCTTGATTGCTGGGGGCCACCCAATGCTTTTAATGCATGCCTCAGAGTTTATTGTTATTGGGGGTATTGCCCTTGGTGTGGTTGTTATTTCAACGCCTAAAGATGTTTTGTCTAAGTTGATGAAGCAAATTAAAGAATCATTTAAAGGCTCGGGTGTGAAGAGCGATGAGTATTTGGATTTGCTTAAGCTCCTATACGAACTTTTCCTTCAAGCGCGACGAGATGGCCTGATTGCATTGGACGATCACCTGTCTGAACCAGTAAATAGTGCTATTCTCTCTAAGTATCCTTCGTTCTTAAATGAACCAAAGCGAGTTGAGTTTTTGTGTAATTCATTACGGCCAGTTATTGATGGGAAAATAAAGCCAGATCAACTTCAAGGACTTCTTGACTCGGAGATTAATGCTATGAGAGAAGAGAATAAGGGTCCTGAGGGTGTGATTCATTTGGTCGGTGATTCGCTTCCGGGTATTGGGATTGTTGCTGCGGTTCTCGGTATTATTAATACGATGGCTGCTATTTCGGAGGGCCCTGAGAAGGTGGGTGAGAAGGTGGCTGCAGCGCTTACAGGGACGTTTTTAGGGATTCTGGGCGCCTATGGATTTATTAATCCATTAGGTCAACGTATTCAGTTTAATGAAGAGGCTCATTTGATGTATTATAAGGTGATTGCTCAGTCGGTTACTGGTTTTACAAAAGGGTTAGCTCCCATTATGGCTATTGAAGTTGCCAGGCGTACACTGGGTAAGGCTGTTGACATTGGCTCTGATGAGCTTGAGCAGATTCTGAAAGCGCTGAACAATAAGGAATAAAAACCTTGAAAGCTTCTAAACAGTATCTGCATGAGGTTCATGGAGGCGGAGCTTGGAAAGTTGCTTATGCGGATTTTGTGACAGCCTTAATGGCTCTTTTTATGGTTCTTTGGATTAGTGCTCAAGATGAAGAGATTCTTTTGTCCACCTCACGTTATTTTCAAAACCCGTTTAGCTATGCTCTAGAAAATAAGTCTTCAGGGATTATGAAGGAAGGGTATAAAAACTTTTCTAAGGGTTCTGGGAATAATATGTCGATGGTTGATATGAATTTTTTGCATTCACTTGCTACGGAATTTATGCGACTTATGGACGTTGATGAGTCAGACCCAAATGCGCCTATTCAAGTTAATGTGACTTCAGATGGATTGCGGATTACCGTTTATGACAGAGGAGACCGTCCCATTTTTAAAAAATATACAGAAAAGCTCACGGATTGGGGTGACTTTGTTTTGCAAAACCTCGCTTGGTTGATGGATCGTTATGATTTTAGGGTAAGAGTAGATTCGCATGTTCCCGTTTTTAATACTGAAGTGCCAGAGGACTATGATCCTTGGGGTTTGACAGCTAATCGCTCAAATGTTGCTCGAAAGACTTTAGTGGACTATGCTTTGCATGAACGAAAGATGGATCGTATTACGGGATATGGAGATGCACATCCTCTTTCTGATAAATCTCCATCTGATGAGTCAAATCAGCGTGTGGAATTTAGTTTGGCTGTTAAATAATAAATAATGAGTGAAATGGATAATTTTTTAGAAAACCGAAATGCTGAAGAAAAATGTACACTAAAGAGTGCTCGGTTTGATCATTTTCAACAATGGAGAGGCCAGGGAGAAGAGAAGTCTCAGGATGCTCCGGAGACGAGTGTTATGGCAATTAACCCTGAAAAACTCGTAGATGTTGATATGCCGAAGAACTTATCAGGAGGAAGCGTGCATCCTAAGGTTCAATTGCTTAAGGATGATGGTAAAATAACACGGATTTTAATTACGTGTAGCTGTGGCGAGTGTGTTGAGCTAGAATGTAATTATTAATATACTCGAAGCCGTTTCATGGAACCTGCATTTGCAGGATTTTTTGCATCTAATTAAGAGGAAAGACTTTCGGGAAAATATTTCTTATTTAATATGGATTTTTTATTATGCTATTCACTATGAGTGACTTGTGGTTTTGGCATGAGGTTCGCTATATAAATTCCCATGAATACAGGTGTCTATGGTGGTGCGGCCTCTATGGCAACGCTTCAAAAGTGGCAAGAGGCTTTGACTCGAGATATCGCTTCTGCATCACAAGCAGGATACAAAAAATCTGCAGTGGGTATTAGTTCTGCCTCTTTGGGGCGCATAGCTGGAGATCATGGAAATTTTCAGTCTCATTTAGAGGGATCTATGCCTGAAGTTCGTGTTGGGGTGAGTTTTGATCAAGGCCCCTTAAAGCCTACAGGTGACTCATTTGACTTTGCCATTAGTGGTGATGGATTTTTTAAAAGCCAAGGAGAGCACGGACAGACGATTTATAAGCGAGGAGGGCATTTTCACCTCAATACGAGTCGTCAGCTTGTTGATGGGCATAATAACCTTATTTTAGGTTTAGGTGGTCCCATCCAAGTTAATGCAGCTGATGGTGATTTGTACTGCGATTCAAATGGTAGACTGTACCAGGGAGACAAGTTTTTAGATCAATTTGCTATAACGAAAGCTGATAGGCCTGAAGCTTTTATTAGAGTTCCAGGAGGGTTTGTTATAGATCCTTCTATCGATCTTAAGCTTGAAGATGTTGACAGTCCTTCTGTACATCAGGGCTTTATAGAGGAGAGCAATGGGTCCGCAATGGAGTCTATGATTGGATTACTTGAGGTCACACGTGCTCAAGAAAGTAATCAAAGGTTGATTAATGCTTTGGATGAGCGAACGCAGCGCTCTTTGAAAGTTTTGGGAAGCGCACACTAACTTCTAACATGACATAATTATGAGCTTAGCATTATACGCCGCAGCTACCGGGATGGAAGCACAAGAACTGAAGTTGGCAAATACAGCCAATAACTTAGCTAATATTAACACAACAGGCTTTAAAAAAAGTAAAGTGGAGTTTCAGGACCTATTGTATAATGAGTATCGACCTAAGGGAGGGGATGCCGGTGGAGGCAATACTGTTCCTGCGGGTGTTGAGCTTGGGAATGGGTCTCAGGTTATTTCCACCTCTAAAATTTTTACTCAAGGGAAGCTGGAGCCGACAGGAGAAAGTATGGATTTTGCAATCCAAGGTGATGGGTTTTTTGAGGTTCAGAGACCAGATGGAACCTCTGCTTACACAAAAGATGGGGCGCTTAAAGTGGGTGCGGATGGTCGAGTCTCTACAGCAGATGGACTAATCGTTTTGAGTGGCTGGCAATCTGTTTCTGCGGGGTCCAAAGTCTTTGTTTCTGCAACAGGGGAGGTGACTATTGAATCTCCTACCGGTAATGCTCAAAGCTTTCGATTGCAGCTTGTTAGGTTTCCTAATGCCGGTGGTCTAAAGAGTTTGGGGGGGAATCTTTATGAAGAAACGGAGGCTAGTGGGCCTCCAGAAGCGGGTAATCCTGGCGAGAGTGGATTTGGCTCGATACGTCAAGGATATCTAGAGTCTTCAAATGTTGATGTTGCTAGTGAGATGATTGAGCTCATTAAGGCACAAAGAGCTTACGAAGCTAACTCTAAGTCTGTTCAGGCAGCTGATGAAACCATGGCAAGGACGAATCAATTGAAGCACGGATAATGAAGTCTTTTGGCATAGCTTTGTGGATTTTTTTCCTAGGACTCATCTTGTCGAATGCCCAAGAGTCGCTTGAGTCTATATTGTCGCCGTTGCCTCGGCCAGAGTCGATTAGTGATATTAAACTGAGCAGTGAAGAAAAAAAGCCTGCTTTAATATCTCTAGAGTCATCTCAAGTTTGTATTGTTGATGAAGCATCTTTTATTCATCAGGTTCAATTATTGCTTAAAGATTATTATAAGTTAAATAATGAGACGATAAAGTTGACTCCTGTTCAAGGGTGGCGTGACTTGAGTATTCCTGAGTCTACTTGGAATTTAGAAATTCTTGAATATCCGAGCAGCAAGTTAGCACCAAAAATTTCTTTGCAATATCGTATCGTGGGGGCAAATGGAACCTATGGTCCCTTTCGCATCTTGCTTAATTGTCAGCTTTGGCAGGATGCTTATGTCGCTAAACAGTCGATTGGAACAAAAGCTACTTTAGATCGGTCTCATTTTAGTCATGAACCTGTTGATGTTTTGAGGCAGTCTCCCGGAATGGTTGATTCTGGTATTGATTTTCCAGACTATGAACTGGCTCAATCTCTGAGCTCTGGAAAGGTTCTTTTGTGGAAGCATCTTAAGAAGAAGCCAGCAGTTTTAAAGGGAAGTCTTGTTGATGTCGTGGCAAAAGAAGGATATATGCATATTAGCATGAAAGGAGAAGCTTTAAGAGACGGATTTGTAGGTGAATTTATCTTGGTTAGAAATCCAAATACTCGAAGAGATTTTAAAGCAGAAGTTGTTTCTGAAAACTCAGTTCGTTTGCATTTTTAGTATGTATTTAAAATTTACAGTATTTTTAATCGTCGTGTTGCTTCCTGTTGCCTTATGGGGAGGCAAGCCATCATCGTCTCTATGGATTAATCCTAGGAATAACGAGATGGGGATGTTTGCCGATAAACGTGCCTTTAGGAAAGGAGATCAGCTAACTGTGCTGATTGAAGAGACTACAACTATGTCAGCTAGCCAAAGAACTAAAAGCGACAAGGCCTCTAGTATTGATGATAAGATTAACCGCCTTATTTACCCAAATTGGGGCCGTCATAATGGCGCTTTACCTGAGCTAAGTGTTGATGGCGAAAGCTCCTACGATGGTGGTGGAGAAATTGCTAATAGTCAAAAAGTAACTACTCGAGTAACCATTCCTGTAATTGATGTTCGTCCTAATGGAAGTCTTGTTGTTGGAGGTGTTCGTAAGATATCTTTTTCAGGAGAGACTCACTTTGTCTTTGTTACAGGATTTGCTCGTTCTGAAGATATTACTCCTGAAAACACAGTTTTATCCACAAAACTTGCTGATGCTAACATCGAGATGGTTTCTGAAGGCGAGCTAACGGAGACTCAGCGTAAAGGATGGCTTCTTAGGATTAATGGATTGGTCAGTCCCTTTTAATTGTGATGTGCAAAAACCTTACAGCATTAGTATTTATTTTTTTGTTTGTGGTGCATGTTAGTAGCGCTGCAAGGCTAAAAGATATTACTGTTATTGAGGGGAATAGAGATAATCAGCTCGTTGGTTATGGCCTTGTCGTTGGCTTGGCTGGAAAAGGTGATAGTAAGCTGGGCTATACCATACAAAGTCTTTCAAATACGTTGAAACGCTTTGGGCTTAATATCCCTCTGCCAGACATTAAAACTGAAAATGTGGCTGCTGTTATGATTACAGCTGATCTTGGGCCTTTTTCTAAGGAAGGGGCCCGACTTGATGTGACGGTCTCTTCTCTAGGTGATGCAGATACATTACAGGGTGGGGTTTTGCTCCAAACGCCCCTTCTCGGTGCAGACAATACTGTTTATGCTGTTGCTCAGGGTCCAGTTGTTGTCGGGGGGTTCTTTTCTGGATCGGGAGGTGAGGGTGGTGCAACTGTTCAAAAGAATCACCCAACGGTAGGTATGATTGCAGGGGGAGCTATTGTTGAGCGTCGGATTAATACGAGTATTGTAGACAATAACGCTATTAATTTACTTCTTTTAAATCCTGACTTCACTTCTGCCGTTCGTTTGTCTGATGCGGTTAATAGACTTTATCCAGGCAGTTCTATGGCAAAGGATTTGGGGACAGTGAATGTTCAAATACCCGAGTCCTTTATTGGTCAAGAAGTGAACTTTATTGCTGCAATTAGCGATATCGATGTCGTTCCTGATATGACAGCTAAAGTTATTATTAATGAAAGGACAGGAACTATTGTTGCAACGCATAATGTTAGGATATCCACGGTTGCGGTTAGCTATGGATCTTTAACCATTAGTATTGCTTCTAACCAAAATGTTAGTCAGCCGCTTCCCTTTAGTGAGACAGGTGATACGGAGGTTACTTCAAGCACAGAAACTAGCGTAGATGAGCAAATCGGTGGATTTAAAATTGTTCAGGACTTTCCCACTATTGAACGCTTAACAGCTGCATTGAATACGCTTGGTGTTTCAACTCGTGAGATGATTTCTATTTTTCAATCGATTAAGTCAGCAGGATCTCTACAGGCTGAGCTGGTCATCAATTAATGTTATGTTCTCGGATTTTTTACCATCTATTCAAGCAGGCTATACAAACTTTCAGTCGCCTATGGATTCTTATGTTGGTTCAGGCTCTTCATCGGGCAAGAATTCGGATAAACTTCAGGAATCTGGACAGGAATTTGAAGCTATTCTTTGGAGGCAAGTATTGGAGCCTGCTTTAGGGCCTGTTTTATCTCAAAAAAATGATGCTTCGAGTGATATTCAGCGATCTTTTATGATTCAAGCTTTAGCGAATAATTTATCTCAAAGCATAGATTTAGGATTTTCCACTATGCTTCAAGTAAATACACAGCATTTAACATCACCTTCTAACAATTCAATACAGGAGAAAAAAACTCATGACTAAGACGATAATGCCTACTAGCAAAGTAGATGATTTAGCTAATGCCTTGCGCTTAGAGATGCAAGAGTATGGCGATTTGTTGAATCTTCTTCAAGATCTTCAGAAATGTCTTTTAAATCGTGATGAGAAAGGAATTAATGATCGCAATGCATCGCTTCAGAAACAACTCCAGAAAGCAATGGTTTATAGAGAAAGCAGAACCGAAATTGCCAATATCTTAAGAGTAGAGGCAAATATTGATTCTAAGAGTTCGTTATATGCCTTAATTGAATTTTTCCCACAAAATATGCAGCCTATGTTTAAGGCTCTTGTGGGGGAAACGAATGAATTGCTTGAGCGTGTTCGTCAAAAATTACATCAGAATAACCTTATAATGATTCGAACCCAGGACTGTATAGACTCTATCTTGGCTGAGATGGATCCAGATTCTCCTAGTAAAACATACACTCAGAAAGGAAATGCGCATCTAAAAGGAAATCGTTCGGGGCATTGTATTCAGGTTTCTGCCTAAAAAGAAAACATCCATTTTTATCTTGCAATGACGCTTTTAGGAAATTTGCACAATAATGCACGTGCTTTAGATACCCATACAAGGGCGCTAGAGACGGCTGGGCATAACTTGCAGAATGCGAAGAACCCTAATTATGCAAGACAGCGTGTTCATCTGACAAATAGTGGTTCTGTAGATTCTCAGAAGGGCTTTCACTCGATGGGAGTTCAAGTAGGTCGGTTTGAGCATGCGCGGAGTTCATTTTTAGATAAGCAGCTTATCAGGGAGAAAAGTGCTACGAATACGCTTAAGTCTCAAGAGTCTATTTATCAGCAACTAGAGGCTGATTTAGCTGAATTTATTAGTCGCAGTGAAAGTTCATCCTCAATTCACGATAGCTCTGATAATCAAAATGAAAAAAAAGGCTTACTTAAATCTATTGATGATTTTTTTAATGCTTTTCGTGCTGTTGCAGCATCGCCTTTAGAAGATGCCCAAAAAACTATTCTTTTGGAGCGTGCGGAAACCTTGGCGCATCATTTTAATTTAATTAGTACTCGGCTGGAGAATCTTTCAAATGACCTTTTTGATGAAATGAAAGGGGATCTTGCAAAAGCTAATGCTTTACTTGATCGAATTGAAAAGCTTAATGGGTCTATTGCTCGTTTTGAGTTTAAGTCTCCCGGGCACATGGCGGCTGATTTTAGAGATGATCGTCAAGCTGCACTAGAAGAACTATCTGAATTGATGAACTTTGATGTAAGGACTATTCCGGATAGACATGGAAAGATAGAGGTTTATTTAAGAGATAGTTCTGGCACTGAAATTACTGTTCTTGATGCTTCGGGAAAGTTGGGGGATCTTTCACTTTCTGGAGACCTTGTTCAGTTTGGGTCTCCTGCTATTTCTTTAAATCTAAAAGGGGGTTCTTTGGATGGCTATGCTAAAGTTAACGCACAGGCTATTACTGCTTTTAAGTCAAAGATAGACAGTTTAGCTCATCAATTAGTTCTTTCGATGAATGAGGCTTATAATCCTGGATCGTTAAATACCAATTTCTTTGATACCACAGGTCTTGATGCTAAAAGCATTGCGCTTGATACTTCACTGTCTTTTCAGTCTTTTAGGACAACAGTAGGTGCTCAACCAGGAGCTAATGATATTGCCCTAGACGTTCTCGCTTTAGCAGATAAAAATTTTTCAACTGCTAGTGGTGATTTTATTGATGGTAGATTTATAGATTACGCTACTCGAATTAGTGCAGATATTGGTTCGGGTTTAAAGTCGGTTTCAGATCGCTTAGAGTCTCAGTTATTACTCGAGTCTGCAGTCCTCAGTAATCGTAATGCTATAAGTAGCGTTTCCAGCAATGAGGAGGTTGCAAGTTTACTTGCTTCACAGCAAGCATTTGGGGCTACTGCACGAGTGATGGAAGTCATTAATTCATGTTTGAATGTTATTGTTAATGAACTTGTTAGACGTTGATTAAGCTTATGAATATGCGAATTACAGATAATGCCTATCGCGAAACTTCTTTACGTGATATTCAGCGTATCCAGAGAGATGTAGTCAAAGCGCATAAAGAGTTGATAACACATCAGCGTGTTGAGAGACCATCAGATGATCCCGTAGCTGCGTCGAAAGCTCTTCATCAGACCTCTGAAAAGCGCACGCTAAGCCAGTATGCCAAAAATAATAGGGTTGCTTTAGACGCTGTGACAGAGTCACATGCTAGCTTAACAGAATTTAAAGATACCGTGCTTACAAGAGCTCAGGAGTTAAGCATCTTAGTTGACGATATTTCTGATGGAAATGCTAAGGAAGCTTATTTAGCAGAGCTTAATCAGTTAATTGAGCATGGTCTCCAGGTTATGAACACAAAGCATAGAGGTGAGTACCTTTTTTCTGGTGATAGCAGTTTGACAGAACCTTTTAGCGCTGTTCGTTCAGCTGGTGGAAAAATAATATCAGTTTCCTACGCAGGTTCTTCAAAGGCTCGTTCTTATGATGTGGGTGAGGGCGTACATCTTTCTCCCACTCTGGACCCTGCTCAGACGACTCAGTTTTCAACATGTTTTGCAAACCTCATTAATCTTCGTGATGCTATTAGTTCAGGTGATAATAATGCTATAGACCTCGCTAGATCGGGCCTTTTGACGAACGAGACTGACATTGTTGCAGACTTAAGTAACTTAGGTGGTAAGCAAATGCGAATAGAAAGCGCTAAGGTTTTTGATACAGCTCGTTACAAGCGGCTAGAAGAGGGTATTCATGGAAATGTTGACGCGGATCTTGCCGAGGCTAGTACACGTTTTAAAGATCTTAGTGATGCCTTAGATCTTGCTTTTAAGATACATTCACATGCAACGAGTCAATCCATCCTAAATTATCTATAGCAGTAGGGTCCGTACTTGTCTTTTTGGGATCGTGTTGTTAAACTTAATCTAATAAATTCCCTGATGAAATTAGAAAAAGAAACTCAGAAAACTACCGTATCAAGAGCTGACGCTCATGTTGTTCATCTTTTAGATGGCCTCATTGGTCTGCCTCAGCTTAAAGAAATGGAAATCGTCTATAGTGAGGAGCAGCTACCTTTCTTATGGCTGAATGAACTTGCCGAAGACCCTATTACCTTCGCTGTTGTTGAGCCTGGAAGTGTCATTGAAGACTACACGTTTGAAATTGATGATGAAGATGCTAATCAGCTTGGAATTCAGACTGGGGATGATATTCTAGTCCTCAACATCACAACGCTTTACGCAGGGGAAACCCCTGAAGCGACGATTAATCTCGCAGCACCTATAGTTATTAATAGACGAACACGTATTGGTAAACAGGTGATTCTCGAAGATCTAGATCGTTATCCTACGCACTATACTTTGTGCACACTTGTTGAAGAGTCGGTGTCTTGCGCCAATTAAGGATATGCTTGTTTTAACTCGTAAACGTAACGAATCTATCCTAATCGGAGATGGGATTGAAGTTCGTATTAATAAGGTGGATGGTGATGGGGTGCGTATTGGGATTATTGCACCAAGAGAGGTTCCTATTTATAGGAAAGAAATTCACGATGCTATCAGTAAAAGCAATCGCGATGCTATGCTCAGCCCAAATAAGGCTCAGGTAGATTTAGCCGCAGCCCAAAAAGCGCTTCAGAAAACAGCTTTATAAGAAGCTTTTTCTTGATGAGGCTCATTTAAATGTCTCAACAAAAAATAAATTCTGATCAAAAAGCTTTTTTAGGCGTTTTGTTTGTGAAGTGTCATGTTTATGGTCGCCTTTATAAGGATAAGCAAAATAATGCTTATGTAGGGTCATGCCCTCGCTGTGGGACGAGTATCTCTGTAAAAATAGGCGCTAGTGGGACAGATGCTCGATTTTTTGAGGTTTACTGTGGATCTTGAGTTTTTTCAAAAAGCTTAAAGCTCGAATTTTAGTTTTTATATCATCCCCCTCAGAATGTAGGGAAGTCGCATCAGTGCATTGCGTAAAGATGCAATAATGAGTGGATATTCCTCTTCGTTTTCACCAAAGAGAATAGTCCACCCTGATAGCTTAATCCAGTCTTCTTTGTTTGGGGCAGGCACACGTTCAATTCCAGGAACTTCCATGGATCGAACCATGGCGTCTGAAAGTTGAATAGCGGCTGCAGATTTTGTAAAGTCTTCCGCTTCTTCTGGAATATTGTGATAGCGGGTTGCTTGTACAATCTCTTCAGATAGTTCATGTTTCCCAAGGTAGTACGCGCCCACAGCAGCATGGTCCGAGCCAAGTAGTGCTTCTTCTTGGATACAAATGTCTATCGTAGAATTTCCTTCAAGATAGATAATATTTTTAAAGACCTGAGGAAAGGCAGAGGCTATTACTATTTTTCCAATATTGTGGACAAGGCCCATGATGTAATCTGTATCATCATTGTACGTTACATTTGCGATGGCCAAAATCTCTCTTGTTAACACAGCACAGCCGATGCTGTGTCTCCATATTTCACGACAATCATTTTCTGTGAGGATTCCCGAAAGTGATTGCATGTCTTCGATAACAGGTGTTGCCAAAGCAAGCTCGCGTATTTGTTTAAGACCAAGATAAACAACAGCCTCTTCAATATTGTTAACTTTTTGATTAAGGCCAAAAAAGACCGAATTAACCAATTTGAGCAAGCGCGAGGTGAGAGAAGGGTCTCTCCGAATGATTTCTGCAATCTGAGAACTGATACCTTGTTCTGCGTGTAAGAGCTCGCTGAGAGCATCGTTAATGCTTCTTAGCGAGGCTAGTTGGGGTGTCTTTTCAATAGCCTTATGGATCTGTTCATGTGAGAACGGACCTTCGTCAATGGATGGAGGCGAGGCGCTGGGGGCATTCATTTGCAAAAGAAATCTACATAAAGATCTTAATGGGGCTGGGTGTTCTTCTCAAGCATGAAGTTCCATGGTTTGAGTGCTTATTTCAATAAATTCTAGCTAGATGCTTTAAGTCTTGTGAGTGAGCAAGTAACTAGCACTTATTTTGCTTATGACTGCCCGTTCGTTGTTATTTTAACTAACAAACTTCCCTTTTTGATGGTTGTAAATTGTTTGATTAAAGGCCCTTATGTTCTTTGGGGACTTTCGCTTAAATAGAGGTCTATATTAAAAGCTCTACATTGACAAATTTTTATGCATAACTTTGATGGACAAAATATTTGCTTTAGCCCATGCGATATTATTTGATTTGTTTTCTTTTAATAAAGTTCTTTTTTTTTCAAACTTTTGTTTGTTTTGGAGATGATCAGCTGAGTTCTTCACGTTTGTTATTTAATCGACATAGGGGCCTACTTTTTGAGCTCATGAATAAGGCTTGTATGGGCGATGTCGACGTTCCGAAATCTTTCAAAAATACCATTCCCGATTGTGAGCAATTGTATGCTTCTTTTGCCATTCCTCTTAAACGGGCGTTGCTTTCTTTAGATTTTCCAGACCATTCTTCGGAAGAGTCTGATTATATAGAATTTTTTCTACAAGCGATGATTGCCGATCAGCCTATTAGCTCATGGGTTTTTTATTCGACGGCTTTTTATGAGTATATGGATTGGGCTCAATTCTCTTCAAGCTCATCGTTGCTATCTTTGGCCTTAGGGAAGAGTAAAAGTACTGTTGAAAAAGCTTTAACTGAGATCAAGAATCAAGAAGATCCTTTAGTCTCAAAGGTTAGAAATGCTTTAGGTCAAGGTCTTTATATTTGGACTCCTTTGAACCTCCTTAAGGAGGACTTATACGAAAACTATCGCAAACAGAAATGTGCTTGGATTGCAGCTTTGATAGATGATTCTTTTGCTTACGAAGATCTGTATGCGTTAGCTTATGAATTGATAATTTCTAATGCACACCTGCGTTGTTTGGAAAGGCTTATTAAAGCATTTCCTGTTTTAGCCTTTGTTCATGATGCTTCGCGTCGCAGTTTGCTTCATTGGGCTGCTTTGTCTGGAAATGCAATGGCTGTAAGTTTCTTGGTTCGCATAGGGGCTGATTATTGTCTTGACGACAGCTTAGGCTATAGCCCGCTTGATTATGCGAAACTTCAGAATAATTGGCAGGTTAGTCAGTTCTTGCGTGTGCTTACTGAGGCTTATTGTTCTAAAGCAAAGCATTTGGGTGGGTCTGTAAAAGAAGAGCTTTCTTTTGAGCATAAATCTTTGTGACTAACTTAAGTGCCTATCTAGGGGAGGATGATTCAGTTTTGTGAATGAATCATTGTTTCTGTTTGCTATGTTTTAGTATTTTGCCTTGGTGGGCAACTTTTCGTGGATATCTTCCTGAGGCCTCGATCCTTCTTCAGCAGAGTGCTGATTCAAATTCACCGGGTCCAGATGGCAATACCTCGCCAATAGCATGGTCTGTGGAATGTCCCATGATTCCCCTGAGTCTTTTGTATTGAAATGGGTTGCTAGTGTAGGGATTGCCTAAGAATTGAGATTTAAGCAGTTCGACGGTCTCATCGGTATCGATTACGAAATTTTCATGAAACCCTAAATAATAGAGTAGGTGAACAGCAAGAGTGCTTAAGATATCGACGTTGATACCAATCATAGGGGGGATTAAGAAGGCTCCGGTGGTTTCTCCAGGGTGTTTTTCTAGGTAACGCAATACGATATGTCCCTCAAGTGAGTAGCCAACTAGTGCGAGCTGCTTGTTTTTTAGGATAGGCTTAATGACAATTTTAATGAATTCATCGAGATGTTTTAAATAGGTTTCAAAGCCGTGCATACCTGAGTGCATAACCATCTTAAGTCGTATAGTAGGGAGAGGGCTTTTAAAAGAGGGTACTTTATAGAGGTGTTTCTTCGGGTTCAACCGAGGATTTGGATTGTTTTGGGGCGTTTGCTATGATTGTCTAAAGTTAGATCGATAATGAAAATTAATGATAATCAGGGTATTTTGCATGGACTTTGGGTTTCTCCAGAGGGCGTGGTTCATTCTGCCTATTATCATAAGGGGCAATGTCACATTTCGCAGGAGGCCTTAAAGTTTTTTGCTTGGACGAGTGAGTCTGCCCCAGGTTCTAAAAAGCTGAAGGGTGGTGCGCCTCTTAAGCATCTGATCTTTTTTAATACCCTAGAAGAGGGCCAGACTTTCTTGAAAAATAAAGAATCAGGCGTTTTTCACGAATCCATTCGCATTTTAGAGCATCAGTACTTACTTCAGAATAATCTCCGTCTTTTTGATGGGTTACATTTTTCTGATGTGCGTCGTGCCCAGTGCGATATTGAGACCGCTTGCTCTGTCCCGGGTGGCTTCAGTAACCCCAAGCGTGCGAAAGACCGGGTCCTTTCTATCGGATTCAGGTCTAGATGTGTATCACATTGCCTTGTTTTGAATGAATTTAGTAATCAGGGTGAACGAGCTCTTCTTGAGCGCTTTAATGCGCTCCTCCTTCAAGAAGATCCAGATACGATTGAAGGGCACAATATCTTTAAATTCGATCTCGACTACCTTCGCATTCGCGCAAAGAAGCTCGGTGTCCCGTGTGCTTGGGGGCGTTTTGGCCAAGAGGCTCATTTTCGAAATAGCCGTATTCGCATTGCCGAGCGCTGGGTAGACTTTCCTCGCTGCGATATCCCCGGGCGAACCGTTGTCGATACGTATCTGCTCGTACAGCTTTATGATCTTACCCGTCGCGATATGCCTTCTTATGGGCTCAAGGATGTTGCACTTTACTTTGGTGTGAGTAATGCTAAGACACGCACATATATTGATGGTGGAGAGATAGAAACTTTATTTAATGAAGATAGGGACACATTTTTGGCCTACCTTAAAGATGATCTTCGAGAGACTGAGGGCATAGCGAGCCTCTTATTGCCGACATATTTCGCTCAAACTGCGAGTTTTCCCATGACTTTCCAGGAGATCTTACTGCGCGGAACGGCTAGCAAGATTGATTTACTCTTCCTTGATAAGTACTTTCATGCGAGAGAGAGTCTTCCTATTCCAGAGGGCATAGCTCCTTTTGAAGGAGGTTATACCAAGAGCTTTGAAAAAGGTGTCTACAAAAACGTTCTTCATTTCGATGTCACGTCACTATATCCAAGCCTTTTGCTCAATATTGGGCGTGTCCCTAAGAACGATACGCTCGGTGTCTTCATTC
>DCBD01000063.1 GCA_002313355.1 Opitutia bacterium UBA1116 | reverse complement strand
TTCTTCGGCGGGGAAAGGACGGCCTGGAACTACCTCAACCCCCGAAAGCTGGATGGCCTCGAGGCGGTTGGGAGTGAAAAGATCCATACCTACCAAGGTAAGCTCACGACGGGGCTTGGGGTCTTTGGCGACAAAAATACCCTTATCATTGCAGAAGCGTATGAGCTCATCGGCGAGGGGTTGATCAATCACGCCTTTGGCGTAATCTGAAAGGATGACTGCGTTTTTGCCTGCGATATGCTGCTTGAGAAAATCAATCATCGCAGGCTCTGCCATGGAGTAGAGATCTGGATAGCCTTCGCGGTCAACGCGGCAAAGCTGCTGATTGCGAACCATGACGCGCGTCTTCTTAATAGTGGGGACATCGTGATTGACAAACCAAGTATCGAAATGAACCCCTGAGTCTTCGAGGATTTGGCGCATTTGGTCCCCCGCCTCATCATGGCCGAGCCAGCCGCAGAGCTCCACCTCGGCGCCGAGGGACTTAATATTTAAGGCGACATTAGCAGCCCCCCCAGCCTTATGGATGTCTTTACTGACATTGACAACGGGAACAGGTGCCTCCGGAGAGATGCGCGAGGTGTCGCCCAAAATATAATGGTCTAAAATAACGTCTCCAATGACGGCGACATTGAGCTGATGAATCTTGTCTAGCAGCGCTTTCATGTAGGACTTAATTTAGCGAATCTCCCATTTGTAATGCAATGAAGAAAGGAGCTTAGAGCCCTCCTTGGTAACCTGGACGACATCTTCAATGCGGCACCCGCCAAGGCCAGGATAGTAGAGGCCAGGCTCAATAGTGAAAACCATTCCCTTCTTGAGAGTGAGCGTGCTCTCCTGACTAATGCGCAAAGGCTCATGAAGACCAAGGCCCAAGCCATGGCCCGTTGAATGGAAGAAGCCGTAGTGCTTGCCCTTTTCAATGCCCGTCTCACAACCGCGCTCATCAAAAAAATCTTTGGCCGCAGCATGAACCTTGCTCGCCTTAATGCGAGGCTTCACCGCATCGATAGCACGCTTATGCGCCTCTTTGACAACGGCAACGAATTCCTTTTGGACTTCATTGGCACGGCCCTTGAGGAAGGTGCGCGTCATGTCGCCATAATAGCCGGACTTTTTGTCGCGAGGGAAGACATCTACAATGATTAACTCATTGGGGCGCAAAGGACCCGAACCGAAACAATGAGGATCACAAGCTTGGTTGCCACCGGCTGCGATACAGTCTCCAGTGCCGCCGGCTTCGAGGCAAGCGACTTCAATCAACATGCGCATGCGCTCGGAGGTAAGGAGCTCATCCTTCAAATAAAGCTTCCCGTGCTTGATCTTAGCATCCTCCAGGGCATGTATCGCAGCACGAATGCCTGCAGAACTGATCTTATTTGCGTGGGCAATGGCTTTGGCCTCCTCATCGGTTTTGACTAAAGACTCGGGAAAAAAGGGATGCTCCCCCACTTCAAAAGGGACTTCAGCAGACTGGAGCCCTACAACCAGGGATGCAGGAGTGTCTGGGTGGAGGCGAAAAGAGGGAATTTCGTAGATTTTGGCGAGGTACTTAACGATGTGCGCGGTTTCGACATGTTTGCGACGAAGTGCTTTTGCCGCTTGTTCACGGACAGTTTCAAGGGAAAGCACTTCATCAAAAGTAGAGTCTTCTTTAGTACGACCATACTCAAGGGCACTAACAACCGCATAGGACTTCCCCCTTTGGGTAAAAGCAAGGAATGCATCGGGGATAAAAATGCGGCCGAGGTAGAAAAGATCACTATTGGTTTGAGAGTCGCAATAGAAGAGTACTGAAGGTGCCGTTTTTGTTTTTTTTGTTTTCATTTCACCGTAATGAGCCTTATTATTGAGTAGCTTTTTCACAAAGACAACGCCCTATGCGCCCTATTGCTCCTTTTTTTCTCATTATACTCATTGCTCTCCTTGGTATTCGCTGCAGCTTTGACCGGCCTCTGCATGCCGATGTGTACGATTGGATCAAGTTAGAAGTCGGAGGTGCCGAGCTCGAAGCTCAAATTGCACTGACGCGTAAAGAGCAAGCAGAGGGCCTAATGCACCGGGCCTCTCTTGAGCCAAACCAAGGCATGCTCTTTGTCTTTTCTAAAGCTGGACAGCAACAATTTTGGATGAAAAATACGAGCATCCCCCTTGATGTAGGCTTTTTCAACGCGGAAGGAAAACTGGTTGAGGTACATCCACTCTATCCTAACGACAGAACACCCGTGCGTTCGCGATCGGATAAGATTGTTATGGCTCTTGAAATGAGACAAGGATGGTTTGCCAACCATGGCATTCGGACCGGCGCAACATTAGATAGAGATCTACTCGAACAAGCATTTAAATTGCGTGGCATGAACACCAAGCATTTCTCTTGGTATACGCCACCCGAGGATTAATTGGCCTCTGAAGAAGGTTTTGCATTAATCAAAACCTGGACTCGAGAGCAAGGATTGCAGTGGTCTTTAGTGTAAGCTTGGATAGCTTCGCGTGAAACAGCGTCTACCTTGGCATCATACTCGCGCCATTCATTAATAGGAAGACCGTAAAGCGCATTGAGCACTGCTTGGCCTGCTCGGCTGCCTGGGGCTTGAAGGCTCATCCGCTTGCGGGCCTTTAAGTGCGTACGTACGCGAGAGAGTTCCTCCTCAGTCACGTTACCCGAAGCGATGCGAGCAAGCTCTTCCTCCATAGTTTGGGCAACTTCGTGTGCGTGGGCAGGCTCTGTCCCCGAATAGAGGTAGAACATACCTGAAGTGAGACCGAGCATACGACTTGACCCAACGTAATAAGCAAGACCTCGCTGCTCGCGAACAGACTCAAAAAGATGACTCGACATGCCGCTTAAAAGCTCATCGAGAACTTCTTCGACGTAATAATGCTCGCTCTTAACACCAATACCGGGAAAGGCCTGAACGACAACAGCCTGCTCCCGATCCATTGAAAAAGTACGCTCCACAGGAGCGAGCAAAGGCGAAGCAGGAACGTCACACGCTTCGAAGGCATCTTGAGGAACCGAGGCAAAAGCAGCCTCAAGCTCGGCAAGCATAGTAGCCTCATCAAAATCACCGGAAACAGCCACGATGAGATTGTCTGCAGCAAGGAGACGCACGTAGTGAGACCGGATAGAATCTTCATCTACTGACTTAAGATCTTCCACTGTGCCTAGTGAGCCCTGGGCGTAAGGATGCCCTTCGAAGAGAAGCTCCCGGGCACGCCGGATAGCGTGATCGAGAATATCATCCTCAGCCTCTTTAATGGTGGCGATTTGAGCTTCACGTTCGCGATGAAGATCATCAGCCTTAAAGGCGGGTGCAAGCAAAGCGTTTTTAATAATATCTAAAGTGGCGGGAAAATCCTCTGAAAGAACTTCCGTATACAAGCCAAAGCTGTTGTTACCGGAAACCTCACCCAAGGTGCCACCAAGAGATTCTATCGTCTCAGCAACTTCTTTAGAAGAACGGTTGCCTGCGGCCTTGGTGAGAAGTGACGAAGTAAGACTGGTAAAACCGCGCGAGCCTGAAGATTCGTAAAGAGGGCCACCCAGGCCAGCAAGACGCAGATGCACCTTAGGAAGACGCGCGTCTGGCTGTAGCAGAACACGCATACCACTGGACAAGCGATGCTCTGAAAAATCTTTTAAACCTTGAGGTATTGCAGAATCAGAAGATGGCTCATTGGCTAAATCAGGAGCTAACGAAGCGCTTGTTTTCCCCTCGGAAATACAATACTTGCGTGCTACAGACTGAACATCTGCTAAGGTCACCTTGGCAAGGCGATCAAAATAATAACGGGGATAAGCAAGGTCTCCCACGACAACTTCGGCCGTGCCTAGACGGCTTGCTTGACCACTCATCGTTTTGCGAACATTCACCTCACCAACAGCAAGCTGGCGACGCGCGCGATCAAGCTCTAGCTCTGTGGGACCCGACTGAATAAAATCCTCCATAACCGAGGCAACTGCAGACTCCACAGCGTCGCGCTTATCAGGATCGCAGACATAGCCCACCCACAAGAGGCCCGTTTCGCCAGGATTCCAGCTAGAGGCATCAATATGATGGACAAGCTCCTCCTCTTCGCGAAGACGCTGCCAAAGGCGCGCACTCTTACCGTGGCCAAGAATCAGAGCGAGGAGATCAACCGCGGGGGCATCTTTTGACTTAAGCCCAGGAATCTTATAAGTAATGCTGCCGTAAGTGAGCTGGTAATCGCCTTTTAAGCGGCATGTGCGCGGAGCGAGCTGGCCAGACTCAACCGTCGGAACAATCGGGCCTGTGCAAGCTCGTGGGTGCTTTCCAAAGAGCGTCTCAACATGAGTCATGCAAGCAGAGACATCGACATTACCCACAATGACAAGGACCATGTTATTGGGGACATAAGCCCCCTTGTAATAGTTAAAAAGTTGATCGCGTGTAATGGCATCG
>DCBD01000155.1 GCA_002313355.1 Opitutia bacterium UBA1116 | reverse complement strand
TGTCTTCGGCTGGATTGCAGCTAGCGTGACGCTCATTGCAGGCGTTGCTCTGACGGTGATGACAGGCGGTGCTGCATGGCCACTCTTAGCAGCCGGTATTCTCGGTATGGGCTTGATGATTGATAGCGCTACGGGTAGTCACGTTATGAATTTTGTAACTGATAAAGTCTCTGGGTTCGTTAGCGGTTTAGGCAATACCTTAAGCGCTATGGGCTTTGATAAGGCCGGGGGCTGGATCTCAGACCACGCTGATCAAATCGCAACAGCCATTGTTGCTGTCACCATCGTTGCCGCTGAAGTTGGCTTGTCCGTTTTTGGTGGTATAGGTGCCATAAAGGGCCTAGGTGAAGCTGCAAAAAGTATAAGAGTCGCTGGTAAGGCTGTTATGGGCGCTGCCTCAGTTGTTGGTGGTGCTGCTGCTGTCGGTGGCGGGTCTGCTGGGATTGCATCGAGTGTCTATGGATACAATGCTACAGAGTTCCAGATTGACTCCCAAGAAAAGCAAAAGCTCATTGACCAGCTTAAAAGCTTCATGGATCAACTTGTTCAATCCATTAGCCGGTACTTCTCGATCATCATGCAGTCAGTTGATGTTTTGACGACCAACATCTCCAGTGTTGCAGATGCTTCGACAACCAGTGCCCAAGGCATGACGGTTTAATGTTTGTTACGGCTTGCTCGGCCTTGCCTATTGGGGTGGGGCCCGGGCGGCCACCGATAGAAAATTATTAGGAGAAAGGAAAAGAATATGAATAATGTAAATCAACCAACGAATGTGACCGTGACAGTGCCTTTAGACGCTATGATTAAAGCCGCTGAGCAAGGGAATCTCGAGAATGTTTCCAATATTAAGAAGGGCGACAAATCCTTAGTCATTGAGACAGCCCAAGGAAAGAAAGTCGAGGTTGCTTATGAAGGGCTTGTTTCTATTGATAAGCCAGATGCTTCAGCAAACACGGATATGCTTCAGTTACAAAATACGGTGAACAAAAAAGTGAATCCAAATGAAGACGCTCAGGCTACCTTTTCTATGGCAGCATTGATCTCTCTGTTATTCGAAGAGGAGCAGCAAGGCTGGAAGTCTTCTGTGCTCAATATCAATACAGATCTCGCAGGTCAGATGACATCAATCATGACGCAGATCAGCGATCTTAAAACAGGGGCTGTGTTCCAGCTGGTTGCCGGCTGTCTCTTTGGGGCCGCTCAAATTGGTGGTGGTGCTCTCTCTATGATGTCTCCTGTTATGGGAGCTAAGGCTGCCAATAAGACAACCGTCACGGAAACGGTGAATGTCGAGGCTGACGTTAATGTTGCAGGAGCAGGTGAAGGTGTCGTGCCTCAGCAAAATGTTCAGGCTGAGGGTAACGTTTTCGATAATATTGAGCAGCTCGATCTTGAGGAGGGTGAAGAACTTCTTCCCAATCAAATCAAGCCAGGCGTTGAATCTGAAGATGCTAAAGCACCTGAAACACGCAAACGCAAAGCTACTATGAGCGATAAAGAGTGGCAAACAACCTATGATAAATATGTTACTATGGGTCGTGGGGCTGCCGAACTCGCTCAAGGAACAGGTCAGATTGGTAAAGGCGTTAATGAGTTTATATCAACTATTTACCAGACTAAATCCAAGGAACAAGAGCAGATCCAAGCACAGTTTGCTGCCAACCAGCAGCTCATGATGGCTTGGATGAACCAGCTCGTTAGCTTGCTCAACTCTCTGGTATCGATCATCCAGCAAACAGGTAGTTCGGATGCTTCGGCTATGGGCACCATTGCAAGTGGTATGCGCGCTTAATCGATTAGCCCAAGGTATTATAGCTAGTGTAAAAACTTACATATAAGGTTGCAGAAGTGGGGATTTTTTGATTGAATGTCCCCACTTCTTTTTTGTTTGTAAACGCTTAACCCCGAATGACTTTCGACGAAGCTATAGGGTTTATTACCCAGGAGCTCAATTTAGGTCCCTTGAGTTCTGATGATGCTGGCCACTGCTCCATCACGTTCGACGGGGACATGGCGGTAGAGCTTTTCCCCTGGAATGGGGGTGAGGAGCTTATGTTCTGGTCCACCCTCATGTCTCTTGACGAAGAGGGCATGCTTTCGACTGAGGACTTCAAAAAACTCCTCGAGCTCAACGGTCCAGCTATCAAATACCACGAAGAAGTCATTACTATAGACAGGGACGCTAATGCCCTCGTTCTCTACCGTGCTCTCGCGCTAAACCACGTAACCCAAGACGCTTTAATTGAGCACTTAGAATCCTTTTTGAATAATCTTGAATTTTGGCTCAATATCGTCAAAAAAGAGTCCAGTACTTCCTCAGACACTGGCTCCCCCTTCCTTATCCTTCCTTGATGGCTTTGCTTCGTTACTCCTTTCTTATTTTACTCTTTGTGCTCAGTGCTCCCTCGGGGCTTATGGCAGCCGGCATTCCCTGGTCCAAGCCCAACCAAATGCACATCGCCCGTGACGAGGATATCAAGTCCCTTTTGCGCAGTTTCACAGCAGGGCAGGGCATTACCGCGGTGATCAATGAGTCCATCGAAGGCAAGGTCAACGGCCGCTTCGACGAGACAGACCCTGACATTTTCTTCAACCAAATGATGAAGGTCTACAATCTCGTCTGGTTCTACGACGGGAATGTCCTCTATATCGATCCTAGCGTCGAAGTGAAGACGCAGGCCATCCCTGCCAGCTACCTCACGGTCAACAAGCTCATCGATGTTACCAACAAGCTCGGTTTTGACAGTTCAAGGTCCTCCATCCACAGCCTAAGCGGCGATGGCACGATCTTCATCAGCGGTCCTTCACGTTTCGTCAATGCAGTTGCCTCCCTCGGCATGCAGTTTGAGGCGGATGCTGAGCGCCGCGCCATGAGTAATGACGTCATTCGCGTCTTCCCACTCAAGTACGCTTGGGCCTACGACCTAAATTTCAACTACCAAGGTGGCGGGCTCACGGTCCCTGGCGTCGCATCGCTCCTCCAAGCGCTCATCCTCAATCAGCCAGGCACTCTAAAACAAGTCGGCAATTCTGTCATTCCAAGCCCGCATGCCCGCAAGCGCGAGCGTATAACTCCTACGGTGGGAGATCCCAAAAAGCAAGACGGCCAGCCTGAGTCAAGCACCGTATCTGCAGATCCTGAGGAGCTTCCTCAGTCCATAAGCGCTAGCATCCAGTCTGACGTTCGCCTTAATGCCATCGTCATCCGGGACACGCGGGAGCGCATGCCCCTCTACGAAGAGACGATTAAAGAGCTCGATAAGCCCGTCGCCGTTATCGAGATCTCAGCGGCCATTGTCGATGTTGACACGAAGTTCGTCCACGAGCTCGGTAATCGTTACTTTACGGTCACCCACCAAGATGATGCTTTCGCCATGAGTCCGCCAGAGGGCTTTTCCAGCAATTCTTCAACGAGCTTTGCTGGGGGCATCGCTAATTTGGCTTTGCAAGGCACCGTCAATGGCTACAAGTTCCTTGAGGAAGTACGTGCCCTTGAGGAAGACAATCACGCCCAAATCCTTTCACGGCCCTCTGTCCTTACGCTCGACAATATCGAGGCGATCATTGACCAACAACAACAAGTATTTGTTCGCGTCCGCAGTGAGCGCGATGCGAGCCTGTTTGATTATTCTGCAGGTACCGTCCTTAAGGTGACACCTCACGTTATCTACGAAGAAAAATCACGCAAGGTGAAACTCCTCGTCAACATTCAAGACGGCAAGATCGACAACAACGAACAGGTCGACCGTATTCCCACAGTCATCCAAAGCACCATCACTACTCAGGCGATTATCAACGAAAATCAAAGCCTTCTCATTGGCGGCTACTACATGAAGAAAAAGGGTCGGGGGGAGAGTGGTCTGCCTTTCTTAAGGAGCCTTCCGATCGTTGGCTATCTGTTTAAAACAGCCACACGTGCTGAAGAAACGATCGATAGGATGTTCTTAATAACACCTCGCATTGTTGACGTCGATACGGTCGACACCAAAGACTTTAAAAAGTACTTTGTTCCCCCAAATGAAGTCGATGATCTGGACCTAGAAAAACTGCCTGATGGCTACGCACAACCTTCAACTCCCGTCGTGAAGGCAAAGGCTAAAGACCAAAAAACCCCTCATTACTGGGACAAGCACAAGGCCGGCCCTCGCCGCTTCTAATCCCCTTTTATGTGTGCCTGAGGACGTACAAGATTTAGTTGCCGAAAAACTGACCGAAATAGGAATCGAAGTCTATGATTATCAATTATCAAATTTTGCCGATGTTGAAGGCAATGGTGAGAAAGGCTTTCGCAAAGGCAATGTAGAAATTGTCTACCGCTTGAAAAATCCTAAAATTGTGGTTATAGTATTATATAGGATATTAAAGAAGCCCAAGGGGATCCAAAACCCATTCAAAGAGTTTAATTGGTTTTTAGAATTTTTAAATAGAGATGATATTCCAGTAGAGCGCATAGAAGGCGTCGCCAAAGAATTTCCAGGAGAGCATGTTAGCACCTTATCGGTGCATCGTTTGAAAAAGTTTTACAAAAAGTGGTTAGGAGCAAAATCAGAAAGAAATCAATTTGGGCAAGAATGGCTCTACGGATACTTAAAAGATTATAGGCCACTGCGCCATTTTAGAGACTTACAAAAATCATCATCAAGAGAGGAATCAACGTTATGAACATTAAAGATGTATTAGTTGAATTAGGGAAGCAAATGGGGCTTGATGGCCTCAAGCTAGACGAGAATCGAGTTTGTCGCTTAGTTTTTGATAAGCAGTATGCGGTGGACATTGAGGCCAGTGAGGATGAGAAGATTGTTCACATTTATTCTAAGGTTACAACAGCGCCGCCCGAGCATCGCGATGAGTTTTACGCACTCCTCTTGGAGGCGAATCTTTTCGGCAAGGGTACAGGGGGGGCCATGTTCGCCCTGGATCAATCTCAAAACGACGTGTATCTTTGCCGTGCCCTATCGATGGACTCGACTGACTATCAAGAATTCGTCAATGTTCTCGAGTCTTTTGTCAACCACGTCGAAGCTTGGTCCAAGAAAATCGAGTCAGGCGATCTTTCCAGAGAAGGTGCCAGTGCCGAGATGAGTAGCGACGTTGATATGCCAGGCCCTGATTCGGGCTTCATCAAGGCTTAGTCCTGCGAGGTATATATTTTTAGTCTAAGAGGCTACATCTCGATAGCAATGTGGCCTCTTATTTCATAAATAATTATATCTATATCTCCGAGAAAGATCCAGTAGAAAGCTATATTTAGGCTAGTTGGACTTGACACAGGGTAGATATAATGAATCACTATGCCCGCAATACCAGG
>DCBD01000079.1 GCA_002313355.1 Opitutia bacterium UBA1116 | reverse complement strand
AGGCCAGAAGATACCTCAGGTCAGCAGAAAATCGCTCCACATCAGCATCTTGCACAACAAATCCCGTCTTGCCCACATCCATGCACTCGCGAACCCCCTGGTAGTCAAAAGCCACCACAGGCAACCCAAACCACTGTGCTTCAACAAGAAAATTCGGGAATGAATCCTCCAGTGAGGTGGAAACGGCAAGATCTGCGGCTTCATAAAAAGGCTGTGGATCTGCCTCAAAGCCAAAAAAGCGCACGCGCTTCTCAAGCCCCAACCGCTTGGCAAGCTTGCAGCAATAGTTAAGCCGCGGGCCTGCCCCCACACACCACAGCTGCCAGGCTTGCTCCCGAGGAAGGGCCGCCAGAGCACGCAGTAAAGCCTCCTGGCGCTTGCCCTTGCGAAAGGAGGCCACATTGAGCAGAACACACTCATCCCCCTTAACATTCAAAGACTTACGCATCTCAGAGCGTGGTCTACCACAATTTTCAGGCCGTCCATCGAAGACACAGCTATTATAAATGGTGCGGATTTTGCCCTCAGGGATACCTAATTGGCAAAGGCGCGTCTTCCACCACTGAGCATTAACAATAATGCCAGTGACATTGCGAAAAGATCTCCTATTAAGCCAAGGGAGCTTTTTCCCTGTACGTGCACTTGCTATAACAGCGGTCTTTGGGAAGCGTTTCTGAAGATAAGCGCCAAAACTGTTAGCAACACGCCCCATGCACAGAATGACATCAGGCCCAAAAGCACGCACCTCACGACCTAAGCCCCAGGCCCAAAAATCACATCCCAAATCCTTAACCTGAAGCGACTTACACTGAAATCTATTCTTATTCAGGGATACTGCTAACACCCCTCCTGGGCGTATCGTAAGGAGCAAAACTTCATGGCCTTGCCTAGTAAAATAGTCGCACAAGGCGATGCTCTGCCTTTCTGTCCCACCACAGCGAAGATAGTCCTGGAAGACGAGAATCCGCATAACGACTACTTATTAGGCAGGTTAAAATACCACCGCAAGCATCTATCGAGCAATTGGTTCGAGGCAAACCTAGCCAAAAAAGGCGCGATTTTTGCCTGAAAAGGGCTTCCTGCACAGATCAACCCAGATCGCTGCTTGAGCAGTGCTTTTTTCAAAACCTTGGCCGCATAAGCAGGCCGAGGGCCTTGGGAAAGATTGTCCTCGAGCGTAGCCCAAAGATCCGTTGCTCTAGTATCTCCAGAATCAAAGCGCAGCATCGCTTCGTTAAAGTCAGTCTGAAAGTCCCCTGGTTGAAAATCGATAACCGCAATACCATGCCCCTTTGCCTCGAGGGCAAGGCTTCGTGAAAATGTAGCCAGCCCGGCCTTAGAGGCATTGTAGAGACTCATCCAAGGAATAGGAAACTGCGCTGCCAGGGAAGAAACATGCACGAAGCACCCTTGAGCGCCACGTGTAATCATTTGCTTATAAAAAGCTTGCGAAATCAACATAGGACTTTCTAGCAGCACTTGAAGCTGCCCCTGAATATGCTCTTTAGGCAAGGCCTCAACCGGAGAAAACACGCCGTAGCCCGCATTATTAATGACTAGATCGATATCGGGGACTTCTTGGATGAGGGAGGCTACCGTATTCTGCACACCTTCAGGATCTCTAAGATCGAGAGCCAGAGGGTGGAGTTTGGGCAAATTTGGCAAATCTGCGGGATTTCGGCTCGTCGCCCACACTTCAAGACCTGAATCCAGAAGCATGTCTAAAAAAGCTCGGCCCAGTCCTGATCGGCCTCCTGTAAGAAAAACTTTTTTATAGCGCTGAGATAAGCGACTCATAGATAAGTGAAAACGTAGCCAGGAATTGACGAACCACAACCAAAAAGGTGTAATGCGCACATGGAGGTGCATCCACAAAAGAGTCGGCGTTCTATCGTCATGCTCACCCATGAGTTCTTTCCCCAGCACGGGGGTATTGCTGTTTACACAGAAGAAATGGCTCGTGCAGCTGTGCGCCTAGGGCATGACGTTGAGGTCTGGGCCCCTGAACACGACGCCTTGCGTGCAAAAGCCAAAAACTACCCTTTTAAAATCAAGACCTTAGAGCTCAAAGGCAGCCAAGGCTGGCCCTGCCGCATAGCACTTGCCCGGGCCATCTTAGCAGAGAAAGACACTCTCAAGCACAAGACCCTCTACCTGCCCGAGCCCGGCCCCATAGCAAGCTGCATGTACTTACAGCTCTTAACCAAGATTCCTTGCAAGGACTTAATCGTCACACTGCATGGCAGCGAAATCTTGACATTTACAGCCCTTACCTATCGCACCGCACTCTTTAAGAAACTACTAAAACAGGCAGCTCGCGTGAGCGCGGTATCTCATTTTTCAAAAAACTTGCTGGAGTCTCGTATCCCTTCAATGAAAGGGAAGCTAGCCATAACACCCGGAACACTCCGCCATGACTTTGAGTCCGTAAGCCCTAGAAGAGAGTCCAAAGAAACGATCCACATACTCACAGTGGGAAGGATTCACCCACGCAAAGGTCAGCTAGCTACCGTAGAAGCGCTCTCGAAACTCGAGCCTTATTTAAAGTCCCGCATCGAATACTCAATCGTCGGGCCCACGGTAGACCGCCCGTACAAGCGGGCCATTGAGCGTTTAGCCAAGCGTTCAAGCCTTTCTGTGAAATTCACAAATTCTGTTGATAAATCGCAGCTCAAGCATCTATATGCCTCGGCTGATATCTTTGCCCTCACAAGCATGCCTTACAAGAAAAGCGTTGAAGGGTATGGACTTGTGTATTTAGAGGCCGGGGCTTTTGGCCTCCCCTCGATCGCACATGATATTGGTGGCGTCGCAGAAGCCCTTGAAGACAAAAAAACCGGGCTTTTGGCCTCCCCTTACGACCGCATGTCGCTCACCCAAGCCTTTAAACAAGTCATTCAGAGTCAAAAACTAAGAGAAACCCTCGGAAACAATGCTGAGCTTAAAGCCCATAAATACACTTGGGATGATCGAGCAAAAGTTTTATTCTCTTAGGAATAAAATCCCCTGCTTACCCCTCTTATGCATAGAAGCCTAAAATTTGAAGACATTGTTGAGGCATACTACACCGGCTTATACCGCTTCGCATTTTCTTTAACTAAAAATGAACATGAGGCAGGAGATCTTACACAACAAACTTTTTTCGTTTACGCACGCAAGGGAGATTCTATCCGAGATCCTTCCAAGGTTAAATCATGGCTCTTCACTACCCTGTACCGAGAATTTCTCAAAATTTGCAGGAAGACAAAATCGCTCACCTTTAAAGAGCACGAAGAACTCGAACTCGATATGCCTACAGCAGCCCCCAAGATTGCCAGCCAGCTCGATGCAGCCAGCACGGTGGATCTTCTTAATGAAATTGACGAAACCTACAGAGACCCGATCATCCTCTTTTACTTGCAAGACCACTCCTACAAAGAAATTGCAGCTATTCTCGACATCCCTATCGGGACCGTCATGTCTCGAATATCCCGCGGCAAAAACCAACTGCGGAACCTTTTTACAAAACAAGACACTAAAGTAGAATAATGAACAAGCAAGAAGCCCAGTTTATCCTTGAGTCTTATCGCCCTGGAACAGAGGACGACTCAGACCCGACCTTCAAGGAAGCTCTTGAGCTAGCCCGCAAGGACCCTGAGCTGATGGCTTGGCTCAAAGAAAGTGAAGCTTTTGACACACTGATCAGTCAAGGCCTACAAAGCATTACGCCTCCAGCTGGCTTAAAAGAGACAATCTTGCAGGGTGCAACAAGAGAGCGTCCTCCCATTGAAGCTCCAGTCGAACGCCAGGAGAAAAAAGTCATCTGGTGGCAAAGCCCTTGGTTAATGACGATGGCTGCCTCATTGGCTGTGATGCTTGCCGTCACACTGACCGTCATTCGCCCACAAGAGCTCGAAGCCGATTGGAGCGTCGCCAAAATCATCGATACAGCCTCCTCACAGACCTCTGCAGATGGCGCACCTGCCCAAGAGTATATAAACTTTAAAGACCTGCGAGCCCGCTTTGAAGCAGGCGACATTCCCGTCCCGCAAACAGATCACTTGCCCAAAGATTTACAAAAAGGCGATAACACCTCCTATGGCTACACAGCTATGGACTGGGACGGCCTTCCCGTCGGGCGCTGGACGCTTCACGACAATCGCGGAGAAATGTACCAGCTATACGTCATTGACACACGGTACCTAAAGGATGTTCCCACCTTAAGCACTCCCGTATATCGCGAAATTCAAGGGTATGCTTTCGCCTCATGGACAGGTGGCAACACACTGTACATCCTCGAGCAACAGGGGCCTATCGCAAACTTGCGTGAGCTTTTTAAATATCATCACGATAAGTAAGGGCATGACAGAGCGCTGCTCCGGCGGCATCCGCCTCATCTGAAGGAAGCGCGTTTTGTGTTTTTAAAAGCTGCATCATTGTGCGAGCAACTTGCTCCTTAGATGCCCGCCCATAGCCAACAACGGCTTGCTTGATGCGCAGGGGTGCGTATTCAAAAACAGGCCAGCCCCTAAGGGAAGCTGCAGTCATAACGGCACCTCGAGCCGCCCCCAGAATTTGGGCGATCTTTACATTTTGCACATAAATGGTCTGCTCCATAGCAATATGCCCTTGAGCGCTTTCAGGTAAACACGCATGAACAGCTCTAAAAATTTCACCGAGGCATTCTGTCATGCTCAGGGCAGGTTTAAGACGCACCGTCTTGCTTGAAATGAGTGTCAGCTTTCTTTGAGGACCCACCTCGAGCAAGGCAAGTCCCGTCCCCCTCAAGCTAGGATCTACCCCAAGAATCAAACCTGTGTACAAAGAGCCAACGTACGCGCCACCCTTGCTTTTAGGCAGGGCTTTGCCCTTCATTTTTGCAGTCCACAAGCTTCGGTTCGATGGCATAACGACCTATACTACTAAAGATTCTAGCAAAGAAAAGCTTCCATCTGTAACGCAAAACCGACTCCAAGCATCCCTGGCCGATGCAATCGTCTCGGGAAACGCTGTCCCAGTGGCAATCACTTGTAAGTCTTCATCAAGACCCGCCCAAAACTGCTTGCGACGCGAGCCATCGAGCTCCCCAAGAATGTCGTCCGCCAGGACGACGGGGGCAACGCCCGATTTCTCCCTAAAGTAAGCGACTTGCCCAAGTTTTAAAGCAATGGCAACACTCCGCTGCTGCCCCTCAGAGGCATAATCTTGGACTGCCTTTCCATTAATCTTAAAGAGAACATCATCGCGATGTGGGCCTCGTTGGGTGACTTTCGTCAATTGATCTCGCTGGCGCGTGCGCTCCCAAAACTCAACAAATTCTGCTTCTGTAGACAAAGCCAGGTCTGCCTGATAGGTAAAGGCCAAGGCCTCATCTTTACCTGCCATGGAGGCATAGGCTTCGATCAAATAGTTTGCCAAAGTGTCAACCTCTGCCTTGCGCCTTTCGATGAGTAGGCAAGCAGAGCTGGCCAAAACACGCTCAAAAGCGGCAAGCGACCGGACATCGCCAGCATTCTCTTTAAGCAAACGATTGCGCGAGTGCAGCGCACGAAAGTAAGATTGAAGTACCTGCAGGTACTCGGCATCCATCGCAGAGAGTGTCAGGTCAAAAAAGCGCCTCCTCAGTGAAGGTGTACCTCGCAACAACTGCATGTCTTGAGTGCAAAAGACGACGGTCGGGAATAGCCCAACGAAGTCAGAAAATCGCTCGACTTTGTTTTCATCGATATAGATTTCCTTTAAGTCCGGCTTTAAGACAATGCGTACGAGCGTCTCGCCCAGGCGCTCGTGCTCGAGAGTATAGGCAATTTGCGCTTCAGAGTCTCCCTCTTTCAAGAGCAGCTTTTGGTGTTTGGACCTAAAGGATCGCAGTGCTGTAATAAACCCGAGAGCCTCCATCAAGTTGCTCTTTCCCTGAGCATTGTCGCCTTCAAAAAAGATGCGCTCCTGCTCAAGGTTGAGATCTGCAAAGGAAACATTGCGGAATGCCTGTAACTTAACCCCTAAAAACCTCATAGCGTATCGATATCAACTAAAGAAGTATCCGCGCTATGAGCATTGCGCTCAACCCAAATATCTTGGATAGCACCTAAAAGCGCCTGCCAGTCCCCTTCCTGTGTTGACCACCCACTGCTTATACGTATGGCCCCCTTGGCCACGCGTTCGGAATACCCTAGCTGAAGCAGCATCGAAGATGCCGTCTCTTTCGCACTCGAGCAAGCAGACCCCACGCCGACGCAAAACCCTGCACGATCAAGCTTGCGCGCCCACTGGACACCGTCATAGCCCGGCATAAGACAAAGTGACGTATTCCACAAACGCTCTGCCCCTCGGCCTACAATCTCCACTTTAGGTATGGCCTTCAGCAAAGCCCCTTCAAAAGCATCACGCCACTTTGCACGCGCATCGGTCCCTTTTGAGGCGTGGTCTTGAGCAATCTCCAGTGCACGAACCATCGAGGCAATTCCGGGATAATTTTCTGTTCCAGAGCGGTGCCCCATTTCTTGGCCACCCCCTAAAAGACTAACAAGACTGCATGCTTGGGGGATTTTGATAAATCCAGCTCCCTTCGGGCCACCTAACTTGTGGGCCGATACCGTCACAAAATCGCAGGCACCCAGACCTCTTGCAGGCAATTTGCCCAGCCACTGCGTCGCATCGCAATGATACCAGACCTGGTAGCGCTTGCAAAGATCTGCCAGCTCCCGCCAGGGTTGAAGAAGCCCGGATTCATTATTGGCAGCCAACACCGAAACAGAAACACAACCGCCGCGCTTAAGGCGCTGCTCTAAAGCTTCTAAGTCAACACGCCCGTGGACATCGTGCTCGAGCCATTCATAGCGACCTGGAAACAACGACTGAATAGACGCGTAGACACTGGGATGCTCTCCCTTGCTAAGCAGTAATATGCCCTCTTGAGGAAAAACCCGCTGCACATAATGAAAAAAGGTATTGTTGCCCTCCGTAGCACCACTGTTAAAAACAATGCATCCAGGCACACATTGAAGGTACTCTGCTACACGCTCACGCACTTCATCAAGCAAAACACTGACCTGAAGGCTTCCCCGGTACAGTGCAGAGGGGTTATACCAAGCTCTTCTATGAGCATCCATCCATACTTCTTGGGCTTCGGGGGCAAGGGGCATCGTCGCGTTATGATCAAAATAACGCTGCTTAACGGACGCATTCATCTAAGGAATGTCTAAAATTTGCCCGGGCTGGAGATCGTGCGGACTATCTAACTGGTCGCGATTGGCTTGGAAAATATCCGTCCACCGAGCCGAGGTCCCGTAGACATGCGTACTCACGCGCGTTAAAGTATCACCCGCCTGAACCTTATAGGTAGATAGCGTTGCTTGCTTAGACTTATCTGGTGAACGCACCTTAGAGCTTTGAACTGAACCCGGCTTAGAGGATGTTGCGACATAATCCATAGACGCTACTTCATGGGTACTGCTAGCATCTGAAGACTGAAACGCTTTCAGTTGTTTTTTGGCTAAGGCAAGCTCGCGCTTTAAAGTAAGATTTTCTTCTCGCTGCTGCTGAAGGAGCTCGAGCAGATCTAGCCGATCCACATCATCGGCAAAAGGCTGGCCCGGCAGACTGCGTGCAAATTCTTTCTGGGCAGTTTCAATCAACTGGCGCACCATGGGTGACTGTTCTGTTTGAGGCTTGTACTCGAGGTATTTGCGAAAGTGATAGGTAGCAGCGATAGGATCCCCCATAATGCGCAAATAGAGACGGCCGGCCTCCAGCTGAGACTCTGGTGCATCCCGGCGCTTCTCAATCACTTTGAGGAACGCACTTAAGGCTTCTTGCTCACGCCCTTCTCGGAGCAAACGCTGGCCACGTTGATAATGCCTTTCATCTGTTTCGGGAACAGCATCGCTCAACGAAGACCCACTGCACCCCATCAAAGCAAGTAGCATAAGCGCATTCAGCAAATGAAAACATCGCGCAAGCATCATGACAACGACCTTATTTCTACACAAAATACCTCAGGGTGTTCAAACAAAATCATAAGCTCGAAAGGCAATAACAGATGCTCATTGACCTAAAACGCTCACAATAAGCCGGCGATGATGGGGGCTGCGACGATGCTCCCACAAAAAAACACCCTGCCATGCACCTAACGATAAGCGCCCATGCTCAAAAGGGATCACCTCTGAAGTGCGCGTAAGCGCCATTTTAATATGACTTGGCATGTCATCAGCTCCTTCGAGCGTATGCGTAAAAGAAGGATCCCCTTCAGGGACCAAGCGATTCATGAAAGCTTCGAGATCGGCGCGGGCCGTTGGGTCGGCATTTTCCATAATGACCAGACTACAACTCGTGTGTTGGCAAAACACCGTTAGCGTGCCTTCACTTAGCCCGGACGACACCAAAGCCTTGTTTAAGGCTTCATCCAGCGAGTGCAAACCCTGGCCCTGAGTGCGGATAGAAACATGCTGCGTCGAAACCTTCATGAAGAGCTCTTAAGCTTTAGGATGGACCATATCCATTGGGTCCAGGGCTGCATCCAAGGTTTTTTCATCGAGCAACCCTTGCTCTAGAACGACTTCGCGCAAGGTTTTGTTTGAGGCAAAAGCAGTCTTGGCGACCTGGGCTGCCTTGTCATAGCCGATGTGAGGGTTAAGCGCTGTCACCAGCATTAAAGAGCGATCTACCAACTCTTTACAGCGTTCTTTATTGGGTTCAATACTCGCGATACAGCGCTCTGTAAATGTGCGAGCCCCTGTGCTTAAGCAATGAATGGATTCGTGCAAGGCGTAGGCGATTAAAGGGATCGTCACGTTAAGCTCAAAATGGCCATCGCGACCACCCATCACAACCATGTTGCTCAAGCCCATAACATACATCGACACCTGGACAAGCATTTCACTCATCACGGGGTTGACCTTACCTGGCATAATGGAGGAGCCTGGTTGCGTCGAAGGCAAGCTAATCTCTGCAATGCCCGAGCGTGGGCCAGAGCCAAGCAAACGAATGTCATTGGCGATTTTTGTCATGCTCGCGGCAATCGTTGCCAAATGGCCAGCGACTTCAACACAGTCATCGCGGGCAGCCTGTGCTTCAAAGTGATTGCGTGCTTCGCGAAATGCAATGCCCGTCTTCTTCTCAAGAACAGAACAAACCTTTTTAGAAAAATCAGGATGGCAGTTAATCCCTGTCCCAACGGCGGTGCCGCCAATGGCAAGCTCACACAAAGCATCGATGGATTTTTCGACCCGCTCGATGGATTTGCGCACTTGCATTGCATAGCCCGAAAACTCTTGGCCAAGGGTTAGCGGCGTTGCATCCATGAGGTGGGTGCGGCCGATCTTCACAATATCACCCCAGGCTGCAGCCTTTTTCTCAAGACTTTCGACCATCAATACCAGTGCCGGCAAAAGCTTCTCTTTGAGGGCAATTGCAACACTGATGTGCAGTGCTGTGGGCATCGTGTCGTTCGAAGACTGCCCCATATTCACGTGATCATTGGGGTGTATGGGGTCTTTAGAGCCAATGGGATTGCCGACAATTTGGCTACAGCGATTAGCAATCACCTCGTTGACATTCATATTAGAGGAGGTACACGACCCTGTCTGAAAAACATCGATAGGGAAATGCTCAGCGAGCTCGTTATTGTAAACCTCCAGGGCTGCCTGCTCGATGAGCTTTGCCTTGTCGTCCTCAAGACGGCCTAGCGACTGATTTGCCAAAGCACACGCGTACTTCAAAAGGCCTATCCCTTGGATAAATCCATCAGGCATAGTATGCCCACTGATGGGGAAGTTGAGAACGGCTCGTTGAGTTGAAGCCCCGTACAAAGCGGTTTCGGGGACTTTCATCTCTCCCATAGAATCTTTTTCTATTCTCATACTAGGCTATGTTGCTGATTAACAAGGCATGCGCAAGTCAAGATAGGCGAAGGTTAAGAAGCTTTCATTTGTTGGATGTGTTCGA
>DCBD01000098.1:22208-23715 GCA_002313355.1 Opitutia bacterium UBA1116 | reverse complement strand
AAAATAATTTAGAGGTTATTTATCGCCTGCATGCTTTAGGTGTTGATATCGATGCAAGCCCTGATGGTTTCTCCCCTCTTTCAACAGCACTCTTTGATGGTCACTACGATGCAGCAGCTGTTTTGATTGAGCTAGGTGCTGATTTGGACACACGTCCATGGTGGTTGCCTTCTCGAGGAAAAGAGAAGAGTCAATACCTTCCTTTGCTTGATTTACTCGTCAACAAAGAAAAGGAAGCGGCCATTAAATTCTTAGCTGATTTATTAGGTCCTGATATTAATAATCACATTAGCGGAAAATTCATCATCCGTACCGAGTTATTAAAAGGAAATCTAGCTGCTGCGAAACAGTATGCCCAAATGGGGGTCGGTGCTGGAGCGTTTGAGCCTTTGAATAATTCCCTGTATCGTACATTTCAGAAGATGTGTGATCCTTTTAGCTTTCATAGTGATGAAACCCTTGACTATTTAGTAAACGAAGGAGACTTCTTGCTGTGGCTGGGTGCTGACTTATATGGCCGAACGGAAAAGGGTCGCCTTTTAATGGAGCAATCCATTGTTGACATGGATTTTTATGTCGGCGGGAGGTTCCCTTATGCGCTTGCTTACTTTGCAGCCAAAGGGTTTGGGCTCAATACTCTGGATAGCCGCGGAGATCCGATGTGGATGCTCGCGTATCGAGCCATGACGGATATACGTTCTTTTGGCGAACCTAATCGAGTGTATTCAAAGGAGACGGTTATCGGCCTTTTAGAGAAGTTTGGTGCCAATACTGCACTTTTAGACCACGAAGGCCGTTCATGGGAGGATATTGTTTTGGCTCCAGTAGAAGAGGGTACGCTAAGAGAGCACGTTCGCACTCACTATTGGTAGGTTATTAGGGCTTTACAGTGCTCTGGTATCTTTAAGCTTCTGATTATTAATTAGATAATTGGATCTCGATAAATCCCATTTTTAAACATTTTATTATTGACATGCAGCTTTTTCTACTAATAATGAAATTTTTAAATCACTTACCTCAAAGTACCAACCATCATGAAAACATTCCGTAAATATCGTTTATATGCGTGCCTTGCTGCATTGTTTACTTTTGTAAGCCCCTTATTTTCAATCGAAAAGGAGACGGTTCAGGGCGTTGTGTATGCCTCAGAAGGAGATTCAGGTTTTTTAGACTATGTTTATGCCCTGTTGAATCGATTAGCTACCTCGGGCTGTACAGATGCTCCTGGCCTTGTAAGTCCCTTCGGAGGATTTGTATCTATTGAAGATTATTGGCTGGAAATTGAATTGATTGAGCAACAACGCCAGCGCAGCTCATCTCAAAAAAAGAATGTCAACTTCGAATATGAGAACTAGATTTCATTTATTTAGGCTTCGCTTGCTCTTTGGAGCTTGTATTTTGATGTTCACCCGGCACTTCATTTGCCGGGTTTTTTGTGTCCTACCCCATGTCGGGACTGTGGTAGGACACAGTCCTAACGCAGTCAATAAACGTGGTCGACCACGTT
>DCBD01000098.1:0-21902 GCA_002313355.1 Opitutia bacterium UBA1116 | reverse complement strand
ATAAACGTGGTCGACCACGTTTATTGATAACAATGTATTGCAGTTGCATTGCAAAATTCCTTGAGATGTGTGGTCGACCACGTTTTGAGTGTGTTCTACCACAATGGGCGCAATTCTTTGCAAGTGACACATCTCACTTGTGTTGCTTCAAAAAACTAGTTTTAATAGAGGCGTTCCCAAACGGAGATTCTTACTATGAGTTTTGCTAAAAAAATCCTTTTCTTCTTTATTCTTATTGTTGTCGTTTTTGTCGGGCTTGTTCTTGTGCTCGCTTTCAATCCGAATTTGCAGCGCCAGGTCATTCTCATGGCTCTGAAGAAAAATGCAGATCAGAGTCGCCTCGAGAGTTGTTCCATTGGGTGGAACGAGGTCGAACTCAAGGGCTTATACCTTCTGAAAGATGGGCTTGGGCTCGGTATTGATTCGCTCGATTTTAAGGGCGCGTTTAGTTCGTTTGTTTTTGGGGATGTTATTGATATTGATGAGTTTAAAGTTAAAGGGCTCATGGTTGATATGCGGGGGCAGGTCCCTCAGGTAGGTGCTGCGCAGGCCGCTACGGGGTCTGTAGAGGCAGCGCCTTCAGTAGCTCAGCCTGCTCCTGCTAAGACGGTACCCAAGACTTTATCTAAGCCTAAAGACGGGCTCGAGCTTTTGCCTAAGCCATTGAAAATAGATGACTTGGAGATCCAGGGTCAGGCCTTCTTAGCTGATAGCCGCGTTGTTAGCTTTGATCTTGAAGGGGGTGAGTTTGCCCCAGGCAAAACGGGGGAGCTTGATTTTGCCCTTGCTGTTGATCAAGGTCAAACCCGCGATGCTGAGCTAAAGACCAAGATTGAGGTCGAGCAGGGTGAAGAGAAGAAAAACCCATCGATGAAGGTGTCTGTTGCAACCCGCGGGAGTGCCAATACACACCTGGACAATGTGAGTGTTAATTTAGAAGAACTTTCTTTTAAGAGTCACGTGTCTTTTGCCTTTAAGGATGGGCAGCTGATTTTGAAAAAGATGGATACGGAGTTTGCCGACGCCAAGGGGCAATCACTCTTTGCCTTGGAGCTTGAAAAAGAAATGGCCATTCCCGTCTCGGGTGATGTGGAGTCTCTGCTCGATATGGATGGTAGGCTCATGAGTATTGAGTTAAGCAAGCTACCCCTTGCATTGATCGATCCTTTTGTTCCAGGTTACACGCTGTCAGGCACGCTCAATCCTTGTACGTTTATTATCTCGGGTGCAGGGAAGGGCGCTTTTCGCCTCACTACTGAAGGGCCCTTTAGCATTCAGCAGTTCTCCATGAGTGAGGGGAATGCTGCAATGCTGGACAAGGTAAATCTTTCTTGTGAGCCCAGTGCAGAGTATACTTTTTATCAAAATGCTTCTGCAAAAGTCGATAAGCTCTCTTTAACCGATGGAACAGGGCGCATGCTTGCTAAAGGCTCCTTAAGTGGGTCGAGCGATTTTTCAGGTTCGGTGGATTCACGCAAAGCAGTTGCTCAGGTAGATCTTGATGCGATGCTGCCATCACTTTTAGCTCAGCCTATGCTTGCTTCGATGAATAACATGGCAAGCGGGGAGCTTAAGCTGAAAGTCAATGCGGATGTTGTTCCTGCGGCACAAACAGGTAAAATTCAGGCGAATATTGACCTCAATCAAGTGCAAGCCAACAATACTCAAATGATGACTTCACTCAAACTCGATGCGAGTGCAGACGTGATGCAAGGCCAAGCGCTCAAGGGAGAGTTCCCCCTTCAGATCAAGGGCAATGCAGGAGAGAGCAAGCTGACACTCAAGGTTGATAAGACGGCAAAGACTGCGCGGTCCTTTGGCAAGTGGACTGTCGATCTTAAAGGCGAGTTTATTTACCTGGATGATTGTATGGCCCTTGCACAGGCCTTCCAAGGAGGTACTTCACCGAGCACAGATTCGGGTCAGCAAACGCCTTCGCAAACGAAGGTTGTTGCAGCACCTAAAAAAGATGCCAAGCCTACAGAGTCTGTTGTTAAGGTCGATCGCAAAGCCTTTTGGGCTGGAGTTGATGCTGAGGTTCAAGCCTGGGTCGATCGTGTGTTTCAGGCAGGTAAGGTCTTAGCTGAAGACTTCAATGCGCGTTTTCAGGTCGATGATCAGCGTATGATGCTTGAAGCGCTGACGGCGAAGCTTCTAGGGGCCCCGCTCAATATGGGGGGCGGTTTGACGTTTGATGAAAAGAACCCTGTTCCTTACGGAATGACGGCGCAGTTTTCCCTGAAGCAGTTTAATGTGGGTGCATTTTTAACCACCTGGGGGATGACAAAGCAGTCTCCTGTCGATGGCCTTTTTGATGTGAGCGGCAAGGCGAATGGTAAAGGCGAAAATATGGATGTCTTGATTCACAATGTTCAGGGAGACTTTACTTTAGAGAGTAATAAAGGTGTTTTCCGGCCTTTGCTTGCAACTGATGGTGCTGTGCAAGCGGGTGCGACTGTCCTTGGGATCGCCGGTGTTGTGAATTCGATTGCAGGCAACAAAGTAGGGGCGGTTGATACTTTAAACCAACTCGTTGCTTTCTTAAGCGAGATTGAATACAATAAGCTCTATATCCATGCAGATCGCGGTGAGGACTTAAACGTCGATCTTGATCGTTTACTCGTTCAAGGGCCACAGGTTTTGATTGCGGGGCAGGGATCTGTAAAACACCAAGCTGGGGTACCCATCCCAAACCAGCCTCTCTATGCTAAGGCGCAGCTTGACGCTCAGGGAGATGCCGCAAAATTGCTCAATGAGATTGGACTCTTGAGTGGCAAGCAAAATGACCAAGGCTATTATTTGGGGCCTTCTTTTGAAATCAAAGGGACTCCTGCAAATCCTGATCTTTCCGAGCTTTACAATGTCTTACAGAAAGCGGCTATTGGTGTGGCAAAAGGCGGCGGGAGCAAGAGTAGCGGATCCTCTTCTGGCAAGAAAGAGGACCCTGTTAATGATGTCGTTAAAGGCATCCGCGGCTTATTTAAGTAAGCTACGTTATTGAGTCATCTGTTGTAGTTAATCCTCAAACGCATTATCTTCATCTTCATCTTCATCACTATCGTCACCAGTAAATTGACGTATGTTGCCTAGTGCGCCAGTAAGAATGCTTGTGAGGTCGTCTTTCGGGCCATCTTTTGAGACTGATGCTTTTTTTGTGGATTGTGAATCTGTAGATCGTAGTTTGGTTTTCCCAATCCCGGATCTAATGTCTGATAAAAGACTCGATCGCCCTTGATCTTTACTCTTTGTTTTTGCTGGCGGGCGTGCTGCCTTATAAGCAAGTTGTTCGAGTAGTGTTAGTTTTGTAATTACTTTATCGAGCTTTTGAACATTTTTAGATTTTTCTCCCTCGATTGCAATAATCTCAACTCGAAGTGCTGAAAACTCTTTTTGAGTCTCGCGTAACTGCTCAACGATAGCTCGATTGGTGAGAGGTGTTTCTGAGGCTTTAGGATCAATTTCAACAATACTATCTTCTGTTAAGCCTTCTAATGCTTCAATAATATTGTCTTCGCTTATCCAAACTCCCCCAATGATGATCACGCCTTCGTCAAAAGGATATTCGGGCTCATCGATATCGTAATCTGGTATGAGATCAGATTCGTCGATAAATCCAAGGTCAAAGAGAGGCTGTAGCCCTTGCTCTGCAAGCATTCTTGCCTCTTCTTCGGTAATGTCGTAGAGCACCTCATCCTCTTGATTTACTACGTTTGTTGTTGGTTGATAGGATATGGCCTTTTTGTTAGTTGAGCTCAAGGACTGTGTGGTATCTATATCGTCTTCGGTTTGCAACTCATAGAGATCTTCAATCATAGGGATAATGAGGCCAAGCCCCTGTACTGTGCTAGAAAGCTCTAGTGCATGTATGCCTTCATCGGTTCCTTGCTTTTTATTGTGCTCAATATGTGCCTTTAATTGAGCTTGGTATACTTTGAGTTTGTTGACAACCTCTTGTGGGTCTCCACCTACTCGAAGCGTATTAGCTAGCTCTCCCAATTTCTCGTCATTATTGGCCAAGACATCCATTTTATCGAGAAGAGCTAGTTTGTTGACTATATTGTCTCCAATTATGATTGTTGGACTTTGATCTCGAACTATCTGAATAGACCCCTCTCCAAGGTCGAGGACAGGCTCTTTGCTTGGGTCGTAGTTGCCTGATAGTGCAATGACTGGAGGGTCCGAGACGACACGACCGCGGTCGTTGTGGTCATCATCTTCGATATCTATCTCCTCTATAGTGACTTCCATCATATCAATTTCCAATGGCTCAACCTCCTTGGGAAGTAGATTGTTCACGGCTTGTCGCATAATGACAAGGCCTTGACGCTCTTGCTTATAACCTCGAATTGCAGTGGCTATGCGAGGGTCGGGATTGCCCTGTTGTGATTGAGTGGTTTGAAGCTGCTCGAGTTTTAAGATCATCTGCTCGAGTTCTCGGTCGTAGACTTCAAGCTTCGATGCAAGCACTAATGCTTGATCACCATTGATTTGATTAGCAAGTTTCCCTTGGATTTCTGGGACCGATGTTTCCTTGCGAACGATACGGCGCAGTTCGTAAGGAAACTTGTCATTAGTTAATGCATGCCAAAATCCTAGGTTAAGATTGAAAGACCCAATGTCTATCTGTGTTCTATGAGGTCTGCGCATGCCACCTGTTTCTGCAAAGTAGAGACCATCTAGAAGCTTTTCTACCCCTTCAAGTTCTCTTTCAAGTGCTATAATTTCACGAATTAATTTGGGGTTGATGTTCCCCGATTTTTGACCTTCGTCACGAAGATCCCGCAGGTCGTTGATATGTGTTTCAAGGGCACTACGGTAGTCTTCAACTTCTTTTTGAAAGCTTCCATAGCGACGCTCTATGTCGGCTGGTTCGAGTTTTTCAGGATTCAGGCCACCATATCTTATAAGGCGACGAGCTACCTCTTGAGGTGTTTCGCTACTACCTCCTAAGGCCCGCATTTCTCGAGAAAAATTGTCATTCGTTATATAGGAAGGCTCCCCTTTCAAAGTGCGTAGAGCAACTTGACCTGCTTGGACATTACCAACTTGAGGTGGCTCTGGGAGATCGTCTGGAATCTCTTCTAGTGCCTCAATAGCAGTGTTGAGTTTAATGCCTGAGATCTGCTTATCTGCAACGGCTATGAGCACCTCTTCGGTAAAGGACTTCCCTTTAATATCTGCTATGAGGCGTGCGAATGATGCAGGATTTCTTTTGAATTTTTCATTCTCAACTAGAATCTCAGCGAGATCATTAGGGTCTTCAATACGCTTAATGCTTTTTGCAGTGACACTGTCGTTTCCGGTGATTATTCGGGCAGCCTCGTCTTGAATGCTGGCATGAAAAGACTCTAGACCGACGAGTCTGTAATACTCACTATTGGATAGGTCTTTTAAGTTTTGAGACTTAGGTCCGCCTAAGCTTTGTTGTTGAAGATTGGCTTCATGTGTTCCAAAGATAAGAGCACCCAGTTGATCTAGCTTACTAACGACAATACTATTGATATTAGCGAGTTTTTCTGGGTTTCCGCCTACTGCTTGGTAGACTGCTTTGTCTACTTTAGGGTCTGTTTTTGAGACCCGGCCATCTCGCCTTGCTACGTTAGATTGGACTGTTTGATTACCCAGAATTTCCATGTTGCGATCCATGTTAGCTGGAGTTAAATGCTCTCCATTAATGGCGACGCCTTGCTTTGCGATATTGGCAGCATCAGCTGCTTTTTGCGTTCTTACTCCTTCTTCTTTGAAGTCTTTGATGGCTTTAGCTGCTAACTGCGTATCGTTAAGTGTTGTCTCAACGCCATTCCAGTGTTCCTCTATGATGGCAAGATCATAAGATACCATGTTGAAGAATTGTTCAACTTGATCTTCGGGTAAGTGGTTGGTGATGAGTTCAGCTACTGTATGAACAAGCGATTTGTAGGCTGAAAGCATTTCTGTATTAGCAGCGACTTCTTCGCGAAAGGTGCCCCAGTCAACGTCTTCAGTAACACCTGATTCTAGTTGATTGCGTATGGCTTGGAGCTTTTCGTTGATGCCATCGCCTTCGAAGCCTTCCCAGAGATTATCATTAGATGCAATATCTTGTGGACTCTTTCCTTCTTCAATTTGTAAGCGTATAGAATCGAGAAGCTGATCTGCTCTCTCTACTTCGTAAGCGTGTTGGATAATGTCTTCATCTAAATGTTCGTAGGCGGTAACCGTATTGGTTTTTATGCCTTCCAGAACCTCTTCTAAGTTTGCTTCGGTTTTTGCTAGTGCTTCGGTGGCAGCCTGAAGGTCTGCTTTGGCTGTTTCTATTTGTCCATTGATGTCTGCATTGAAACTCTTCAGCGCACTGTTGAGATCGTCAGTTTCGTCGATGCCTAAATCTTCTCTAAGCGAGGCATCAAGGGCGGCTGTCTGGAGGTCAAACTCTTCTAGTTGACGGCTGCATTCGGCGATTTCAGATTGTAATGACAGTGCCTCTTCGTCTAGTAACTGGTAAGCGGTAAGTGCTTCTTTGGATGCCTTTTCGGCGGTGCTTAAAGCCTGCTCTGCCATGGCAAGATGCTCTTGCTTGTCGGTATCATGCGTGTGTCCTTCCAGCGAAGCCTTGGCTTCTTGAACCTTCGTTTTACATATGTTGACGGTATCTTTTGCTTGAATAAAGGTGGCCTTAGCCTTCGCAAGCTTTCCGTCATCCCCTGCGATTGTTGCAAGCTCGTGCTCGGCCTTTGTTTTCTTTGTGTTGAGGTTTTCTTTGATGCGTGTGCTGTTCATGCCTCGCATTGCACGATCAGCCCATTTTTTCCCGATAACACTTTTCTTCTCTTGAAGCTGGCTGAGATTGGTTTGGTGTTGATGGACATCTCGACGCGCTTCATCGGATTTTTGCTCAAACTGCAGCCTGATGACACGCTGAGACAGACTGCCTAGAAGAGTGCTTTTAGGATTGTTAACGATAGTCTGGATGTCGTTCTTGCCAGCAATTTGAGCGGCCATATCAATACCGTTTCTGTACCCGTAAGGGTCCATAAGCTCTATCTCGACGTAATGTGCTTGAACGCTCTCTCGCCTTTCCTTGGGAAGTGCTGCAAGAAGGGTTGCTCCATCGGGCGAGCCACCAAAACGCTGATACATGATGTCGGCTACTTTCTCGTCTGGCATAGCTCGTAAAACTTGGGCGCCGTTGAATGCCCAATAATTGCTATCCGTGTTTTTGCCAAGAACCTGTTCGATTGTTTTGAGATTGGCAGAGATAGTAGGGCGTTCGTCGGGTTCGAAATTATTGAGGAAATCTTGAAGCTTTCCACGTGCATCGGAATCTTCCGGTATTTGCTCAATTAGGTTTTCTAGGGGAATCATTGCGAAGAGCTCATCTTCATCCATATGAATAAAGAGTTCGTCGGCAACAATGCGTTCGTGACTTTCAAGCACTACGTTAACCCCAGCAAGGCGGTTCTGGAGCTGGATTAAGTTTTTTGCTGCAATGTCTTTGTCTAAATGAGCAAGCCCCTCTTTTGCATTTTCAATGTCTTGTTGAAGTTTTTCTTTGTAGCCTTCTACTTGCTGCCTGAATCGAGCCATGCTCACAAAGCCGTTATCTCCTTCGGCCCTGAACTGATCGCGTAAGTATTTGTCGATGCCTGAGCTTCGGACAGAATAGTCTTCCCCGGAGCGTTGGGCCTTGCCCAGTTTTTCCATGGTTAATCCGAATGTGTCGTCGTTAAGTTTTCCGTCTGGAAATGCTCGGCTAAAAGTGAGCGAAGAGTAGGGCTTTGAGCTGAGCTTGTGACGAAAGAAGGTTACCGGTGCTGTAAGCACGTGTACAATGGTGCCCAAGATGCCGCGCTCGGGCTTTGTTAAACCTGTTTGAATAGGCTTGCCGCGAAATGTTTTCTGCGGGCCGTCTACTTGTTGCTGTTGATGACTATGTTGGCTGCCGCCGATGCGTGGATCCATACTGTTGCTCCTCCTAGTTATTGAGATGTTGTTTTTGAAATGCTTTTGATTTCATTAAAACGCAAAAGTCGCCTGTTATAAGACAGGTGTTTTTTTGTTTTAGTTCCTTCCTTTCACCAAGATACACTACAATGGCTTAAAAAACAAGGGACTGCCTGGTTTTTATGAAGAATTCGTGAGAGTGAAATACTGTTATTGGCTAAGCCCTGTCAGGTATGAGCCAAAGAGCCTGGTAGGGCTTGAGCGTCAGGCCCTTACCGTTTGCCTTTTGGCGTTTGCCTGTGATGATGTCGTGCAGGGTTGTTTGTTTTTTAAAGATATCACCCAGGAGTGAAGCGGGGAGTGATTGCGACTTGGCGGTGCAATTGAATGTGCAAAGGACGTGCCTTTTTTGACCCAGAGCAATACGCTCTACAATGAAAAGACCAGGGGAACTCGTGTGGATGATTTGTTCTGCCTCGGGGTGGAAGGCAGGCTCATGGGTGCGTTTTTGAAGGAGTTGTTTATACGCCTTGAAGATTTTGGACTGCGTGGAGCTTTCGTTTTTGAGGCGCAATTCGAGGTTTTTCTTGTCCCAGATGTGGCGGTTGATGCGGCGCGGGATGCCTGTTTCTTTGGCGGCTTCAATATCGTTAGCGGTGCCAAGTAGGCTGTGAATGTAGCTTGCTGGAATCCCGCGAAAGGCGAGTGCAATCGCTTGAGAACAGAGAAAACGCTGAATGCCAAGATCGCTGTCTTCTGGGATATCCAGTGCGCTGAAGTAAGTGGTGTTGAGCTCGTAAGGGCTCTTGCTGCCGTCACTATTAGCTTTGTATGAGACAGCGCCGCCGCGTTTTTCAACATGTTTGATAAGAGCCTTAAGCTCTTTGTCGCTCACCAGGCCTTCGAGTGGGCGAACGCCAATGCCATCGTGTGATGCGGTGAAATTGAGGAAGGTGCAGCCTCGTGGGGGGGGCTTTAAACCTGCGGCCCAAGTGGTGAGCTTTTCAGCGTTGCCGTTTAGCAACGTGTGCAGGATGAGGGGAGCTAAGGTGAAATTGTAAACGATCTGAGCCTCGTCTCCGTTGCCAAAGTAAGCGATGTTCTCCTCGTGAGGGACATTGGTCTCGGTGATGAGCCAGACGTTGGGTGCTACTGTCTCTAAAATGGCGCGCAGAAGCTTTACAAGCTCATGAACTTCTTCGAGATGGATGCAGGATGTGCCTAGTTCTTTCCAGGCGTAGGCTACAGCGTCTAGACGAATGATGCGTGCGCCGTGATGAATGTATTGAAAGAGAATGTCTATGAACTCGAAAAGGACATCGGGGTTTTTCCAGTTGAGGTCTACCTGGTCTTCGCTAAAAGTTGTCCATACGTGGGTTTCGCCATAGCGTGTGGTTGCCTTCGTAAGAAGAGGCGATGTGCGAGGGCGTGTGACTGAAGAGACATCCGTATTTGGGTCAAGCTCGATGAAATAGCGCCGGGCAGGGTCTATCCCGATTAAGTAGTCGCGAAACCAGTTGCTCTGTGCCGAGCAGTGGTTGAGGACAAGATCGACCATCAGAGAGAAGTTTTTGCTCAAGGCTTCGATGTCTTGCCAGGTGCCGTATTCTTTATCAACTTGGCGATAATCAATGATGGAAAAGCCATCATCTGAAGACCAGGGAAAAAACGGAAGGATATGAACTGTCTTAATCAGGCCTTGGAGATGCTTATTGCAAAAGCGATTGAGTGTGACAAGAGGGGCCTCTTCATCTGATGTAATGGAGTTTGCATAGGTGATGAGGAGTGTGTCTTTTTCAGTCCATTTATGGGGTTTAGGAATCGGCGGCATGCCAATGCCGTAACGCCCAACGGTCATGTAGAAGCGTTCGAAGAGATGGTCAAGCGTCTTGGTCCCGTAGAGTTTCTTCAGGTGGCGCTTGATTTTTTGTAGGTGCTTGCAGGAGACGAGCTTCATTATTATTTGTTATTATTAGAAGGGATGGCGGACTTAAGACCTGTGAGACCTGTTAAAAGAATGCGCAAGCTGCGGCGTAAGACGCTATAACTGTAGAAGGAGCGTGCGACCTCGTAGTTGTGCTTGACCACCGATTCGCGGTATTTCTTGTCTTCAATTAGACGACGGACTTCTTTGACGACACTTGAGGTGACAATGCCATCCATCACGGCGAGCTTAAAGCCCTTAGGCTCAATGTCTGAAATGAAGATCGAGTAGCGGTTGATGAGGATCGGGATGCGGAAGTAGATCGCCTCTAAGAGAGCATTGCCAAAGCCCTCGTAGATGCTTGGATAAGTGACAAAGTCCGCGTGAGGATAAAGGTCCCATAGGGTATAGATTTTGCGGCCCTGCGGGTCTAGCTGGCGAACTTCACCAACACGGCCCGAGAAAAAGCGGATGTCGACATTTTCTTCTGCGGCGAGGTCTTCGAGCATGTGTTTATACTCGAGGCCTTCATCGCCCGCTTCATGGGAGATAACGAGTTTGTAACGAGGGTCTCCCAATAGGCCGATGAGTTTGATGGCATGCTCGATGCCTTTGCGTGCGACAATGCGCGTGGGTTGTAAAATGAAAATATCTTCTTCGCTAAGGCCAATTTCTTGGCGGACATCTTGTGCATAGTCGTCAGGCTTGGGTGGGGGATTATCAAAATCAAAGACATTGGGGATGAGTAGTGGTGCAAGGCCCTTGCGCAGTGATACCTGCTCCCCGGCGGGACGGTTGATGACCGCATGGTAGATGTTTGGGAGCGTGGGAGGAAAGGCCATCTCTAAGTAGTCTTTGACGGCGCTTACGGAAAAACGTGTGCGTTCCCAGTAAAAATCATGGTGGTGGGCGATTGCGGGCATTTGTGTTTCTGAGATGAACTCTGTGACAGCGATGCCAAGGGGGATGTGCATGGGGATAGCAAGGACGTTTTGTGGGATGAGTACATCGATGCTAAAGCGCCTTGTAAAATCGTATAAAGTAGATTTTAAGTAGTCTGCCATTTCGCGGATGCGTGTGCTCACTAAGAGGGAGCGTGCATTGCAGCGCCAAACCTGTTCGTTGATCCAGAGGTTTTCCGGGTGGCTGAAATAAGCCTCGGGGGCAACGTAGGAGATTTCAGCTTGGCGGTCACTCCGGCCGCTGTACCAAAAGCTTATGTGACGGTCATCCCAGAGCACTTCCGCCCACTTGGCGCTTTCTAGAGAAACGCCATCGGTCCCGGAAAAGCGAGTTGATATAAAGCCGATGTTGAGGGACATAGGTGTGATGTAGGCAGGGGTTGAGTAGAGGAGTTAATACTATTTAAGCACTAGGTGTATGGCAAGATCAGATAGCTTGTCTTTCATGACACTGCCCTAAGCTGCTTGACTATGAAAAAAGGCTAGCATCTCCCTCAACTCTTTATTATAAGTGTAGAGACTCTTTTTCGATGATTGCCTCTACATTGTTGACACCCGCATCTTTCAATGCTTTGCCCCAGCTTGCTCGTGAGATCAGTCTATTACGAGAACGCATACTTGCCAACGTTGTCATGATGGGGGAAATCCCCGCGCCAACTTTTGGCGAGCAGAATCGCATTACATTTTTGCAAGATCGCTTTATTGAAGGTGGCCTTCATGATGTGATGGTTGATGATGTGGGTAATGGTTTAGCGAGGCTCCCTGGAAGTGTAGGTGCTAAGAGTATTCTTGTTTTTGCTCACGTAGATACACCGTTTCCTTGTACAGTTGACCATACGGTGCATGTTACCCCAGAAGCCATATCAGGGCCCGGTGTTGGCGATAATGTCCTTGGGCTGGCAACGGTGGCGAGCTTGCCCTTTATTCTCGAGCGCTTGGGGATTACCCTTAAGCATGATTTTATTTTGATGGGGGACGTACGTAGTCTTGGGCGTGGTAATATTGCCGGGATGCGTACTTTCTTGGAGAATAATAAGCGCCTGTTGCATGGAGGTATTTGTGTTGAAGGGGTTCAGCTCGGCCGCTTAAGCTATGCATCTCCTGGGATGTTGCGTGCCGAAGTGCGCTGTTCTACCGGAGGTGGCGACGAGCTTTGGCCAACGGGTCTTCAGCCTGGAGCTATTGGTCCTTTGATGACTTTTATTGACGGTCTTATGGCTCTTCCAGAGCTTGAGCAGCCCGGAGTCTCGCTCATTTTAGGAAGTGTTTCAGGAGGGACTGCTTACAACACAACCGCAGCCGAAGCCCGCTTAGCTTTTGAGGTAAGAGGGCGTGATGAGGGCAGCGTGGCCACGATTGAGCAGTCTATAAGTGCTCTGCTGGATGCTTGTTGTGGAGAACAAGGAGATCAATGTTCGTGCTCGATTGCGATGGATGTCCTTGCACGTCGCTCTTCGGGGGGTATCGATGAGAGCCATCCTATTGTCAGCTCTGCAAAGGCTGCCATGGAGTCGCTGGATATTGCCCCTTGCATAACGCCTACGACGGGCTCTGCATCCGCTTTGATTGATGCGGGTATCCCCTGTGTCGTGCTTGGGCTTACTGAGGGGCGTGCTATTCACGAGCTTCATGAGAGGATTATGATTGATCCTATATTCACGGGCATCGCGCAGCTTTTAAGCGTGATGCTTGCAATGGATAACGATTATGGGCAGTCAAGAGATTAAACACTGGCTCGAAACGAGGACCTTCCACCACGGGGCCTTTTGGGACTTGCGCCGTTTAGTTGAAGAAAAAGAGCGCAAGGGGCTTAAGGTTTCTCTGTGTATTCCAACGCTGAACGAAGAAGCAACCATTGGAAAAGAAGTGCTTCTTTTCCGTTCTGAGCTAATGGATCGCTATCCTTTAATTGATGAGCTTGCTGTTATTGATTCAGGCTCTTCAGACAAGACTCTTGAGGTCGCAGCTTCCTTTGGTGCGGATGTTTATTTTGCTGGAGATATTTTACCAAGCTATGGCCATAAACGAGGTAAGGGAGAAAATCTCTGGAAGGGCATTTATCAGCTAAAAGGAGATATTATTTGTTATGTAGATGCCGACATCAAAAATATTCATCCAAGGTTTGTTTATGGCCTTGTAGCACCCCTTGTTTACCAAGACAATGTTCGCTATGTGAAGGCGTTTTACGATAGGCCGCTTGCTTTTTCTCAAGGAACACGGCCATCTGGAGGCGGCCGAGTGACGGAGATTCTCGTTCGCCCGCTCTTTTCCTTGTTTTTTCCTGAGCTTACGGTTCTCGTTCAGCCTCTCTCGGGAGAGTATGCAGTGCGGCGTGAAGTTCTCGAGGCGTTGCCGTTCCCTATTGGGTACGGTGTTGAAACTTCACACTTGATTGATGTTTACACTCGCTGGGGCCTTGATGCTTTCGCTCAAACAGATTTAGACAGGCGAATTCACGTCAATCAATCCACGCGTGACCTGGGGAAGATGTCTTTTGGCATTTTACAAACATTTTTAAAGCGCATGGAAAAGCTTGGTCTTGTAAAAGAGTTTCCGGAAATGAGTACGGTGCTTCGGCAGTTTCAGGCGCAAGATGAACGTTACGATCAGGTTGAGCATACCATTGTTGAAGAAGAGCGGCCCCCTATGTGCGAAGTGCCTGAATACCTTGCCAGGCAGCGTGGAAAGTTTGCTTTAGTATGAAAGTGTGATGCGAGTTGCTATCGTTCACTATCATCTTCACTCTGGGGGCGCGACGCGTGTTATTGAGAGTAGCATCGAAGCGCTCAAGGGGTCAGAGGTTGATGTATGCGTGTTGAGTGGAGAGCCCTACAAGGGTGATATGCTCCCTTGTGTGGGTGTTGTGCCCGAGCTTGCTTACACTGAGGGTAGAGCGACTAATTTTAATGCTGCGGATTTGGTTTCAGGTTTGCGTACTCAGGCTAAAGCGCTTTTGGGTAGTCCTCCTGATCTTTGGCATATCCATAATCCAACGCTTGGGAAAAATGGACTTTTACTGGATGCACTTCATTCTTTAGCAGAATCGGGTGAGTCTATGCTGTTGCACATTCATGACTTTCCTGAAGATGGAAGGCCTGCTAATTATCGCTATCTAAAAGAATGTGCAGCTGAAGGAAATGGCCTCTATCCAGTGGGAAAGCGCGTTGCTTATGCCGTCTTGAATGAAAGAGATTATAGTATTTTGCTTCAAGCAGGTATGCCTGAAGCCTCTTTATTTCTTTTGCCTAATCCTGTAAAGGTTCCTTCATTGGAGGATGCCCGTTGCGACCTTTTCTCCGAAAACCGGCTTGTTCTTTATTCTACGCGAGGCATTCGGAGAAAAAATATAGGCGAGTTGCTCTTGTGGTCGACTAATGCTGCTGATGGCGACCTCTATGCCAGTTCTCTAGGGCCTTTAAATCCTCTCGCACGCTCCATTCATGAAAGTTGGGTGCGTTGTGCCGACCGTTTACATTTACCCGTAAAACTCGCTTTAGGAGATGAGGGAAAATATACATTCCTGGATCTTGTTGCGAGTGCAGATGCTTTAATAACGACAAGTATTGCCGAAGGGTTTGGACTGTCTTTTTTGGAGCCCTGCCTATGGGGGAAACCGCTTATGGGTCGTGATCTTCCAGAGATAACCCAGGGGTTTAAAGATTCGGGAATTGCTTTATATTCCCTCTATACACGTTTGCCTGTGCCGCTCGCATGGTTTGATAAGGCTGCTCTTAAGCGAGACCTTTTAGCGTCCTTTCAGCGCCATTTAGAGGCCTATGAAGTATTTGTTGAGAGTATTGCTCTCGGTGATGCTTGGAATAGATGGACGGAGGGGGGTGTTATTGACTTTGGTAGGCTTAATGAAGGCTACCAAATGCACGTTGTTGAGCGCTCTTCGCTGTCACCTTCGGCAAGAGAAGACTTAGGTTTAAATTTGGATGAGGATAGGTCGGTGGTGGATTATAACCGTGCAGCCATTCTTGAGCATTACAATGTGAGCGTCTATGCTGAGCGTCTAAAGTCGGCCTACAGGAGTGTTGTTAACGCTGAGAGTAGCACAATGGTTGATTTTGATCCTTCAAAGGTATTGCAGGCTTTTTTAAACCCTCAATACTTTTCGATGCTAAGGTCTTTGTAGTTATTGAGGCTAAAAAGGCTTAAAAGAGCCTTTTCATTGCGCAAATCTTTGCTAGACTCAAAATTAATAAAACCCAATTTCGCCCTATGGAGATACCACATTACACTAAATTAGCTGAAGTACTAACAGGATTTTCAACCAGTCTGAATGCTGGAGAGCGCGTTCTTATTGATGCTTACGATGTCCCTGAGCAGATGGTTGTCGCCCTGGTTCGGGCCGCTCGAAAGCGCGATGCCATACCTTTTGTCCAATTGAATCGTGGCGTCATTCATCGAGAAATGCTTCGTGCGGGTACACGAGATCAGTTTGAGGAAACAGCAGCTTTTGAGCTTATTCGCATGCAGCGTATGGATGCTTACATCGCTTTACGCGGTTCAAATAATATTTTTGAAGTGGATGACGTTCCCGTTGAGCACATGCTCACAGCCGTTGGAGCTATGAAGCCCGTTCAAGATTGCCGTGTCAATAGCACGAAGTGGGTTGTCCTGCGTTGGCCTAATCCTGCTATGGCGCAGCTTGCTCAAATGAGTACGGAAGCCTTTGAGGACTTTTTCTTTAAAGTTTGCACGCTTGATTACTCTCGTATGAAGCCAGGCATGGAGGCCCTTAAAGAGCTCATGAACAAGACCGATGAGGTGCGCATTCAGGGCCCTGATACAGACCTTCGCTTTTCCATTAAAGGGATTAATACTATCGCTTCAGGCGGTTTGCACAATATCCCCGATGGGGAGGTTTTTACTGCTCCTGTTCGAGATAGCGTTAATGGCGTCATTACCTACAATGCTCCTTCTGTTTATCAGGGTACAGCTTTTGACAACATTAAGCTACGCTTTGAAAATGGTCGTATCGTTGAGGCAACGTCCAGCAATACTGAGCGCCTTAATGAAATTTTAAATCAAGATGATGGTGCTCGATACATTGGCGAGTTTGCAATTGGCTTTAATCCTCATATTTTAGAGCCCATGCGTGACATTTTGTTCGACGAGAAAATTGCAGGTTCTTTTCACTTTACTCCAGGGCAGGCTTATGAAGATGCAGATAATGGAAATCGTTCTCAAGTGCATTGGGATATGGTGTGCATTCAGCGTCCCGAGTATGGAGGGGGGACGATCTCCTTCGACGGTGAGATTATCCGCCGTGATGGTATGTTTGTGAAGGAAGATCTTTTATCACTCAATCCGGATAATTTTATTTGGCGCAATTAATTAAGAAGATTTGTGGAATTTACTGAGTTCATAGTTCCGGCGGGTGTTTCTCAGATGCGTGCCGATAAAGTCCTCGCGCACCACTTTGAAGACGTTAGCCGCGGGCAAATTCAACTAGCTTTTGATGATGGTGGGGTTCTTTTGTCGGGAGAACCCATCAATAAAAAGCACAAGGTATCTACGGGTGACTGTTTAAGCATTCGCTTTCCTTCACCCAAAGATTCGACGGTTCGTGCCGTGGAGATGCCTCTTGAGATTGTCCATGAAGATGACGATATTATTGTCGTCAATAAAGCTTCAGGCCAGGTCGTTCACCCTGGAAGTGGTACTGGCGAAGACACGCTCGTGCATGCCTTGCTTTTCCACACAAATGGAGGGTTGAGTACAGCGGCTGGGTCTTTGCGTCCAGGGGTTGTTCACCGCTTAGATAAAGAAACTTCAGGCCTCATTGTTTTCGCCAAGACAGACCCTGCCTTCTTCCGCTTAACCCAACAATTTGCAGAGCGTTCTGTGAAAAAAGAGTATTTAGCCTTAGTTCATGGAGTACCTTTGGTTAAGTCTGGAAGCTTAATAGACCCTATCGGTCGTCACCCAACGGTTCGCGTTAAGATGGCTGTTTTAGATCGAGGGAAACCCGCCAGGACAGATTGGGCCTTAGAAGAACGTTTTGATAATTATGCATTGCTGCGTTGCTGGATTTTTACAGGTCGTACACACCAAATTCGTGTTCACCTGAGCCACATCCATCACCCCATTGTCGGCGACACTACTTACGGGCATGGTGCAAAGGGGGATGCTCCCTTTGCTCGCCGTGTATTGCTTCATGCTGACCGGCTTGTCTTCACCCATCCTGTTACCGGTGTTGAGATGAAATTTCATGCTAAAATGCCCGATGACTTTAAAGATACACTTCAGTATTTGAGGGGTAAATCTCAGCAATAATGGCCCGCTTGTGATTTATTAAGATCATTAATATGGTTTATGGGTATTGAATGTTTTGTTAAGGAGATGTTCGTTTTTACTGAGATCTGAAAAGCTCATAAAAAAGCTTAGGAGTGTTTGCTTTTTTTTTATTATGGGCTATTATAAAAGTAGTTGAGTTTTTTGTTAATCAACAGGTTCGAAACGAAGAAGGAGATATTGCCATGAAAATGCTAATGAGAAATAAGTTTTTTGATGTTGCCGAAGACATACTAACTGCAGCGCGCGCGGAGTCTTGCAGTGAAAATAAAGAGCTACTCTTTATTACACGCTACGATTTTGTAGAAGGTCTTGTTTTAGACAAAATTGAAGCTGTCACCGGTCAAGATAACAGGAAAAATTTACAAAAACTCAAAGAAGAAAGCGGCAATTATTTGGCAAGAGTATTGCGTGCATGTTTCGGGTACAATTTAATGCGCAGCCTCATTAAAGAATTTGACCTCGAAGATAATCCTGTAACTGCGAAGAAAGCTGCAGACATCATCGAGCAAGGTGCCATCCGTTATGTAGAAGCTTTTGTTGAGGGAAGTTTAGCGCACCAGGATGTCATGGCAGCATTAAAGCGCGTCCAAATAGAACGTAAAGCACTTCCCAACCTCATGGGCCATTTTAAGAAGGCGGTTCGTGAAAAGTTCATGGGAGGGAAAATTCTCGCCTGGAATGAGCTTCGTGACATCATCGAAGACTTTGTTTTTGAAGAAGTTTTAAAGCTCAGTGGTGGAGATAAAAAGCAAGCTATGCAGCGGTTTTGGGACTCTAAGCTAGCCATGCTCGAAAATCGCTATAAGCGCTTAGAGGCTCCTCTTAAAGATGGTTCTGTTAATAAGCGCGTCTCTTATCGTGATTTTGAAGCAGCTCTTACACTTTATATTCAGGGGCGCGAGCAGTATGTAGAATTGTTGAGTGGGAAGAAGGCAGAAGCTTTTCGCAAGCAAACAAGAATGTTAAAGGTCCAGCTAGAAGGATTTGTTCAGCTTGTTAATGATTTTGACGATGCAACCCTTAGTGAAGAAGGCTTGGTCGAGGTTGATGAGCGTTTAGCCGAAAAGTATCCACATATCAGTAAGCGTAATATTTTCGATTTCTTAGAGCGTTGTTTCTTGGTGGAAGCCTACAAGAAAAAGTTTCATATCGATCAGTTTAACACTATCTACGACAAATCTGTAAGCCGGGTGCTGAAGAGTGCTGTCATGCAGCAAGAAGAAAAAGACCGAGTCTACGCCCGCACACATCCATGGCTTGCTTCTATTTCTAATTTGTAGGCACATACGCTACCTTATTTAAGAAACCATACTCTCTATTCTCGGCTGAAGGTTGTCAGCTTACCCCTCGTGAATAAACACTACAGTTGAAGCTTACATATGAATACCCCAAAAAGTGTAGAAGATGCCAGCAGTTCTCATCGACTGAGCAGTACTATGTCGGCAATCGCGGGCTCAGAAGAAACACTCGAAATTCTTGAACAGTCTATTGAAACAGCTGAGTTTTTTGTCTCTCCTAAGGATTATCGTGAGGTTTTGAAGCGCGCGTCTGATGGGCAAAATGCTAGTGGTAATGCGGTGCGTGCAGAAGAGCTGGCTTCAAAGCTTGAGCGCTTCAATGTCGATTATAAGCAGTTTTTTATACGCAATATTGGAGAGCGTAAGTTTTATGGTGGCGGTAACTATCTCTACATTAAGGACAATAGCTGTCTTCAAAATGTATCTCGTGAAAAGTACAGTGCCGCTTGTAGCCAAAGCAAAGATGGCGTAATCCCATTCAATCTTATCGTACACATGATTGAGTGCTTATTTGTTCAATCTTTTGTTCGTGCTGAGAATCACCCTCGCTCAGAGGCTATTCAGGATAGGGCAGCTTGGCTTGAGTCTGAGACTTTATCAGTATTCTCACAAGTTGACAATATCGAGCACCACATGTCTCACAAGGCAGCTCACAATTAAAAAAGCCTATTGCCATAGGTAGCACCGTGTGCCAGTGTGTGCTGCGTTTATGGATAGTGAAGCGAGCCAAGATCAACAAAAGATTCTTCAAGTGCTCCCTGCAGGGCCACTGGAGACTAATGCCTATATTTTTATCGATAAGACACGAGAAGAAGCTTTATTAATCGATGCCCCTCCAGGTGTTTTCCCTATGGTTCAGTCGGTTTTAAAAGAGCATGGGTGCAAACTTGTTGCTTTACTTTTAACCCATGGGCATTGGGACCATATCGGTGATGCGAAGGCTATTCAAGATCTTGGCGCGGAGGTTTATGCTCACCCGGGTGACCGAAACTGGTACGAAAATCCTATGACCATGGCTGTTGCTATGCCTCAGGATCTCGTCATTGAGCCTGCAAAGATTACCCATTGGCTTAAGGGAGATGAAACTCTAAATCTCCTTGGGACCTCCGTTGAAGTGCGCCCTGTTCCCGGGCATGCCCCGGGAAATGTCTTGTTTTACTTCCCAGAACATCATTGTGCCTTTGTGGGGGATGCGATTTTTGCTGGAAGCATTGGCAGGACAGATCTCCCCGGTGGGAGCTTCGAGGAGCTTGAAGCTTCGATCAAGACGCAGATTTACACCCTTCCTGAGGATGTCATTCTACTCTCTGGGCACGGCCCTGAGACGAGTGTTGCCCAGGAGAAGGCCTATAACCCCTTTGTTCAGGGGTAAAGTATAAGTAGCTGCATATTAAATGCTTAGTTTTTTACAAAGTGTGGTAGACCACATTTTTAGCGACCGATTGAGTTGATTTCAGCCCCGAAAAATAGGGTAGCGACGTCTAGCGCTAGGTTGGGTTGAGGCGCTATACCAACAACAGGTGTGGTGTGAATATCGGGTAGTGTATGTTCAATTGCGAGCCTGAGGGCCTGATCTCGTTGAGCAAGATGCTCCTCAATGAGGGGGATAAAGCCTTCAGCACCCATTTGCTGAGCAACGATATAGGCAGCTTGGTAAAATACTGCTGCTTGGAGAAATCGCTGCCTTGGTGGAATGTTTGGGTTTGTTTCTGATTGATATGCAAGATGATAGAGGTCTAAGATGAGGAGGTGGAGGCGCGTGTTAATATTTAGTGTCCTAGCTACTGTTATGTCGTTGGGTGGGTTTTCTGCTAAGTTTTGAGTTATTTGGGCAGCCTCCCAGTATAGTTCACACTCAAAAAACCAGAATGAATTTTCATATAGTTTAAGTAATTCATCTTGAGTGACTTGCATTGTTTCTTTGAAGAGTGCTTGCATGGAGGGGGATAGCTTAGTCTCGCCGTCACTCCCGAAGCTTTCAGAAGCAGTGCTTGATGCATAAGAAGCTAGGGTAGCAAAGGAGAAGAACAGTAGGAGGTATGGTTTTTTCATGACAACAAGAGGGATAAATAGAACTTTATAGTCTATAGGAGGAACGTTGGGGAGTCGATCGGATTTCCGAAAATGAGGGCTTTCTCCTCTTTATCCTTGAAAGTACCAGCAAATCTGCACTCAATGGGGGCCAATCTAAATTTCAATTCTTTAAAGCCTGTGAATACAACCGTTAACGACATTACTGAGACCCGTAAAGAAGTCCTTGTGGCCCTGAGCACTGAGGAGATTAATGAAGAGGACAAGGCCGTTGTGCAGGAGTTTTGCCAACACGCTAAGGTCCCCGGTTTTCGTCCAGGAAAGGCTCCTCAAGATGTTGTTCGCAAGCGCTTTGCAAAGCAAATTAGTGAGGAATTTAATCGCAAAGTCCTCACTAAGGCCTATACTTACGTTATCAAAGAATCGGGGCTTTCTGTTCTCTCTATTATTGAAATTGATGAGGCCACGCGCAATTTTGAGCCGGGCACGTCTGCTGAAGTACGTCTTACAGTAGATTTAGAGCCTACTTTCGATCTTCCTGATTATAAGGGTATTGAGGTTTCTGTCTCATCAGAACCTGTTAAGGAGGAAGAGGTTGAGGAAACCCTAAAGAAGGTCTATATGCAACGTGCAAATTTTGAGGTTGTCGAGCGTGCGGCCAATAAGGGTGATTATGTTAAGGTATCTTATTCAGGCACCATCGAGGGTAAGCCTGTTTCTGACTTTGCTAAAGAGCCTATTTACGGTGAACAAAAAAGTACTTGGGAAGAGGCAGGTGCCGAAGAGGCTCCCGGGGTCCAGGCGATTATCCAGGGGCTCGTTGGTATGAAAGCCGGTGACAGCAAGACCGTCACCCAGATCTTCCCTGAAAATTTCCATATCGATGGCCTTGCCGGCAAAACTGCTGAATACACGATGAGTGTCGAAGAGGTGAGGGAGCGTGTCATGCCGGAAATCACCGAAGAGTTTTTAGCTCCTTTCAAGGTAAAGACAGAAGAGGAGTTTAAAGACCAGATCCGCAAGGAGCTTGAGATGCGCAAGAAGCATGCAGAGTCGATGGAAGTTCAAGAGAAAGTCATGAATATCATGGCTGACCGGGTTGATTTCCCTGTTCCTGAGAGTGCCCTTGATGCTGAAGTACAAACAGCGCTTAGCCATCTATTCCGTCGCGAAACGCAACGCCAAGCGCTCACTCAAGAAAAGAAAGAGCTCGATCATGCAAGCATGATGGAAGAGGCTCGCGTTGAGGCAAAAAAGCGTGCAAAGCTTCGCTTTGTCTTCGCTAAAATTGGCGAGCAAGAAAAGATTGAGGTAACGGACAATGACATTAATCAAGTCATCATGCAAGAGTCCTACAGGACGCGCGTTTCTCCTCAAGAGTTGGTCAAAGAATTGCGCAAAGATCATGCCAAGGTCGACAATTTAAAGCGCGAGATCCTCTTTAACAAGACGCTTGAT
>DCBD01000092.1 GCA_002313355.1 Opitutia bacterium UBA1116 | reverse complement strand
TCGCCCTCCCTTTCACGATGTCCGCGTTCGTCAAGAACTCGCTCTTGCCATCAACCGAAAGGCTTTAGTTGAAAATGTCGCCAAACGCGGCCAGCTTGCAGCCTACAGCATGACGCCTCCTGACATCGGTGGCTACACAAGCGAAAATCACCTCCAAGAAAGCGTAACCGAAGCACAACGCCTCCTCGCTGAAGCTGGCTACCCTAACGGCGAAGGCTTCCCCAAGGTAGAGCTCACATTCAACACTTCGGTGGATCGCCGCAAGATCGCAGAGGCCGTCCAAGCCATGTGGAAGGAAAACTTAAACATCAACGTTAGCCTTCTCAACCAAGAGTGGAAGTACTTCCTCACAACCCGCAATGAGGGCAATTACGACATTTGCCGCGGCGGGTGGATTGGCGACTATGTCGACCCTTACACCTTCCTCGAGCTTTTTGAATCTAGCTGCACAAACAACCAAGGCGGCTGGAGCAACGGGGAGTACGATCTTCTCATGGAAAAAGCCTCCCGCACAACAGACCAGCAAAAGCGCTTCGAAGTCATGCAAAAAGCCGAGAGCATCGCCCTTGAAGGCATGCCAGTCATTCCTGTCTTCTACTTTAATTCGGCATCCCTCGTCCAGACAAGCGTTCATGGCTGGTACCCAAATCTTCTAAATATCCATCCATACCAGTACATCTGGCTCGAGGAAAACGCTTCTTAACCAGGTGACTCGCTTCTTCTCAAAGGCAAAAGTTCAGCGCTGCAAAACCAAGCACCGTGTACGCTACATCGGAGAGGGCGCTAAAGTTGCAAAAAAAAGCCCTTCGCACAGTACCTCACGGCGAGACGCTCTACACAAAGCCTCCTTCGGCAAGTACGATCTTTCGCCACTGCGCAAGTTCAGCTTAAAGGTCCTGCTTTATATTGCCCTCGCCACACTGGGCCTATGGTTCCTCTGGGAAAGCATTTCTGCAATCGACGTCTTTTAGTTGGACTCTTGTCTCTTCTCACGATCCCTCAGTTGCGGCTTGATATGCGTCTCATAACAATCTGGGCAAATCCCATGGCTAAAGCGTGTCTCTGTGCGTTCTGAGATATACGTTTCCACCTGCTCCCAATAATTTTGGTCATCACGTACTTTTTTACAGTAAGAGCAAATAGGCAGCATGTCCTCAAGACTACTAATCTCTCTCCTGTAGGTTAATATACGCTCGGCAACCTTAAGGCGCATCCATACCTGGTCAGGATTCATGGGTTTTACAAGAAAGTCATCAACGCCAGCCGACGTCGCCTCAACGAGCGCTTCATGGTTTGAGCTGCGCGCCGTAAGCAAAATAAAATACGTATACTGGTCGGCCTGCGTATCGCGCTCTCGAATTTTTTTGCAGAGCTCAAGCCCATCCATATTCGGCATCATCCAATCACTGACAACAGCCGTAAACGACTCCTGCTGAAAAGCCTGCCATGCACGAGCGCCATCTTCTCGGAGGGTAACTTCATGACCCAACTTTTTTAGCGTCGCATGCACAATCGCAAGCGTCGTGGGGTCATCATCAACTACTAGGATTTTCATAAGGGGGCGTAATTACTCTTTATAGTCAATTAGCGCTCCAAGTGAAGCAAAATATTGCTCGATATCTGAAAGCGTCCCGAGTTGGCCCACCAAAGCATCGAAAAGCGCGTGCTTGTGCTCTTTTAACGTTTGGATGCGCTCTTCGAGCGTACCGGGTGCAATCAAGCGATAGATCATGACTTTTTTCTGCTGCCCTAGGCGATGCACGCGATCAACCGCTTGGGCCTCAACAGCGGGATTCCACCAAGGGTCGAGCAAAAATACATAGTCGGCATCGTGGAGCGTAATTCCCGTTCCGCCTGCTCGCAAACTTCCTAAAAAGCAAGCTGCTCTGGTACTTTCCTGAAAATGCCTTACCGGAGCACTCCGGTCCTTCGTATCACCAATGAGCTTAAAGCGTGCAATATCCGGAAAACGCTCTTGCAAGGCGCACTCCACACGTTCCAAGAAGCGCACAAACTGACTAAAGATAACCACTTTACTACCACTATCAAAAACCGGCTCCAAACGATCGAGTAAGGCGAGCAACTTCCCACTCTGCTCATAAGAAACCTGTTCATGCGATGGCAGTAGCGCAGGGTCGCAGGCAGCTTGACGAAGCCGGAGCAACCACGTAAACAAATGCATTGCATTCTCTTGTTCGCCAGAAAGCTCTCGCTTAGCTTCCTCTACAATTTTTTGATAAGCGACACGCTGCAAATCAGTCAGCGGGCATGGTAAAACCACCTCTACCTTATCAGGCAACTCTTTAAGCACCGCTTGCTTCGTTCGCCTTAAAACAAAGGGTGCAATTTGCCTTTTTAAGGCACTTAAAAAAACCTCACCGTCATGCATCACCTTGCGCTCAAAGGTAGCACGCGTACCGAGCAAGCCTGGCATAAGAAAACGAAAGATCGTCCACAAGTCGAGGTGCTTGTTTTCAATGGGCGTTCCGGTCAGCGCAATGCGGTGCTTAGCATTAAGCTGCATGCAAGCGTGCGCTACTTTTGTATCGGGGTTTTTAATAAATTGTGCCTCATCGAGTACAGCATAGTCAAAATCAACAGCATCTAAGAGTGCCCGGTGCCGCCTAAGCTGCGTATAGCTACAGACCCACAAACAAGACGTACCATCAAACACGACACCCGTGCGCACCATACGCGTTTCTATCGCAGGAAAAAACCGTGCTACTTCTTGAAGCCAAACGGGCACAACCGTTGCCGGGCAAACAATAATTGATGGTTTCGTACGCTCTTCATCCGCGGCAATCAAGCTTAATACTTGTACAGTCTTCCCTAGGCCCATCTCATCGGCAAGCAGCGGATGGCACCCACAGCCCAAGCGATGCTTAAGCCAAGCGACTCCAGCATGCTGATAAGACCTCAAAAACTTGGGCAGCTCAATACTCTCTTCAGGCGATGCCAAAACGTTTTCTTTCCAAGCATGCAATCCTCCATCGAGATTCCAAGGCGTCTCTGCCTTTTCAAAAAGAGAAAACAACATATAGCGAGGAACCTCACCCTCCTTCCATCCAGCAGCACTATGCTTCCAATGGTCAACAAGCGTTGCATCTTCAGCAGGCAAGACTAAGGCTCCTTTACCAGGCATGAAAACAGGCACCCCACCCCCGCGTAACAAACGCCGCATATCACGAGCACTTAACACATCTTCACCTGCAAGGACCTGCCACTCAAAACGAAACCCTCGAGCACCCTTTGACTGCGCATTCCCGACAAGCCTTACCCGCTCAGGCCCATGAACAAGCGCATAGACGTCAGGTGAACACTCCACCGAAAAGCGTTTCTTCCAATCAACAAGCATCGAAGAAACGAAACTGCGTATCTTTTCAAACTCGCGCAAAAGATAAACACCGCGCCGTGCATCAAGCGAAAAGCCTGCCCGCCTCGCCAGCATACTCAAAAGAATCGCCTGCTCACGCTCTCCGTGGGTTAAGGTATCCTCGGCCTCGTTCAGTACGGGCACACAAGAACCCTCTTCACCTTGCCACAATGCTGTAAGCTCCAAGCCTTCTCGCGTAACACAAACTTTTATGCAAAGCTTTCGCAAAGAACCTTCTTCACCCAAAGCAGACTTACTAAATTGATGAAGATTCTCATCCAAAGAGTTTGTCGTTTTCTCAGACTCGTCAGGCAAAAAAACCAAAACTTCAGTAATCAACTCCTCAAGCTCGTAAAGCCCCGCTACGGCAAGCGCATGCCCACGCGCCTTATCGAGTACAGAGCTGCGCACCGCAAGTCTCCCCGACTCCCAATCAATCACTGCATACCACAGCGCACCTCCCTCTTTGCTGTGTACAATAAGGCTCTCTCGGCTCACCTCAAGACCCCGCACAGCACCCTCGCGATACCAAAATCGGCCAAGCTCTAAAGCATCTTTCCCAAAGGTAGGCTCCCAGGCAGAAACCAAGCGCTCAAGCCAAAGCTCAAGGGCAGGTAGGTCATAACTGCGCTGAAGAATCCTGTGCATAGAAACCCTTCATTAACGCAGAAGAGCCACGAATCTTCAAGCGGAAACCCCTACATACTTACTGCACACAAGGGACTGCCCCATTCACATCTAAACCTTCTAGAAATAACGCAGCAAAAATGACATTTAAGTCAACTTCTCCACGATCTCCCTGAGCAACAATTTCTTGAAGCAGGGCTCTCAAGCCAAAAGCCCTTAACTCCTCTCTTTCAGGAGGAGTACCTGTATGATTAAAATGAACCGTTGTTGCCTCTCGCAAAAGCTCATCGCTATCATCATCACCTTCGTCATAGTCAATAGCTTCCTGATCATCTTCAAGAATTGCCTGCCCCCTGAATACATGCTCAATATTCGGCCACAGTGGCACTTGTTCGGCATAAGCCAAAACAAAACCGTTAAAATCCCTCAAGAGGTCCAACAAAGCCCGCACTTGATACCAGTCCTTTAAATTCAAAGCAGACTCCAGATTTTCCCGTATTTTTTTTAACACCTCCATCCATTCAGCTACATTTCTAGTAGCTTCTTCATTATTCAATACACTTTTTAACTGTTGAAGCTCTCCCAAAACTTCATTGAACAGTTTTTGTAGTCTCTCTGCATCCATGCGCAAAGTACCCTCATAAAAAGAAAAAAACTCCGCCCTCTGTTGCCTTGATCGCAAAGCCTGCTCAAAACAGTATTCGAAAAAATTTAAAAGATCAACCCACAAGCTGTCTATACTCCGCGTTAATCCAACATAAAAGACAGACTCTGAGTCGAGCTGCCTACGCATAAAACCCATAGCCCCTATTAAAAGTTTTTGGGAGAATTTTTTACACTGAGCAAGGGAGGTCAATGTATTAGCCGTAGCTCTATATCTGGCCAACATGGAGGCTTCCGGAATATAAGTCCTAGGGGTACCGTTATGAATAATACGAAAATCCTGCGTAATATCATAAAACTGCTCGCCACTGTCACGCCCGCTCTCGCAATCTTCATCGTCTCCCGCAAAAACAAACGGGACGCAAAGCAGAGCAAGGGGAACAAAGACAAAACACCGACGAAAACAAAAAGGACGAGCAAACATAAGACTCAAGGAAAAGAAGCTTTTACCAAGGTCAAGGAAATAGCATTACTGCTGACACCCTCCGCCATCATAAAGAGCAACATTAAGCCAAACAGGCGCACCATAGAATGCATTACGGGCATTAATAACAGACCCTGCTGTATTGTTTTGCTGCTGAGTTATTAGCGTACCTTGTCCATTATCATCCGTCTCTCTTTCATTTTCTGCACCATCGTCATCATCCCCTAAGTAGGAAACGCCGGCATCATCATCCTCAGAATGCACTTCGCTGTCATCAGGATCAAAACGAAGCCTATGCACCTCTTGCGGAGGCAACCCAACCCCATACATCCTGCCTTGGTCAGCAGGATAAGCCAAAGCTTCCGCTGCAAGCCTCATCCAAGGCCAGATCTCACTCATTCGAGCATCCCATTCTTCTCCTAGGCCAAAAGGTAGCCGCATCTCAAGGAGCAAAACCCGATAATAAATGTAATTAAACAAATTCCTGCGAAATACTTCGGCATATCGCTGCTCTGCGATTCGGTTACGCAATTGAGTAATCCTCTCTTGAATTGTATTCTCACCTTGCCCAAAAACACCGAGCATAACTTCTTGCCACTCGGGGATTAGATCAAGTACAAGCACAGCCAATTCCTTGAGTAAGTAAGCAAACACTACACTGCCATAAAGCGAGGTATCAGCCCGCATCGCATCGCCTAAATCACCTTGATACAAATGCACAGCTTGACGTATCTCGCCCAAACGACGCAGAGCATCCCCCTGTAAACACCGACTCAATGCCTCAAACAAAACATCAACAGCACGATTGACGGCATCATTTGAATTATAGTACTCGCGATACGTGGACTCCGGCATTTTACCAGCCAAGCGCCATAAATGACGGCGCACCTCCACAAGATACATATTAAGATAATAGACCAAACCTGTATTGGGCAATTTTCCCAAACTAGCCATCACATACCCAAGCGTCCAATACATCTCTTCAGCAAAAGGGGCATACCCTTGGAAAGGGTGAGCAAATGTATTCCCATAATTTAACCACAAATTTGCCCAAGCCTGCATACCCCAGTAAAACTCAAAGCAAGGCCAGAAGTGATCTGAAGTCATACTAAATTCAGTTCTTGCGGGCACTGCGAAATTATCACCCGTCACCGCTTCCTCAGTACTCTCACCTTGCGTACTTTCATCCCCTAACGACCAACCTCCCAAAACAGCTGAAAAATTACCCCCTTGAGCACTGAGGCATAAAGCACCTCCGACAAACATCAACATCCAACAAACATACACACGCAGATTCATTTCCATAAGAATAGGGCTCAAGGTTAACACGACTGGGAGGAAACACTACGGATAACAGCCACTAAGGCCTTATGCAAAAAAGAATTTCTCTTTTTATACAAAAATACCCATTTTCATTAAAAAAACACCTCAACACCCCTTGACAATATAATATTTAATGTTATAATGAGCCTCGCTTTTAAATCAATAATCTAATCCCAATAAAGACCATTAAGCACCTCATTACTTCACCTTCATAAACTAAAAATAAATAATTATACCTATTCGTCAAACGACATTCATTCCAATATGCAAGCACTACACGCAAAGTCCATTAACCACCTCAAACCATCTCAGTTTACAGATCAAAGTGTGTCCTACCACAGTGCGGACACGGGGCACTCCTGTGTGGTAGGACACAGTACGGACCGCGTCCCGACCGTGGCCGACCACACACCGAACAAAATGTATTCACATCACATGCAACAACTTAAACAAACACACCTCCACGCGCCCAATGTGGTAGAACACACATACTCACAAGCAAGTGCATGCCTCCAATCTTGTGGTAGACCACACAACACAAGCGCATAAGCATGCAAAACTGCAAAGGCATTGCATCTGCAATGCAACATTCTAATAAACAGATACTTTCTGCTCATAATAAACAACTTATCAACAGAAATAAATGGAATGAAACCTGCTGCATATAATAGTGTTGGGGTTAATGCCCAAAAACAACATCTCCTACATCACCATATCAACTACTTTCATGAAAACACAGGCACGAGCCCTACTATTCATCCTGGTCTCAGGGATCCTATTCCTGAGCGGGTATCTCATACCCGCAAACGCTCAGCTCTATCGATGGACAGGTGGTGTTAATAACACCTGGGAACAAAATGGCAACTGGTCTACTGCCGGCTTCCCTAACTCAAACAACGCAATCCCCTATTTTTTCAACACAATTACAACCCCAACGACCATTACCCTTGGAATTCCGGTCCAATCACGAATTGTACTCTTCAATGATAATTTTGCCTACACCATCAGCGGTGCTGGTAGCATCCAACTAGACACTGCTGGAGCTGGAGGAACCGTCATCTTAGGTGTTCTCAATAGTGCCGGTAATGCTGCACATACGGTCAATGTCCCCATCTCCCTTAACAACGACAATTTAACGATACTCAACCAAGCAAACCAAGTATTCACCATCAATGGGACCCTGAACAACAATGGCAATGCCATTAACGTACAAGGGGCTGCAACCGGTAACATTGCTATCTCAGGTATTATTAGCGGAGGGGGATCCCTCAACAAATTCAGCACCAACACCTTAACTCTCTCTGGTGCTAATACGTATTCAGGCCTAACCACCATTAATGCGGGCATTATCGATGTACAAAATGCAAGCGCTCTTGGCTCAAGTGCCGCGGGCACCGTTGTCACCAACAATGCAACCCTAGAGCTTTCACTTACCGGGTTTAACACAATTGCTGGAGAAGCTCTATCGATCACCGGCACAGGAACGAGTGGTCAAGGTGCCTTGCACAATGATTCCGGTACCAACATCTGGACGGGCAATGTCACCCTAACCGGCAATGCCGAAATAACCGTCGACTCGGGAACCATCCTCGCCTTTTCAAACAACACGATCAACCTGGGTGCCAACACCTTAACGGTCGACGCTAATGGTGCTTCAGGCCTCATCGGCACATCTACTATCACAGGCACGGGTAACTTTGTCAAAAATGGCAGTAATACCTGGCACTTTATTGGTGGCAGCAATACCTATACGGGAACAACTACTGTTAATTCAGGCACGCTTCGATTAGGCGTTGCGGGCGGTACGAGTGTCCCTGGAAACATTGTTGTTAATGGAGGCACGGTCCTTTGGACAAGCAATGAGCAAATTGCCAACTCAAGTAACATGACATTAAACAGCGGCACACTCAATCTGAACGGTGCCGATGAAACATTAGGCACACTCACACTATCATCCACCTCTTCTGTCAACTTTGGCTCAGGCAGCAGCATTCTTACCTTTGCCGACAGCAGTGCAACTAGCTGGGGTGGCTCCGCTGAGATGTGGCTCTTCAATTGGTCTGGTAGTGACACAGGCGGTGGCACAGACCAGCTTATCTTTAGCTCGGCCGGGCTTACAGCAACTCAACTTGGCCAAATCTACTTTGTGAACCCTGCTGGATTTGCACCTGGGGTCTACCACTCCAAGTTTATTGGTAGCGAAGTCGTTCCTGCCGTACCCGAGCCTTCAACGATCATTGCAGGTGGGCTCGTCCTACTTATTCTCGGCTGGCGTGAGCGAAAACGCATCAAAAGCATCCTGCAATCCATTATTCACTAAGAACTTAAAGAAAACGACTTCACTCATTTGAATTTTCACCAAAGTAGTCTATATTAGTAGGAGATGGGACAAGGAAGACAGCATTAGGCAGCAAACGGATCCAAGGTAAGCATACCTTTGATTTGCTCCCTCATGGGTCCTCCACAAAACCCATCGCAAAGCCCCTCTCAAAAGAGAGGGGCTTTGTCAGCTAAAAATAGTAATGCTTGCCGAGGTCCTTAATATGGCAGCGCACCTGCAGCTGACCAAAATCCTTGGCAGACTTTAAGTGGTCGCGAAGCATATCTGCAAGGCGTTTACCCAGCGCCTCCTTAACAGGATCCTCACGCCCAGGCCCAGCGAGAAGCTCAAGGGTTAACAGAACATAAGAGCGCTCCTCGGCCCCCTCAGCAATGCGGTAATCATCGTAGCAGAGAACTTTAGACTTACAAAATTCTAATTTTGCACCCGTCATATCGACGACAACGGTATGGGCTTCGGCCAAAAAATCCTGAGGGCTCCAGGTGTCCTTTAAATTACTTGTATATTCGACAGTAAAAACAGGCATGACTATCAGAATAGTCATGCCTGAGACTCAAGTCAATGCAGAGGAATACTACTTTCTCTTACGGTAATAGAGAGCCAGCCCA
>DCBD01000140.1 GCA_002313355.1 Opitutia bacterium UBA1116 | reverse complement strand
AGGGCGATTACTCTTATTAGTGACGATGACGATAATACAAACCTAAGTGAAGTATTAGCCTATCTTCAAAATGCTTCTCATGAACATTGGCTTCATGACGTAACGGTTTTTGTTGTAGGGGGCTCTATTGCAACCGCAGTTATTGTCGTTGCAGAGCTTGCTTGCTGCATTTGCCTAATTGGCAATAGCTCACATCGTAGTCACTCAAACTAAGGAGAGCTATCTAGTTCCTTTTAAAAGTGAGTCTGACTTCGGGCTCGCTTTTTATTTTCTTTTAGAGGATAGAAAAAGCTTAACACTCAGCTTAATATCATTATGCTGAGTATTTAGATTTTGCTTTTTGCTGCCCATGGATTCCCTATCTGTCCGCCCTCTTTTTGTCACTACTTGTCTTATTACCTCTTGCATGGCCAGCCTTGGCCATGCTCATTTCAATCACCCCGATGGTGGGGGTTCTTTGGGTGACGAAGTTTACAGTGAAGGCCAAGATGTATCTTCTTTTTCAGACACTTCAAACCTAGATCAAGAAGACCCTGAGGTCGACTTAAACAAGATCCTTCATGACGCTGCAATGCTTAAGAAGCTCTTTGCTTTAGCCCAAGATCAGGGTTTTTTTGACTCCCTTGATCTCAATACGGTGACGCCCGCCCCTCAGCCACCACCGCCATCATCTGATCCAATGGGTGGCTTGCCCAATCCGCCAGATATTCTCGAGCACTTGCTTCCCCATTTAAGCGAGCTCAAAACACTCCTCCAGGGTTTGCATGCTGCCAAGCAATCATCGAATCCCTTTTCATCAGATACTCAGGAGGATGATTCTACGCCTCAGGGGGCTCATTTCCAGTTCTTAACCAAGGCCTTACTCCATATGCTGCATAAGCACAGTGAAAGGCACCAGGGCGAAGCTTTTGATGTTAACCTCCTTATGAGTGAGTTTTCCTCAATGCAGTCTCCAAATATTCCTGAAAATGCCCCTGCCTGGTATTCAGACCTATCGACATTCTCTTATCAGGCAGCCTGTGTACTCAATGTGCTGATGATGAATGTCTATTTCGTCTATCGTCAGGTGGTTGCGCCTTTTTACGACGTCTTTAAGGGGCGTCAGTGTCCTACCTGTGCTGCAAAGAAGGCACAGTAGTCCTGTTTATTAGTTTCTTCCTTGCGAAAATAGCAGCGAAGGCAATGACCCCACTTAAGATTAAGGCGTAGGTACTTGGCTCGGGAATGGCAGACACAGTACCTTCAAAGTTATTCGTTCTTCCACTTAAAATTGCTTCTGAAGATAGCCCAGCAAAGCCTCCACCTCCGTTATCATTAAAGAAGTAATAACGAACTTCTGCAGGTGTAGCATTGGTGATTGTACCAAGGCCTGACAAGGCTGAACCTAAGGAGCCTGCAACGTATAGCCCACTTCCATCGCCTGAGGGCCATTCGTCACCGTTTCTTACTGTAATAAATTGCCCTGGAGTGCTGAAGTCCCCGGTTTTGCTCGCTCGAATTTCATAGTTTTGGGCCCCGTTTGTGAATTCCCGTTTCAAGGCAAATTCGCCAACAGAGGAAAATTCAACCTGAAATCCAGGATCAGGTGTGATGGTAAAGGTGTAGTAGAAGTTGTTAGGATTAACGGTTGATCCAGAGTTCCACCCATCACGCGCATAGACATCGACAAGCGAGTTGGAGGCTCCTAATCCAACCGTCGTTAGGTTCGATACAGATACATTGGCTGCGACAGTCGAAGGCGCTAGTGGATTAGCTGAATTGACAGTGCTTCCACCCATGTCAAAATCGACAATGATGGCAGCTATACCCTGTGAAGTCATCCATGCAAAAAACAAAATAAATCCAATAATTCTAGGTGTTGTTTTCATAATAAATAGAGTATAACACCTATTTTTGTGTTTTTCAAATTTCCACCCTTTGGAGAGAGGATAAATTGATTTAAGTCTTTTATTAATAGCATTTTAATTGACTTAAATTTTTATGTATGTTTTTGATCTGCCTGATTCAATCCATTGATTATGCCCAAGATCATCCTCTATATCGCTGCCAGTGAAGACGGCTATATTGCTGATACCGAGGGTGGGGTAGGATGGCTCGATAAGTACAATGATTCCGGTGAAGACTGCGGCTATGCTGATTTCTTTACATCCATCGATGCGCTAATTATTGGCCGCAAGACCTACGGCCAAATTTTAGGTTTTGGTGCTTGGCCTTATGAGGCTAAGCCCTGTTATGTCTTTTCAAGAGATTGTATTCCTCTGCCAAAAGATGCTGGGGCTTCCGTGCACCTAGTTTCAGATGCACTTGCTGCATGGCTTGCAGAGCAGCCTGAGGACAAGCGCTACTGGCTTGTGGGCGGCGCAGAGCTTGCGCAGGCCTTTTTAAATCTATCTGCTATTGATGAGGTCATACTCACAACTCTTCCTGAAAAACTCGGTTCAGGCATCATGCTTCCTACTGCAATTTGGTCTGCTATTCAGGGTATAGCTCCAGGTCAAAAATACCCAAATGGCATCCTTCAGTACACATTTTCGCTCTAAAAAGGGCTAGCTAGCTAAACTTTTTTATGCATTAAGTCGTTAATTATCAACAATTGTTAACCTAAATGTGAAAATATTTTCAAAAAAAGCTTGACAATTGGTTGCTTTTAATGTCCATTGCCCATCCTCGAAATTATTTTTTGAGATTACGTACCTCGTTCTTCAGATATCAACCCGCTTGTCTTTAAAACAATTCACTTTTATTCAAGCTTCATATTTGAGCAATGAAACCCGTAATAAATGGATCACGGTTGACCTCAGCCCTCTAAATTGAGAAAAGAGCCTCACCCATTCTTCTGCCAAGTATTACTTTTCAATAACCCTTTAAACCTAGTACCACCATGAATCAAAATACCTCACATCCATCGTCCACTCTCGAATCCGTCTCCTGCGAAAATCGCACGTTTCCACCACCGGCTACATTTTCACACAATGCCCATGTGCCTTCTATGGAGGCCTATCGCAAGCTCCATAAAGAAAGCATTCAAGATCCAGAAAAGTTCTGGTCTCGCATCGCCCATGAGCTTCATTGGTTTAAACCTTGGGATCGCGTGCTCAATACAGACAATGCACCTTTCTTTCGCTGGTTTGAAGGCGGGAAGACGAATATCTGCTACAACTGCGTGGACCGTCATGTTGAGGCGGGCCATGGGGATCGTATTGCCTTCCATTGGGAGGGGGAGCCTGGAGATACCCGCACCTTAACCTACGAAGACGTACAACAAGAAGTTTCAAAGCTTGCCAATGCACTTCAGTCTCTTGGTATCAGTAAGGGGGATCGTGTTGCCATCTATCTTCCCATGATTCCCGAGCTTGCCTTTGCAACGCTTGCCTGCGCGCGCATTGGTGCTGTTCATTCAGTTATTTTTGCGGGGTTTTCTTCAGAGGCCATTCATGACCGCGTTGCAGACTGTAATGCCAAGCTCATCATTACGGCTAATGGCTCTTTTCGCCGAGGCAAAAAACTCAATTTAAAAAGCATTGTTGATGACGGCGTAGAAGGCTGTACTTCCATTGAAAATGTTCTGGTCGTACGGCGCGAAGAGAACAATGGCTTCCCGTGTCCTATGCTTCCTGGGCGTGATCATTGGTATCACGATCTTGTCTCCAAACAAGAGGCCACGTGCCCGTGCGTTCCTATGGATGCTGAAGATACGCTCTTCCTTCTGTACACAAGTGGGACGACAGGGAAGCCCAAGGGTATTGTCCACACCATCGGTGGATACATGGTCTACAGCTACATTACTTCAAAGTACACCTTCGACCTTCGCCCTGAAGATGTTTACTGGTGCACTGCAGACATTGGCTGGATCACGGGCCACAGTTATGTTGTCTACGGTCCCATGCAAAATGGAGTGACCCAGCTCATTTATGAAGGGGCCCCGAATCATCCAGATGCAGGGCGTATGTGGGACCTTGCAGAAAAGTATAAAGTATCTATTTTTTATACAGCTCCCACAGCAATTCGCTCATTCATGAAATGGGGGAATCAATGGGTCGAAGGCAAAGACCTAAGCTCTATGCGCCTTCTTGCAACCGTTGGAGAGCCCATCAATCCCGAAGCTTGGTTGTGGTACCACGAGATGATCGGTCAAGAGCATTGTCCTATTGCGGATACCTGGTGGCAAACAGAAAC
>DCBD01000020.1 GCA_002313355.1 Opitutia bacterium UBA1116 | reverse complement strand
TGAGGAGCATCCCAAATGGTTGATTGGAATTCACCGCCGATGGGTGACTGAGCAACAAATGGATTGTTAAACTCGATAACGTGATCTGAACCCAATTCACCTACCTCAATGTTATCATTACTGTTACCGTCTTCGGTGTCAATGGCTTCACTGCTAATGAATTCAGGCGCAGGAGTAAATCCAAATGCTTGAACTTCAGGCGCATCCCAAATTGAGCAATTTGGGTAATAAACAACCTGACGCTGATCCATTGATGGCATACTTGAGGCAGAAACAGTGCTAGTAGGAGTGACGGGTACAGGTGTAGCTGAAGGCGTAACGCTGCTGCTATTAGAAACAACCGGCTCCATTGTAGGCGTCACTGGAGTGAACCCTATCTTCGCTGAAGGTGTAGGCGTAGCTATAGGTGAAGGTGTAGCACTCACCTGAAAATCACCTGTTTCACCATCTTCATTAGCGGTATCATCAGTGCTAGTTGCTACTGCCTTTTCAGCTTCAGCTTGTTCAAGGCGCTCTAAAATATCAGCTATTTCGTCTTTTTTGAATTTATAACCGGTACTAAGAGCAGACTTAATTTGCTCAAGGCTCCAGCTTTCTTCACCCCAGCTACCATTATTATCAAGTACATAGGCGCTAAACTTGTGAGTAAACTCACTTACTGCAGTGATCCCATTAATAAATGAGCCGGGCTCATACTTTTCAGTAATCAAATTGTTATAGACATCTTTTCTCGAAACCATTCTAGGAGCAGTCAGCTTGGCTTCAATATCACTGTACTCAGCATCGCTAAATGCACCAGAATCTTTAATAGCCTTCAATGTATGAGCAACCTGAAGACCTTCCGTTAAAGTTAAGTCGGCCGTACCCTGAAGCAAAGTAAGCCCTGCTGCTTTTATGCCATTAGTGTAAACATTCTCCCAGGTCAAATTGTTCCACAAATACGTCACAAGCGACTCCTCAGAAGAATCAGTAGAATTCGATGAGTCAAGCTGCTCGGATTGATTATAATAATCTGAATAATAATCTGGATTAAAGAACTCATCGTCATCACCATATTCTTCGCTATACGCTGAAAAATCATTAGTCGACGCTGATTGATAGCACTCAGAAGGAACCATAGAATCTCCATCATCATTAACCATGTACATGTCAGCGCATGGATCATGATCGAATGATTCCGCTTCAAAAGCAGCTGCTAAGAGCGTACGTGGTTCAAGAGTTTCGGCAGTAAACTTTTTTATATTCTTCATGGTCATTTATTAGTATTTTAGTTTATATATTATGTGTATTTTTTGATTAATTATTTTTTGAAAGATGGCACATATGAAGTACTTTCTTATCCTATGTGTCAAGAAAAATAAGTATTTTTTACCATTTTCTTAAATAAAAATAACTATTTTTCTTTTCGGCTACCCAGAAAACTGGGCTACCTCAAAATAGACAGGAAAATAAAAATTTAGTTCCCTCTTTCTCAAGAAAAACATAATCACATGACTATCAATATGTTAAATAATAAAAAAGTGTTTTTTATTATTTTTTCTAAACTTCGATTAAAGCCATTATTTCGGGAACTAAAATTCATCATCAATGACTAATTGTTAGCAAGTGTTTTCTATATTTTGTTTCAGCATAAGAAATTTAATACATTTTTTTGGGTACTTACCAATCAATAATTTACTTATTGACATACATAAATACAGTACTTTTCTAGAGAAAATCATTTAAAAATATTACAAATTTTAAAAAGCAAAAATTAATCTACCATGAATAAAACATACCAAAAAAATACCATGAAGGCACTTACTCTCGCCCTCCTTGCAGTAGGCACGATGCTACCCAGTCCGGCCTGGGCAGGAAGAGCTGGTGCTGCACGAAGAGCGCAGCGACTAGCGGAAAAAGCTGCTCAGCAAGCAATGCAATCTGACAGCAAGGGAGCGATTGATTCACTCAATAATGCTCAAGATTCAGCAAAACTTGTCGAGCGAGTGATTAATGCAAAGAGCACAGAAGAAATCAATGAAGTATTAAAAGAAACAGTCAGAATCCACGAAAAAAACATCAAGGAGGCCGAGCGCCCTAAAAAGCATACTGTAAACGAGGAATCCAAGGCTCGCATCGAAGCTATCTATCAAAAGATATGCAATCGCCGGTACTCAGACGCATACAATCTTCAGGCTGAAATGTATGGTACCCTACGCGAAGGTGTCATTCAAGATATTGTCAGCGATTACCGCGATAGTGCCTCGACAAAGCCGATTGGCTGGCAGATCACCCATGCAAATATGGTAAAGTTTACAGAAGAAGGATTTGTCGATCATGAGGAATTCAACTACAGCTATCTCGAACTTTCTGAGCTTATAGAGCTCTTCACGATGGTTCAAAATCTTGAAAAAGAAAAAGGAAACCAAGCGTTAGTACCCTCTATCGTCGACATGAAGGACAAGCTAGTTCGAATCGCCTATGACAATGAAGCATCGCGTCAAAAAATCCTTAAAACGATCGATAACTCAACGGAATGTAACCGCCACTTAAAATCGATATTGAATAACCTACCCAAAGGTCGCTTAGACTTCTACCCGCTTGTAGACAAGAGCACAGGTGAAGAAATGAAGCATCTGGACCATATTAGCTTTGACCCAGCAACCAAGCCGGCGAATAAAGGTACTGGAGAGAAAATTGTCATTTTCCAGGCTGCTTATGAAGCTCCCAATGTAAGAATGGGTGGCCTTGGTGCCTTTCTAAAAAGCTTCTCTGAGGCTCTTAACCAATACGACAACTTTGATCTACGCTTCATCACTCAGTTCTTTGATTTCTTAAAGAAAGAATATCCTAACGCCGAATTCAAAGGCTTTGTCGACCATCAAGTCTATGGCAAGATAATGCGCAGTAGCATTTACCAAATTAACAGCAATGGAATCAAACAATATCTCATCAAGCCTGACCCTAAAATGGCTCGTATTTTCGATGTCGGCCGCCCACAAAACATTTACAAGGCTTTTAGTCATGCCGAATACAACCCTAAGATGGCCTATTTCAACTCAGCACTTGCAACACTAGCGGCAACATTCCGAGGCGAAGATGGCAATAACTCTGTAGACATTCTACACACGCATTCATGGCATACAGGACTCGCTGCAGCACTCATGAGCGAGAAGCTAAACCCACTGCGCGAAATGTCTGGGCTTAATAAGATCTCTATCCTCAACACGATTCACATGCATGGACCTGAGCAAGGGATTATGGACGCTAATATCTTTGTCAGAGTCGGCCTAGAGCTCCCAAAAGATCGTCAGCATGCAACCGACCTTCTTCGGAATAATATCTATGAGCGCCCAACCTCTGTTTACGAAAATGCTATCGGAAGCATTCAAACCAAAGATCGTTCTATTATTAACTACGATCTTTACGGAGACCCTGTTGTGTTAGGCATCTTGCAAGATATTGATACAACAGAAGGCCCCATCTACGTTAACGAAGATGGTGAAGAACTTGAGATTGTCAACCTGCTCATCGAAGTATCGAAACACGCTGATTATATGAACACAGTCTCTGATGGCTTAAAAGCTGACATGACAGACCCGAATCTATCTTATGGAGTTCACGAGATATTCCAGGCCATGGGAGGCAATTTTGGTGCAGTTCTCAATGGGCTCAAGGTATCTAGCTATGACCCAAGAAAGCAAGAGGTATTAGGCAAATACGCAGTTAAAGAAGATCTTAGTAACTTAGCTGCACAAAAGAAGGCTGCAAAAGCCGCTCTCTACCATGCAGGTATCATTACAGATCCAAGTAAACCTCTCTTTCTCTACGTTGGTCGATTTGGAGCTGAAAAAGGTATTGATTATCTTCCCGCTATTGCCAATGAAGTTCACAAGCAAGGCGGCCAAATGCTAGTCATGGGCTTCACGCCTTATGAGCTTCCAGAAAGCATTAAAAAACTTCAAAGTATGCAAGGAACCCAGGCCATTAAGGTCTACACAAACCTTCAAGACCAACTTCAAATTCTTGCTGGAACAGACGCCAAGGCAGGCATGCTTGCACGCTTTGCAGCGGAATATACGGTCATTCCATCAAAGCTTGAATCTTGTGGTCTTGTAGCACTTGAAGCCCTTTGCATGGGCTCCTTCTTAGCTTCTTCTAACGTTCAAGGGCTCAAAAGCATTTGTCATCCGTTTGACGATGATGATGCTATTTACGAGGATGAGAATTGCATTCAATACGCCTTCCTATTTGAAGATGACGCTCAGACACAAATGAATATCCAAGCGATGGTTGAGCGATGCTTTATCGTTAACCAACGCTTAAGCCATAAAGCTAAAGAAGATATTCAAAAGTTCATTATCAATGATTCCAAGAAATTCGACTGGAATTACAACGAAAATGGCGACGGTCCTATCAATAAGTACATCAATATCTTCTACCACATCCTCAACCAAAAGTAAGAACAAGAAGAAGTACTTCTTTTCACTTAACAATAAAAGGGCTTCGCCATCAAAGCGAAGCCCTTTGTGTTATTTAGGCCAATCTAGGTAATTTAAAGGGGACGAGATAAGGACAGTATAAAAAGTCATTCATCTATTATCTAAAAATGACCTACGGTTATCTCGTATCTCGGAGATTAATATTATCACACAATCAGTACAGATAGCCCACAGTGCTACACCCCCCCTGACTATTCCTGATTATTAAGATTCATAAACACTAGAAGCTCAAAGAAAGACCTCGGCAATCTAGGCGACTAATTATAAAACAGCAAAAGGCAAGTAACGCCATTCAAACTATAGATCTCGGATAATTCATTCCACACACGAGACTCTCCTGCCTCATAACAAAAGGCCCTCCAAAAGGAGGGCTCTAAAGCGACGGCACAACTGTGTCAGCTGCGCCAGCGTTATGTAGTAAATCTAATTAAAAAGGATAACTTACCCGAAAGCCAACAGTAGCAATATTAGCCTTAATAATCCCAAAATTATTACTACTAGTTGAATCGTGAGCGTTAAAAGTAGTATTGTTATAATTTGTCATCGTCAACTGAACGCCAACCCTAAAGGTCTCAAACTGCTTCTCCAATCCAACGCCATAACGAATACCGACAATCCATTTATTATCAAAATTTGTGCCTGGCGTTCCTGACTCCTCATGTTTATATTTAAAATAGCCCCAATCAGGCCCTACAACGGTGTAGAGCAAGTAAGCTTCTTGAAGAATGCAGCCCAAACGCACTAAAGCACCAAAGTCCCATTCACGCTGAATTTTAGCGGTTTCACGAAAACCAATAGTAGGCTCTAAGCCAGAAGCTGTATCTTCATTCCACTTATATCCTCCATAAGGCTCTAAACCTAAGACAATGTTAGAGTTGGAGAAACGATACAAATAGCCCAAGAAAAATTCAAATCCTCCCGTGTTATCACTTAAACCATCATTATTCACGTAAAAAAACGTATCATCTGGATCCCCCGGGCCTGCACCAGGAGTAAACACACCATCCGAACGGTCGCCGCTCATGCGCTCGAAATTAATCGAACCACCCCCATAAAACCCGCATTTAAAACGCGGCTCTTGAGCCTCTACGGCAGCTAGTGCACCCATTTTAGACCCAAGTAAACCGAGTAAGACCACCAAAGCTTTTTTCATAGCAATTTAAGAATTAAAAGTTTACGTAAAAGGAAAATAAAATATTAAAATGGTCTCCCTACTGTCAAGCTTCGTTTGTCCTTTACTATGACTTTACCCTTAATCATAATACCCTTTACAATAAGGATTTGTGCATAAAAGACACCTACTTTGACTGGCTTAACAAGCACACTCAGAGAAAACCAAAGATAACGAAATTACTTACACGGTAACCAGGAAGCCTAGGCAAAATCAAGCTAAGTCCATGAAATTATTCAAGAAAAAGACAAAAAAGCAACAAGCTGCTCAAGCCCGCAGGCAACGACGCTCCCATCTAGAGGCCCAAGGGGAAGTACCCCTATGGTCGAAAAATAACATCATTCCAGCGGCTATATTTCTGGCCTACATGGGGCTGATTCTTATCACCTGCTTTTTTGGCCAATCCCCTGCCGGGCCACAACTCCTGCGCAACCAGACGCCGAAGTTTCGTATCGTTGCAGACTTTCCCTTCAGCTACGAAAGTAAAATCGAACGCGAGCGCCTCACCGAAGAACGCAAACAACGCGTAGCCCCCATTTACAAACTAGATCTTGAGCCCTTCGATGCATTTCGTGAAAAAATTTTAATCCTCAACCAAGGAATGAGCCACTTAAAGACCCAAGTCGGCCCACCTGCAGAATCATTAAGCGAAATCGAAGCCTTTACCGATGAGTTTAATACAAAATATAAGATGGACATCAGTCCAAACGACGTCAAAACACTCCTCAAGCTCAATACCAAAACCCGAACACACTACATCGAAGAAGCGCTCGCCTACGAAAACGAAATTTACAGGGCTGGCATATCTAGCAACAAATTAAAAACAAGCTCACTGAATCCCTCGTTTATCTCCATCGAAATCAAAGGGCGCGATGTTGAAGGCAATGTTCAAACCACCGAGGAGGCGCTTTTATCCCTACGGCGCTACCTTAAAATCATGGATGTAGATCCTGAGGTATCCATGGCACTCTTTAGAATTCTTAAAGGAGGCATTCGCCAAAATCTCATTTATGATGCTGCTCGCACAGAAGCCACGATCAAAGACGCCGCAAACTCCATCGACGCCATCATCATTCGAGTCAACGAAGGAGAAACACTTATCGAACCAGGCACACCGATTACTCCCGAACAACACGAACGGCTAACCGCTTACCGCAAAGCCCTACGCACTCACCAAGAGTATGGCATTGGGTTTAGCGCCCTACTCCTCGAGCGGATAACACTCACCTTAGCTATTCTCCTTGCTAGCCTCATCTATATCAGGCTCGGCGTACCTGAAATCCAAAGCTCCCGCAAAAACCTCATCTTAGCATCGAGCATGCTGCTGATCAACATGATCTTCATCAGGCTCCTACTGCAATGTGGAGATGCCTATCTAATCCCCCTTAACCCCATGTTTGCAGCGCTACTCCCCTACCTCGCTCCCGTTGCACTTGCCCCCATTCCCATCATGGTGACCTTAGGAGGCCCCCCTGCCATCATCGTCACCCTACTGGTTAGCATATTCACCACACTCATGCTCGGCCGAGGCCTTGAAATGGTGGCACTTTACTTACTCACAGGCCTTGCTGCTATCTACTTTAGCAGAACGATCCAAAAACGCATTCAACTCGTTAGGGCAGGTCTCTTAACGGGGTTTGTTACCGCACTAGGGGCTGCATTCATCGGCCTTTTTGACAGACTAGACACCAACACCATCCTTCTACAGGCTACCATAGCCGAAGCCACAGGCATACTCACAGGAGTCCTCGCCATTGGCATTGTCCCCCTCTTAGAGCACCTATTCAAGTACACAACGAACATTTCCCTACGCGAACTGACGGATTTTAACCACCGCCTCCTTCGCCAACTTCAAATGGTTGCCCCGGGGACGTACCACCACAGTCTCATGGTAGCCAACATCGCAGAGCGCGCGGCGCGGCAAATTGGAGCCAATGCCCTCATGTGCCGAGCATGTGCACTCTTTCACGACATTGGTAAGACCGTAAAGCCAGAGTACTTCGTCGAAAACCAAAAAGAAAACATCAACCCTCACCAAGAAAAAAACCCCTCGATGAGTGTCCTTGTAATAAAAAGCCACGTCAGCGAAGGGGCTGCTATCGCCCAAGAAGCACGTCTCCCCAAAGTGGTGATTGACGTCATTGAACAACACCACGGAACAGGCCTCATCCAATACTTTTACTCAAAAGCAATGCAACGCTCCGGTGAAACCCTACTCCCCCTAGGTGAAGAATTTGAAGAAGAGCAAGTCGAAGAAAATATGTTTCGCTACGATGGGCCAAAGCCTCAATTCAAAGAAAGCGCCATCATCATGCTTGCAGACAGTGTTGAAGCTGCAAGTAGAAGCCTAAGAAAGATCTCCTCACAAAGCATTCAAGAACTCGTCGAAAATATTGTCCACGACCGCATCGAAGATGGTCAGTTTGATGAATGCGCACTCACTATGCGAGAAATCAGTGAAATCAAGCGAAGCCTCATCGTATCGCTGCTCAACATCCACCACTCTCGCGTAGAATATCCTAGCCTTGAAAAAGAAAAGAAAAATGACAAACAATCAGGAGAACAAGAAGTACAAGCGGATAATTGAAACCACAAGCCAGCATCCAAGGCTAAACTATAGCGCTCCCGCACTCGAAGAACTTTTTCACTATCTCGACACTTTAGACCACTACACACTCCCCGAAGGAGATATCTCTATTGTTTTCTTAAGTGATTCAGCCCTGGCAAAACTTCACGATGACTTCATGCAAGATCCATCGCCTACAGATGTCATTACTTTCCCCGGAGATAAATGTATGCATTTTGCTGGAGAAATCTGTGTCTCGGTTGACTGCGCTGAACGCGTTGCAAGCGACCATGGCAGTACCTTTGCTCAAGAGCTTACACTTTATTTAGTACATGGGTGGCTACACCTATGTGGCTATAACGACATAAACAATGAAGACCGCCTAAAAATGCGTGATGCCGAACGGGATGTCTTAAAGCACATCTCAAATATCCCAACATTTTCGCTCAAAGATGAAGCATAGGACAGGCTAGTCCCGCTTGATGTACTTTCCGAAAAAGTCCCGCATGGACTCAAAATACAAATAAATAACCGGCGTCACTAAAAGCGTCACACACTGGGCAAAGACAAGCCCGCCAACAATCATAAGGCCCATGGGCATACGGCCCTTGCCATCGGCACCAAAGCCCATGGCCATCGGCAAACTACCCATAATCGCGGCAAATCCCGTCATCAATATAGGACGAAGACGCGCTTGAGCTGCCTCAAAAATGGCGACTTCATGGCTACACCCTTCGTTCTCTCGGTGCATATTTGCAAAATCAACAAGCATGATACCATTTTTATTGATGATACCTAAAAGCAAAAAGAAGCCTACAAAAGCATAAAAAGAAAATTCAGAATTAAAGAGAACTAGTGTTAAGAACCCACCAAAACCAGCTACAGGGAGAGTTGAAAGGACCGTTAATGGCTGAATATAACTCTCATAGAGGATTCCCAAAATCATATACATAACCATGATTGCAATAACGAGGAGTAATGTCATATCTGCGGTAGTCTGCTGAAAGGTTGCCGCATCTCCTGAGAACTCAGCAATGATGTTTTGAGGTAAAATCTTCGAGGCTGCCGCTTGGATTGCTTTAGTCGCATCACCCAGAGCAAAGCCAGGCTTTAAGGCAAAATTGATCATCGTCATATTTTGCTGGTTTTTGTGCTTAATGATAGACGGACCAATCGAGGGTATAAGCTCTGCAACGGCTGTAATTGGAATTATGCCTGCATTAGACGACCGAATGTAGAGTTTGCTCAAGTCTCCAGGAAATCGTCTATCATCATCGCGTGTTTCAACAATGGCCCTATACTGGTAGTCACTCGTGCGAATATAGCTTGCAATATAGCTTGCATAGGCCTCGTAGAGCGCTTTCTCAATATCGTATGCAGTGACACCTAGAGCTGATGCTTGATCACGGAGGATGTTCACCTTGAGCTCGGCATTGGTATTATCGAGCTCAGACATTGGATTCAAAAGGCCAGGAATCTCTCTTAATTTTTCAACGACATCAATCGTATGCTTGTATAAAGGATTAAGGTCCATATTGGCACTTAATTCAAATTGGTATTGCGTCCCTGCAGCCCCAGTGGTGTTACTATTGCTGCCGGTATTGAAAGTAATCATTGGAATAGGGGCAACTCCAGCACGCGCGCCTATATATTGCCTCAGCTTTAAGTTAATATCCCAAGCAATTTCCTCAATATCCGGGCGCTCATCTCTTGGGCCAAGAACCGCAACCAAAAGCCCTTGATTACCTGCAACCGCTGCTGTCGCCCCCGTCAGAGTGTAGGTGCGTTCAACGTATGGATTGCTTTGGATAATCTTTTCAATATCGACCTGAATGGCCTTCATCTTATCGGGGGAAGACCCATTCATACCAACAAAGCTTCCCATGAGCGCACCACTATCCCCCGGTGGCAAAAACGTCTTGGGCAAAATATAAGCACAAAAACCAGTACCTGCCAAACAAGCAACCCAAAGCAATATGGCTACGGGCTTATGCCTCAAGAACCATTTAAGGACAATCCCATAATAATGGAGCAAGCGCTTCATGGCATTGTCGATAAATTCCTCTAAACGATTACGCCCTCCCTTCTTTTCCATCTTAAGGAAAAAGCTACACATAAGGGGGCTTAAAGTCAGCGAAACCACACCCGATGCTGCAACGGCCAAAACAATGGTTACTGAGAATTCTCGAAGCATCCTCCCGAGCACTCCTGGCATAAAAAGAAGCGGGATAAAAACAGCAATCAAAGAAACGCTCATCGAGATAACCGTGCCCGTAATCTCCTTGGCACCGCTCAGAGCAGCATTTAAAGGTTTTTGCCCTTCTTCTATGTGGCGCACTGTATTTTCAAGGACAACAATGGCGTCATCGACAACAAACCCAATAGCCAGTATAATCGCAAGTAAGGATAGATTATCCAGGCTAAAGCCTAAAGCTTGCATCAATATATAGGTGATCAAGATCGACATGGGGAGCGCCACTACAGGCACCATCGTATCAATCGGACGAGCTAAAAAGAGGAAGATGACAAAGACAACCAGAACAAAAGCGATCATCAACGTCTCTTGGACTTCATTAATAGAGGCGATAATGGAGATAGACTGATCGTACAACACGGCAAGATTGATTGACCGTGGCAAAATCGTCTCGAGCTCTTTCATCTTATCCTGAATCGCCTGAGAAATCTTAACGGTATTGGCATTCGCTTCCTTTTGAACGGCAATAATAATGGCATTTTTCGTCGTCTTCCCCGACTCTCGACTCCAGTAATAGGTCGCTATATCACGCTCTTG
>DCBD01000103.1 GCA_002313355.1 Opitutia bacterium UBA1116 | reverse complement strand
TTCTAGCTCTTTATTTGGCTCTTTATCCAAAAAACTATCAATTTGTTATCTTGAGTGGGGCTTATTGCGCCTTGGCCTTGCTGATTGGGATTCTTTTGCTCAATCCATTAATTTCTGCATTTCCCAAGAAAAAATGGATAAAGACGATAAAAAAAATTAACAAATACCGCCAGGAAATAGGCGTTTCTTGCTTTATCTATGCGCTTATTCATGCAAGCGGGTTTGTCGTGAAGCGTGGAGGCATTATGAAGACAATTCCGTGGATTGTTCATCCGGTAGTCTTTCTGGGTGTTCTTTCGCTAATGATGTTATCTGTCCTTGCGATTACGAGCAACCGCTTTTCGATGCGAAAGCTGGGGCCTCGCTGGAAAACACTACACAAAAAAGTATACATCGTGCAGTGGCTTGTGCTTGCTCATATGCTTTTTGTCGGAACAATCAAAAACTATATCATAGCGTTTGCCTTTGTTCCCCTAATTATACTACAGCTTGCAAGGCAAAGAAAAATAAAATTTTCTTAGTCGATCAGCGTTGAAGGCTTTTCAAACTAAACTTTATGATGAATACACTACAATCGCTAAGGAATACCGTGGCTCGTTTGCGTGCCCCTGATGGCTGCATCTGGGACCGGGAGCAAACCCACCAAAGCATTCGAGATTGCCTGGTCGAAGAATGTGCCGAGTTGCTCGATGCTATTGACCGTGAGGACTATCCCCACATGCGTGAAGAGTTGGGAGACATGTTGCTACAGGTCTTTTTCCATGCTCAAATCGCGGAAGAGGCAGGGCGTTTCACCATTGAAGATATTGCCAAAGAAATTGATGACAAGCTCATCCGCCGCCATCCTCATATTTTTGGTGATGTCGTCATCGATGATATGGATGGGCTTCACAAGCAGTGGGAGGCGATTAAGGCCCAAGAAAAGAAAAACGGGCCGACCTCTCAGGGTCCTTTCAAAGATCTGCCACCTCAGCTTTCAGCACTGCTCTTTGCTCGAGATATTTTTAAACAGATTACGAAGCAGGGCCTCGATGCGCCTAAAGACCTTGTCGATATGGCTTCTATCAAAGCCCAGGCATCATCTTTAGATAGTGCATCAGCGGGTCGTCAGCTCTTTGAGCTCGCAGCAGCTTGCCGTTTGGCGAAGATCGATCCTGAGTCTGCCTTAAGAGAGTATACAAAGTCTATTATGGATAACACACAAGCCTGACCAGGGTTTTAGTGAGCAAAGAAAAAGCGCACTCGAGTGAGTGCGCTTTTTACCTATGAAATAAAGCTAGAAGTTAAACTTCCGGGCTAATCAGAGAATTATCAATTTTGATCCCCAAGTTTTCGAGATAGACCACCAAGAACTTCAAAAGCTTTCCGTTTTTGGCGAAAGAAGCAAGCTTGGGAAGGACACCAGAAACAATGTTAAGCTGAACCTTTTTGAGAGCTGATTTGGTTGACTGGAATGAAGTCTGACCACTCTTTAATGCATTTAGAGTAGTCTGAGCCTTTTTAATGCTTTCTAAAGACTGACGCCTTTGCTCGCGAGTTGTTGGCTCATCCTTCATTTCATTCAAAACTGCTTTTGCCTCATTAAGCAGGCGTTGCATTTCTTTTTCAAACTCTGATTGAGACATTGTGTCTGCTTTAGCAAGCAGGTCATTAATTTGTTTTGAGACATTAACACCTGCGGCGTATTGCTTTGCAAGAGCCTTTGCTTCAGCTTGCTTCTCCGCATCAGGGGTGTTGTTGTTTGGCGGGGTCTTGCCGCTGTCGTCTCCGGCGATGACTTGTGCTTGGGCAAGCGTTGCGAGTGCAAAAAGAATCGCTATTGCGAGAGCTGATATGAAATATGGTTTTTTCATGGGTTGGTCAGGTTGTACTGTGTGAGTCGTAGGTTTGAGGCTTTAAGGAGGGCCTTGCAACATCTATCATGATCTCAAATGAAGCTGTTTCTGTCAAAACGTTTTTGTTTATTGTAAGGAAAATAAGGTGAATTGCCTATTTTTGTTTCTGGTTATATCTTTTATCCTTTTCTTTCGATTAAAGACGTCGCTTGACAATCCCTACATACTTTTGTCACGATCAAAGCCCTTGCTCTGCCCAAAATCTCTACTAGTAAACATTATTAGTTATTGTCTGTTAAGTAATTACACTTTTATCAATCGCCACACATGCCGCGTTCGCCCGTTCTTTTAGTTATCCGCGATGGTTGGGGAGCCAATCATAACGCCGAGCACGATGCTTTCAATGCCGTTAAGCTCGCAGCAACGCCTTGCTCGGATGCACTTTCTGTCAATTGGCCTCGTACGGAAATCACCGCTTGTGGCCTTGATGTTGGTCTTCCCTCAGAGGTGATGGGCAACAGCGAAGTCGGCCACCAAAATATCGGTGCTGGGCGCATTGTTGACCAAGAAATCGTCAGGATAGACAAGGCATTTGAGCAGGGTGAAGTTGATCACTTTCCCTCTGTTGAGGCAGCTTTTGCTCGAGCTAAGTCAGGTGGGAAGCTCCATTTAATCGGCTTGCTTTCGGATGCTGGGGTGCATTCGATGCTACGGCATCTCATTCATTTGCTTGAGCTCGCTGCAGAGGCGGGTATTCGCTCTGTGTTTGTGCATGCTTTTATGGACGGGCGAGACACGCCTCCCACCAGTGGCCTTGCTTACATCGAAGAGCTCGAACAAGCGATGAAAAGGCTTGGCGCGGGTCGTATTGCCAGCGTTTGTGGTCGTTTTTGGAGCATGGATCGTGATCATCGCTGGGATCGCATTGAGCAAGCTTACAACGCTTTAACGGCTCGTAGCGTCCAGCGCACAGCTCCCAATGCTACTGCAGCTGTTCAGTCCTATTACGATGCCCCGCTGGATGATTCCCGTCGTGGGGACGAGTTCGTTCTCCCTACGGTTGTCGTGAATGAAGCGGGTGCCCCCATCGGGCCGATTGAATCTGGAGATGGCGTTATCTTTTTTAACTTCCGTGGTGATCGTCCTCGAGAGCTCACACACGCGTTTATCGATGATGATTTTTATGGTTTTGACCGTGGTCCCAAGCTCGATCTTTTATTCGCAACGATGACGGAGTACGCATTGGGTCTCTGCGAGCAGGTTCTTTTTCGCAAGCCAGCTAAGATGCCAGATATTCTCGGCGAAGTGGTGAGCAAGCACGGTCTTAAGCAATTCCGCTGCGCTGAGACAGAAAAGTACCCCCATGTTACTTTCTTTTTTAATGATTATCGTGATGAGCCCTTTCCTGGTGAAGTGCAGCAAATCATCCCGAGCCCGAAGGACGTTGCCACTTACGACTTAAAACCACAGATGAGCGCCCAAGGCGTGATGGAGGCGACGCGAGAAGCTATCCTCTCTGGAGAGTACGCGCTCATCGTTGTTAACTTTGCTAATCCCGACATGGTGGGGCATACAGGTTCTTTAAAAGCTGCGATACAAGCCTGCGAAACGGTAGACGCTTGCCTTGCTGAGTTGCTTTCCGCTTTAGATAAGGTTCACGGCAAAGCCTTAATTACTGCAGACCACGGCAATGCTGACCAAATGTGGGAGCCTGCTCTGAATACTCCTCATACGCGCCATACGCTGAATCCAGTCGAAGTCGTTATTTACGGCGAAGGGTGTGAGGGGCTTAAGCTTCGCTCAAGCGGCCGCTTGGCAGACATTGCGCCTACGCTTTTACAGTTAATGCAAATAGACAACCCCCCTTCGATGACGGGCAGCTCTTTAATTCAATAACAGACTCTTTAACGTATTCACTCATTACTATCATGACTCAGCCTAAAAAAGTTGCTCTCCTCACAGCCGGTGGCCTTGCCCCTTGCTTGTCCTCTTCAGTCGGTGGCCTCATCGAGCGCTACAGCGAAATTGCACCCGATGTCGAGATCATCGCTTACCGCAGTGGCTACAAGGGCCTTTTGCTCGGAGATAGTATTGAGGTGACTCCAGACATCCGCTCCAAGGCAGGCATTCTTCATGCATTTGGAGGGAGTCCCATTGGCAACAGCCGGGTGAAACTGACTAATGTTAAAGACTGTATCAAGCGTGGTCTTGTTAAAGAGGGTCAAGATCCTCAACAGGTTGCTGCCGATCAGCTGGTGAAGGACGGGGTCGATGTTCTACACACCATCGGTGGAGATGACACAAACACGGCGGCTGCAGACCTTGCTGCTTTTCTTAAAAAGAATGGCCACACTCTGACGGTAATTGGGCTTCCTAAAACGGTGGACAATGATGTCTTCCCGATTCATCAAACGCTTGGCGCTTGGACAGCAGCAGAGCAGGGTGCACTTTTTTTTGAAAATGTCGTTGCCGAGCATAGCGCGAACCCTCGCATGCTCATTATTCACGAGGTCATGGGTCGTAACTGCGGCTGGCTCACGGCAGCTACCGCAGCGGCTTATCGCAAGCGCCTAGGAGCCAAAACACTTTTGCCAGAAATAGGCCTGAGTGAAGCAGCTCTTGATGTGCATGGTGTTTATATCCCCGAGATGGAGCTTGATATCGCTAAAGAGGCCAAGCGCCTCAAAAACGTCATGGACAAGCACGACTGTGTTAACCTCTTTATCAGTGAGGGGGCCGGTGTTGAGAGTATTGTCAAGGAGCTCGAGGCGAAAGGGGAGGATGTCCCGCGCGATGCCTTTGGTCACGTCAAGCTCGATGCCGTGAATCCAGGCCAGTGGTTCGGAAAGCAATTCGCCTCAATGATTGACGCTGAAAAAGTCCTCGTTCAAAAGAGCGGCTACTTTGCACGCTCAGCTCCTGCCAATGTTGAAGACCTTCGCTTGATTAAGAGCTGTGTAGACCTCGCTGTTGAGTGTGCTTTACGTAAAGAGGGGGGCGTCATGGGTCACGATATTGATCTCGGCAACCGCCTCCGCGCTATTGAGTTTGAGCGTATCCGCGGCGGCAAGCCCTTCGATGTTAAGCAGTCTTGGTTTACAAGCATGCTTAAAGAGATTGCCAACTATTAAGTTTATCCTTAAACCCTGTCCATGCGCAGTCGATTGTTTCGTTTTTGGCTTCTAGTTGCTCTTCCTCTTGGTCTTTTTTCAAAAGAGGCTATTATCCCCCTTGCTGAGGTTAAGCCCGGTATGCAAGGCATTTGGAAGACGGTTGTTTCAGGCCGCGAGATTCGTGAGTATCGTTTAGAAGTTGTCGACATCATGTACGGCTTGATGGCCCCGGGTGTACCCACGATTTTCTGTAAGGCACTCGATGAGGATCAAATTCACATCGGCACGGTTGCTGGCATGAGCGGGAGTCCCGTCTATATTGAGGGAAAGCTCGCCGGTGCCTATGCTCTTGGTTTTCCATTCCCCAAAGACCAAGCCTTGATCGGTGTTACCCCCATTGAAAACATGTTAGGCATTTTAGATTTCGATGAGGATACTTCAAGTAGCGTCTCATCCAAGCCTCATGCTTATCTTGGGGCACAGGGTCCGCAGGCCTGCATGCCACTCTTCATGCCGGGCGTTCCAGAGAAGACGATTCACTACCTCAATGCATCGCTTCCACAGCTTGGGTTTAGGGCGGTTTCGGCTGCAGGCTCGAGTGCACCTAGTGCGGACAAAGAGGCTCCTTCCGTCGATCACATCGCAGGTGGTTCCGCTATTGCTCCCGTCTTGCTCGGGGGAGACTTTTTGTGGGGAGGGGTTGGTACTGTCACCACACGCGAGGGGGATACACTGCTTGCTTTTGGGCATCCTTTTTTTGATGCAGGCCCGGTGGATGTTCCCTTTGCTGAGGCAGATATCATCACCATTGTTCAAAACTATGCGAGCTCTTTTAAGCTCCCCAAAATTGGCAAAGTCATCGGTAGTCTTACTCAAGACAAGTTGACGGGGGTCCTCGGCAAGCTCGGCCGTAAGCCAAATACGATCGCCTGTACCTTCAATTTGAGTTACCCGGATGGCTCTAAGAAAACCTACCAAGGAGATCTTTGCCGTTTCTGGGGTTTGAGCCCGCTTATTTTTGGGGGTGCGCTGCATTCAGTGTTAACGGAGAGCTTGGGTGCCCAGATGAAGCAAACATTTTTCATGCACACGCGTTTTGAGTTTGATGACAAGCCAACTATCGACCTTGAAGATGTCGGCAGTGGCGAAGAGGGTGTTCAGTGGCTTGCCGAAATCACAGAACGCCGCTATGGGCGCCTCATGGAAAATCCATTTGAAGCAGCCCCCCTTAAGTCGGTTACTTTTGATATCAAGGTTCAAAATGGCTGGTTCGATCAAAAGCTCTATTCGGTGGAGCTGCTTGGCGATCGCACCGAGCCGGGCGACACCCTTAAGGTTGCTATCGAGACAATGCGATTCCGCGATACGCGTAATCGCCACTTGATTGAGATCCCTCTCCCCAAAAACATCCCGCTTGAGTCGCTCAGTGTCTATGTTGGAGATGCCACGCACACCAACTTCATCGATCGCGGCCGTGGCAACAAAGACTTCCAGTCCCTCGATGATATTCTCGAATATTTTACAAAGCACCGCAGTACGGGCGCCATCTACGTTAAGCTCC
>DCBD01000028.1 GCA_002313355.1 Opitutia bacterium UBA1116 | reverse complement strand
CACCGCCTGCAGCCCTTCGGCTTCATCCCTCGAGCATACCTTTGAAGAACGCTACAAAACAAACCCGATTACTCCCAAGCTTTTGCTTGAATTATTGGGGAGCACTACAATAGGCGTCAAAGCTTATGGTAACTAGGCTTGTTTACCTTAATGTTAGGGATCTAGGTAGAATTATTTATTATCCGGGATTCGATTATGTATAATTTGTTTTATTTTTGACATAGATAGATGCTAGGCTTATATCAGAATCCATTATGTTTCTACCCATGCATAGCTTAATATTTCATCGGATCTGGGATCATTTCGGGATTCTTTTGATAGGGTATTATGATATTCCGTGCAAAATTCGACGCAAGCTTTCTATTGATAATGTATTACTGAATTATTATTTAAGACAGCCTCAACCAGGTGTCCGGACTGTGTCCTACCACAGTGCTCCCACGGTCCACACACATGGGGTGGGGCTGTGTCCTACCACACTTCAAAACGTGGTCGACCACAGTGCTCCAATCGCCCGCATCCCTTTAATGAACGTGGCCGACCACACAAAACACGGTTCTCACTCTGGGGTCTACCACACCGTGTCCAATCTTGACTCGAAGGGGCTTTTTTCAATGATGGACAGGATGCGATCCTCATACACACAATGCCTTTCTTTCCTTGCTCTTGTAGTTTGCCTTGTCTTTACCGCCTGCTCGACGCCCCATGTCAGTGAGCGTAAAGAGGGTTCTTTAGAGATGGAAAAGCTCGGCTCAAAGTCCGGTATCATGATTGAAGGCCGTTTTAAGAGTGACGGTACGCTCGACAAGAAAAATTCCATTACCAAGGATGATATGCGCGGTTACTCTTTTCGCATCAGTGACATCCGTGGCGCAGACCTTAACGGCATTAAAAAAGTTCAAGTCAGTGTTGTGAACCGCACAGATACTAAGGTTGATCTTCAGTACCGCTTCGTTTGGATCGATGATTTTGGCATGGAAATCAGTAGTAATCTCGAAAATTGGCAAACCGTTGCTCTGTACGGCTACCAGACAGTTGCCGTCACGGGAACATCTAACTCTCCAGAGGCCAAGTCCTTCCGCGTTTTTATTCGTCCTATTAAGTACAGCAAATAATCCATCATGAAATCACTTAATCTTCTTCTCATTTCTGCACTCCTCACTTTAGCTGCCTGCAGCACAGGCCCGGTTACCTATCAAGACCCCGGAACAGCACAATCCCTCACGCTTGATTTTGACCTCCCTGATGTCAATGCCGTCGCGGATACTATGGTCGACTCCATGCTCACATCGCCTTCAACGGTAGATATTACAAAGAGTGAGCGTCCTATCCTTGTTGTTGATCGTATTCAAAATCGCACCGACCAACATATTGATACTGTTTCAGTTACAGATTCTATCCGCACTCGCTTGATTCGCTCGGGTAAGTTTCGCTTTGTTGACGCATCTACACGCGATGCACAGCGTGCAGAGCTTCTTTACCAAGAAACCGGTGGCATGACGAACCCAGATGCAGCCATTAAGATGGGGCAGCAGCTTGGTGCTGAATATATGGTAACGGGTGCTATTGTCTCATACTCAACAAGTAGCAGCAAGCGTCGCCGCGAGGCCTATAAGCTCACCCTCAATATGATCAATCTTAAGACGGGCATTATTGAGTGGGCAGACGAGAAGCCTATTCTTAAAGAAGAGACTAAAAAGTAGGGGTGCTCTTGAGCACCTCGCATGTCATTGTTGACGGCTATAACGTCATTCATCAGTGGCCATGGCTAAAGACGATCCTTCAGCAACGTGGCTATGAAGCTGCTTGCGAACGGCTTCTGCAAAAAGTTCGGGTTTTGCACGATTTGCGAGGCTTGCAACTTACACTTATTTTTGATGGCCAAGGGGAGCGAGTTTCCATTACGCATCCAGGTAATGAACGCAGCTTGAGCTGCGTTTTTTCGCCTTCGGATGAATCGGCCGATACCTTGATCGAACACATGGTTTGCCGGTCAAAGGATCCGCGTTCAATAACCGTTGTAACACGAGATCACATGCTTGCAGAGTCCATCGGTTCTGCAGGTGCCATGGTTCTTTCCCCTGAAGGGCTTGCCGAGTGGCTCGATGGGATGGATCAGCACCAAACAGGTCAGCTTCAGCGGCAGCGCGAAAATCTCGATAAAAACTGGAATCAGGCGACCCAAAGCCCCTGGAAGGCTCTCGATGATATTAAAGATAATGATATCTCAGGTGGCGTTTGAGATTTTATAGAAATGCGTGTAGGATAAATGCACACGCATCTATTTATTAAAACTTAAACGAATAGGGGGAAGTACTATGAAACTAAAAAGATTATTGCCACTGATACTTATTATTGTTGGTGGCTTACTTGCTAAGGCTGTTGAGTTAAAACCCATTGGAATGAATGCTATTCCAACGACCAAGGAGAATAAGCTGATTGGGATATCTGCTCTGACCATGCTGCCAGAAAATACCGATGTCATCTATTTGCTTTCAGATGATAGTGGCTGGAGCACCCAAAAGATTGATGGCGAAAAGATGAAGAATTTTGCGCGTTTCAATCAATTGAGTTTTGATGGCAAGGTCTATCCTCCTGTGGTGAAAGAAGGCGAGCTGGATAGTGTTGTTGCTTTAAAAGATAAAGAAGGTGCCGTTATTGATGGTGGTGATATTGACCCCGAAGGGATGGCTTTGATGCAGAAAGGAAACTTACTTATTTCATCTGAGCAGGATATCAGTTCTTTCAATGTGCATCCTACCGTTATTGAGTTTGATGTATCCGGCCGCGAGGTAGCTACTTACCCTTTGCCTGATCATTTTAGCAACGCTGCAAGTTTAAATCCTGCAACATGGGGCTTGTGGGGTAAGGGTGTTCAAGGGGTCGAGCGCAATAAAGGCATTGAAGGCATTACGATTATTCCGGGCAGTGATGATTCTGAAATTGCCACGATGACAGAAGTACCTCTTTTACAAGACCAAGCATTGAAGGACCGCTTTACACGTTTCAGCATTTTTGAGCTCAAAGGAGGTAAGCTTTTGCCTAATGAAGAGTATGCTTATAAAATAGATGTCTTTAAGCAAGGGGATGGACATCCGCTCACGAGCTTGTCGGATGTGCCACTTGAAAATGGTGAGAAGCTTATCATGGTTAAGAAGCCTAGCTCAGGGATTTCAGATATTTTAGCGATCGATGATAATGAGTTTATTGCTATTGAGCGCACGCATATGATCTATGTGCCTGAAAGTCAAAAGGACGATAAGAAGGCTTGGATCAGTAAGTCGATTATTCGTTTGTATAGCTTTTCTGTAGATGATGAAGTGACCAATCTTGTTGGTTTTGATGATTACGGTGAGTACAAGGGAGCGCATAGCATTCCTAAAGACGTCGTGCCTCTGGATAAAGAGCTCATTTTGGACTTATCTGAAATTAAAGAAATCGATGGCAAAGCTGTTAGCATTGATAACTATAATGTAGAAGGAATCACCTACACGAAGCTTCCTAATGGTAAAGAAATTCTCGTGCTCGTCAGCGATAATGGTGACCCAGGAAGCCAAGCTGCAAAGCAGCCAACAACGTTTTTCATCTTTGAGTTAATTCGCTAGTGGAAATGTAAGATTGACTTAGATTTATAAGACCTAGCAGATAAGGTTGAATTATCCTTAACATAAAAAAGGGAGGTTATTAGCCTCCCTTTTTTATGTTAAGGATTTCGCTGTTGATAGAAAACGAATTAAGGGATATCATTAGCTCTAAGGTCTAACTTTATGTTTAGATGATGGCGCATGAAAGTCAGGATAGGTCTTGGCCTAAATCACTTCGAAATTCAGCTAAGAAAAAGCTAAAAAAAGGAGAAGGGTTTGAGGCTTCGATTTGGGCTAAGTTTGTGAGCCGGGTTAGCTCCATTTATGAGCCTTCTTTGTTTAGTTGTTTTTGTATAGTAGTGGTTATAGCCGTGGTAGTGGCCATGGTTGCTTTGTTTGAGTGTTTATATCCTCATTCTTTTGGCAGTTGTTTTCACATCAATAAAGAAACTCTATTTAGTCTCCTATCTGTTTATGCTACGGTAATTTTTGCCTTACTTATTTTTATCATTGGTAGTCGTCAAGGTTTGCTCGGTACTATGCGCGTTATCGCATTATTGAGAGCAAGTTATATCTTTCCTATAGCAAGTACAGTGGTCTTGCTTGCAGCATGCTATTTTCTTCTTTCTTCTTTCGCTTTGAATGCTCCTTTAACAAATTACGTCACGTTAGCTGTATTGGTATCTTGGGGTTTCTTTATATTTTGGTCTATTTATCGTACAGTACGAACAGTTATGGACCCAGGTGAATTCAAAAAGATGTTGGAAAGGGTCATTTTTGATCGTTTTAGAAAACTACAAAAAGATTATGAGCTTAGGGCTTTGGCAAGTGTTGAAATGCGCAGTTTTGCTGAAGAGTATGATGATGTTATTCGAATATATGATTGGGGCTATTGGGAGAATTCAGAGGCGTCTTCTAATGAAAACTTCTGCACATTCTTAGAGAATAATCACAGAAGTCGATTATACATGACTATTGAGGATGTTAATCTTGATGCACTTAATACGTTTTTAGAAAAGCTTCCTGATTTTTCCAAGAAAGAAAAACAGGAAAGAGAATGGGTTGAAAAAATAGTTTGGGTTGGTGGCTTAGATGATAGTTTTGGAGAGGGTGATGCCAATTTATACATTCCTAAAGCTTTTATAAAAGAAGCTAATTTATCTCTCGATAGTTTAATAGAAGGTGAAAATCCAGTTTATACTTTAAGAGAGGGAAGAAGCCTCAAAAGAAAAAGTGAGCAGTTTTCATTAGAGTTTCAAGAGGGGCTAATTTCATCGATGAAACGAGGTAATCTGTCTGATGTTAAGTTTTGCTTAGATGTGTACTATTCAGTCTTAAACTTATATCAAGATAAAGAAAGCAATTCAAAAGAGTCTTCACCATTAATAAGAGAAATTCCACAAATTCTTGATTTAAGACATTGTTTCATAGTATCTATAGGCTCTAAGGATATATCAATTTTTGAGCTTTTTTATCAGTGGATTTGCAATCTATGCGCAGTGCTTGATAAAAAAAATAAGATTCCTGATCTTGGTGCTCTTTTGCGTAGAGACAATTGGTCTGCTGTTTTGAGGGCTGGGTTTGAGAGTGGAGATTCTGGTATTGTAAATCAGTTATGTCGTGTGCCGTATGTATTTTTGATGAGCTATTTAATGGACTCGAAATCTGAATCTAAGGATCAGGCTGGGTGTCCTGATTTTCTTGAGATTTATTTTTGGCGTTTAGTGGGGTTGCCTTATCAGGTTTATTATGACGAGGGTGCGCGCGATAGTTTCTGCAGGAAGGATTTGTTAGTTAAGCAGTTGCTGAGTCAGCTCAATGATTTGCGTTTCGCGATTAAACAAGAAAACCAAGGGCTTCTTGATCGGTACATTGAATTAATGCTCCAGGCAAAAACTTATTTTTTGCATGAAGCTTATAAAAATAATGATATTGAAAGTTTTCGTTTTTGTTTAGAGTCCATGGATGCTTATAAAGCGGGATCTGACGAAGAGCTCGATAAATACAAGAATAAAAAAAACAACCACATTTTTCGATTAGGAGCTTGGTTACTTCTTCAATACATTAAAAAAAGAGAGTCGGTCAAAACTCAGAAAGATGTAAAATTGTCTGATGGGAGGAAAATAATCTTTGAGACTCTTAGGGATCGTTTATTGATATCGATAGAAAGTCTTAATGACTTAATTGAGCTATTTGTTGATGTAGATAAAGAAGGTAAATCTTTCTGGGGAAGCCTGGATATTCGCTGGAAATTAGCTGGGGTTCGTCACTATTACGATCGAAATGATCCTAGTCAGTTTTCACGCTATACGATGATAGCTTATTTTGCTTTTGCCTTTGAAATGCTCAACAAAGCTAGGCAAGCCGAAAATATTGATGCAGTTATTGAAGTGCCCGGTGGGTCTATTAAAGAAGAAACTTATCGATATTTTATCGATCGATATGATGATTTTAGTGGTGTTGGAGATGCTATTGATAAACTAGACAAGTTAGATATGATTTATCAAAGCAGCAGCTTTAATGCGTATATTCAAAAAGTGCAGGATTATATTAAAGCCTCTTAGATTTGAAAATTTTCATGCGTGCAATGTAGGCTGTTTCACTTGCCTTTGAGAGGACCTTAAGTACGCTAGGGCGTATGTTGGATCATCGTTCTGGTAAGTGCTTGGCTGTCGGGGATGCGGATATTTATTACGAGGTGCAGGGGAATACTGAAGGGTCTGTGCTTCTTTTCCTTCATGGAGGGTTTGGGACGATGGAGACCTTTAATGAAGTTCTTCCTTCCGTTGTCGATGATTATCGCGTTATCGGGATGGATAGTCGCGGGCATGGGAAGTCTACCCTCGGCTCAGAGCCGCTGACTTATGAGCGCTTGGAGAAAGATGTTGAGGCCGTTTTAACTCATTTAGGCATTAATACGTTGAGTGTTGTTGGTTTTAGTGATGGGGGGATTGTTGCCTATCGCTTGGCCTCTTCGGGAGCGTTTAAAGTCGAACGCTTGCTGACGATTGGCGCAGAGTGGAGTACGGAGCATGCAAAAGCAAAATTTCCCCTTTATGCAAAAATTACAGGAGATACCTGGAAGAAAAAATTCCCTGGAGATTTTGAAGTTTATCAAAAGCTGAATCCTAAGCCCGATTTTGATGGCTTTTGCAGTCAGTTGATTCAGATGTGGAGCGATGTAGCAGAATCCGGCTACCCCAATGAGCGGGTGCATACGATAACGTGTCCTGTCTTGGCCATTCGGGGTGAAGAAGACTTTCTTGTCTCACGCGATAGTGTGGCTGCGCTTGCTGAAAAAGTAGAGAATGTTCAATCCCTTGAAGTCGCCTCTGCCGGCCATGAAGCGCACAGGGAGCAGCCAGCTGTATTCCTCAAGGCATTTAAGGACTTTTTCTAGGTGAGCGTTTTTAAGAACTCGATGAGTTTGTCCTTCAAGTAGAAGACCCCTTCGACGCCGTAGAGGACAAAGTAATAGAGAACAACGGTATATAGGCAGGTAGCCAGTGCGCCGAGGACGCATGCGCCGAGGACAAAGAGGCCATCGTCTTCGCTAAGCCCGCAACCAATGAGAAAAATGACCATGGCTGGAGCTGTGTTTGTCAGCGGGATGGGGAGGATCATGAGGCCTGCCATTAGGGTGAGGAGAATGCCCATGAATGCTTCACCGCCGCGAGAGCGGAGCCAATTAAAACGAGGGTGAATGAAGGGTTCTACTTTTTGGAAAAACCAAGAGGCCTTGGTGAGCATCTTTTCTGCGGAGCTATATTTGAGGGAGAGCTTGCAGGCGCGCTTGGGGAGGACAGGCTCACGCTTGCCGGCGATCAGCTGAATGCCAAGGAGGGCAATGATAATGCCAAAGGGAGTGCTGTAGCCGGGAGCTGGAACGGGTAGGGCACTGGGTAGAGAGAGGACGACGAAGAGGAGCCCGAAGCCTTTGTCTCCAACGGCATGAAGAATGTCTGCAACGCTGACTGAAGTCTTGTCTTCCTTTAAGAGGACTTGCTTTAAGTTTTCTGAGAGTGTGGCTTGGCTACGAGGGCGTTGCATAAACATAAGAGCTTTATAACGTTGCCCAAGAGCCCTTCTCAAGGCAAGCTTTCTGTCATATGGCTGAAGAAGCGCTCGGATTTCTCGGGGGGAGGTTTGATCCTGTGCATTGGGGGCATATTTGGCTTGCTCGGGATGCTTTGAAGCAATTTGGGCTTAGTTCTGTCTATTTAATCCCCTCAGAGCAGACTCCCCTTAAAGGCTCTAATCCTGGGGCGCCTGTAAGGGATCGCTGGGCTATGCTTGAACTTGCTGTTGGTGAGGATATTCCGAAAATTCAGCTCCTTGATTGGGAGCTTGAGCAAGGGGGAGCCGTGTATACTTATGATACTGCCTGTTATCTTCAAGAACGTTGGCCCAAGGCAAAGCTTTATTGGATTCTTGGGATGGATCAGCTCGCTCAGCTAGATGCCTGGTACCGGATTGAAGAGCTCGCTGCTATGGTTGAGTTTATATGTTCCGATCGTCCTGGATATGAACAGGTTATCATTCCTGGGATCCCAGGGCTTAAGCTGCATCGCTTGCATGGGCACTACCTGGATATGAGCTCAACAGCCCTCCGGCAAGGGCTACAATCGGGTGAATCTATGGATTTTTGCTTGCCTCCAGGGGTATCTAACTACATCCAAGTTCATAATCTTTATAAGAAGTAAGTGATGAGTTTGGATACATTGGATTGCGTTAAGGCCTGTTGTCAGATTTTAGAAGATAAAAAAGCGATGGATATCACCGTGCTCGATATGCGCGGAAAGTCTAATATTACTGACTATTTTGTCATCGCTACAGCCATGGCTGAGCCGCACCTTAAAGCCCTAAACAACAGCATACAGCGTGAATTTAAGGGAAAAGTGGATCTCCTTGGGGTAGACTATGTTCTTGAGAGTGGCTGGCTTGTGCTCGATGGTTTTGACTTTATGGTTCATCTCTTCCTCCTGGATAAGCGCGAAGAGTATGGCTTGGAACAACTTTGGCGAGATGCAAAACCCCTCGACTGGCGAGCCTTGCTTGATGACACTGAAGGGGCTTAAATAAGCACCTGTTTTTGATATTTGGGTGTTATTTCCCAGGATTATACCCTTTTTTGACAAAGGGGCTATTGCGTGTTATTTTAATAAAAGTAAATAAATTTATAGGCACGGAAATAACAACACTTTAACTGAAAAGATATATTGGGAGGGGAGAAAAGATGACGCGTTCAATACGATGGATCGCAGTCCTTGTCGCAGTAGGCTTCTTGAGCTCGGGGCAAGGTTTTGCACAAGAAAATGAAAATGAAAGTTTTGTTGGATCTCTTGAGTCTTATCAACCAAGTGATGATGCCCAAGATTTGGATAATTCTTTTCTGGAATCTCAGCAGGTAGCGCAAGAGAATAAAAGACGCGTTCTTGAGTTTCAGGAACTGTTGCAGTCTGTTGCTTTTGTTCCGACAAAGGTAGACCTTGAGCAACTCGATGTATCGAATGTTCAAGAGGGCTCTTTGGTCTATCTGGAGGGGTATATGACTCAGGAAGATGGTGCTGAAGGGTTTTTTTGGCTCGACCTCGATAATCCTGACCTTGAGGTGGATGATGGTGTTATTATCCAAGCAACTGGAGACAATAATTTTTGGCGACGTGTCTATGACGGCGGTGCTGTGAATGTCCAGTGGTTTGGGGCAACAGGTAAGGGCTATCCTAATGATGACTATCCAGCAATCTTGAAGGCCGTTTCAAAATACAATTATGTGCAGTTTCCAGCAGGTGAGTATTATGTCTCTACTCCCATTCCTTTTGCTGTTGAACAACGATTTGAGGGACTTGCTACTATCAGCTCTGTGAATGACCACGGCGCTTTGATAGTCGGAGAGACCGATTGCTTTGTTTCTACACAGTTGGGGTCGAATCGTGATGTCAATTGGTTTAATTTGGCCATGTCATCACGTTCAGGACAGGGTGCCGGGATCGTTTTTGATGAAGATCATACGAGTGGTTGGAACGGGAACCCCATCATTCAGGATTGCATCTTCTTCAGTGATCTTAAGCGAGGCATTACAGGTACTATCCAGGGAGGAACTATATTTAATTGCGGCTTTGGGACTATTGGTTCCCAGTTTAATATGACCGAGGGTATTTATTTAGATAATGTGACAGAAAATACCTCAATGCGTATTTTGGCATCTAAGTTTCGCTATATGGACACGGGGATTTTACTTGAGCGGAGTAACGGTATCAAGATTACAGGTTGTGAATTCGAGATGGTAAAAGGCGTGCCCGTTTGGCTTAAGGGATCAGCAAGTGTTACTATTTCAGATTCTTATTTTGAAAATTGCCGTACGGATGCAAGTCAGCCCGATGGCTTTATTCGCCTAGACAGTGATGGTGATGGAACAGGTTGCAAGGGTACTGTTATTCTAGGCAATTACTTCTTGAATAATGGTGGAAATAATAGCACGGGGAACATAAATTCGATCATTGATGGGCAGTGGGTGACTGGTGCAACCGTGATTGCTAATTGGTTTGGCCTCAAACGCAGTGGTATTGCGATCTACAATCAAGGCGCTAGGCAGCCTGCATTTTCAGCAGGTAATATGCTGCTTTCGAACAGTTATCCACCTATAGATGCTTATAATAAGTATTAACTAAGCAGTCAGTGGCTTAATTAATGTTGTAAAGTAAGGGATGACTTGTTTCTTTCGGCTAACGATGCCGGGGAGCTCAAAGATCGTGTCTCGTTCGACTTCTGCGTAAGAGATTTGAGAGATGATCTCTGCATCGCCCATGATGACAAGGAGGGAGTTTTGGCGATTGATGTCTGTAACGAGCAAGGCTGCAAAACGAAGCGATTCTTCTTCTTGGTATTGCTTGAGGGCTTGCTTGAGAGCATCGGCGTGTTTCCAGAAATTGTCAAACCCGAGCTCTTCAACTTGAGAGACGCCGAAGCGAATGTCTCCCTCGGTGTAGACCTTGCAGTCTGTACGGATGACCTTTTCGGCAGGAGAGCTTAAGATGATGGAGCCCGATGAGAATATGATGTCTGCGAGTTGTTCGCTGGATGTGCCAGCAATTTCTGAGAGCCAGGGGAGTAGCTCGCGGTCTTTATCCGTTGTTGTTGGGCCACGGAGACAGAGCGTGTCTGCAATGAGGCCACCCATCATCATGCCGGCAATCTCAGGCCTGGGGCGGATACCTTCGCGTTTGAACATGTCTGCAACGATGGTGCAGGTAGAGCCAACAGGCTCATTACGGAAAAAAATAGGCTGGAGTGTGGGGGGGTTGCCAAGACGGTGATGGTCGACAATTTCTAGGATGTCTACACTGGCAGCTCCGTTGATCGCTTGAGTCATCTCGTTGTGGTCAACCAGGATGATCTTTTTCTTTTTAGGATTTAAAAGATCGCCGTGGGTGAAAACGCCAACGAGTTGCTTGTGCTCATCAATAACGGGGATGGTTGATGCATAGTTGCTGGTTACCTTGCGATGAGCGTGGATGAGCTTTTCTTCAGGAGTACACGTGAGGAAGTCTTTGTCCATCAAGTCATGGACGTAGGCAGCTGAGCGGATCGTCCATGCGGTGCCTGTTGTGTCATAGGGGCTTTCGATGAGGCTGACGCCTTTCTCTTTGGCAAGTGCGATGATGTCTTCTTCAATGCCGAGGCCACCAGTGACGACGAGCAGGCGCACACCACGCTCGATGGCTTTTCTTTGGATATTTATGCGGTTGCCAACAACAATGACCGTTTGCTCGTGAGGGATGTTTTGGCTTTCAGTGAATTGCCCAAACGTTTCTAAGGACATTGCGGCGATGCGGACGTAGAGATCTTCGATGCGATCTTGGTCTAGAACGTGCTTGATGTCTGCGTTTAGCGAACGGACGATAGCGTCAATATTTGTTTTGACGTGTTGGAGTTGGGTGGGTGCGTTGGGCTTTGGGATAAAATACTCACCTAAATGATACACACTTAGGAGGCCTTCGAGGGTGTTGTCTTGATTGACGACGGGAAGGGCGCGTACATCGTGCTCATCGATCAACTTAAGGGCAGATGCGCATGTGGCATCAACAGTGATCCTGTGTGGTGGGTGCATGATGTCTTTGACACAGGGGGTGACATCTCCCAAAAATATAGGTAGTGGGACGGAAAAGTGATTGAGGATAGCGTCAATACGGGCGTTGGAGTTTCCGCAACGGGCCGGGACATAGCCTGCCTCTCCTCGAGCTTCTTTGAATGCAGCATAGGCAATGGCTGAACAGACTGCGTCAGGATCGGGATTTTTGTGACCGATGATGTAAATAGGCTCTTCCATAAAATAATTAGCGCAATGCTGTGAGATCCCTGATTCGCTCGCAAGCGTAAAGGGAGGGTCTTTAAGCGCTTGGTGGGGTGTACTCGAGGATGTTCGGTGGGTTGGGCTTGCCTGATTGAGCGCCAATGGCCTCTAGAATGCTTTTCGTGCGTTGGTTCGTCCCGTAGGCTGTGAGGACGCCTTCTGAAGGGTTTTCAGGGTTGTCCAAGGAGTTAAACCATTCGACATGACCATCGAGAAAGCCGATAAACCCGCCTTGGCCCTTATAGGGGGAGTTGGCGCTCCACGTACCGTCTGGCTGGAGCCCTCGCGTCCACACGATGGGGGTCGTTGAGGGGGGTGATTGAGTGTAAGTTCCTGAAGCAAAGGCATAAGCAATAGGAGCACTTGCGAAGCCTGATGTTTGGACGCTGCTTGCATCGTTAGGGTTGGTTAGAACCGTTTGCGGGAGGATGAAGCCTTCCTGTGCAGGGTCATCATCAACGAAGTAGACAGCCGCATCGTTGAGGCCGGTATAGCGGGCTAGCTGGGCGGCCCATTCGCCGTAGTTGTTTGTGCGCAGCGTCTTCAGCTTGCCGCCTTCTTGCATATAGCTGAGGTAGGCAAGGCAGATCTGGCGAAGATTGCTGCTTGCCTTATCACGGCGAGCACTTGCCATCGATTTTGTAACCGTAGGGTAGATAATAGCCGTTAACAGGGCGATAATGGCAATGACAGTTAAAAGCTCAACCAGGCTGAATGCACGGCGATGTTTAGAACGAAGAGGGTGGATACTAGACATGGCCATGATCATGAACGATAGTTGCTTAATAGGGAAGTGGAAAGTGTTCGCAAAGCGTCAGGGCTGTTTGTTTTGCCTTGGTAATGGTAGCTTCGTCTTCAGGGCTATTTAAAACCTCTGTGATTGCATCTGCAATAGCTTTCATTTCGTACTCTTCCATGCCTCTGGACGTGCATGCTGGGCTTCCGATGCGGATGCCGCTTGTTTGGAATGGGCTTCTTGTTTCACCTGGGACGGTGTTCTTGTTGAGCGTAATGTGGGCCTTATCGAGCGCTATTTGGGCAGCTTTTCCAGAAAGATCTGGGTGGCTTGGGCGAAGGTCTACGAGAAGTAGGTGATTGTCTGTTCCGCCACTGACAACATGAAAGCCGTGAGCTTGAAGTGCAGCAGCCAGTGCAGCAGCGTTTTTCTTGACCTGCTCTTGGTAGATTCTGAAGGATGGCTTTAAAGCTTCACCAAAGCAAACGGCTTTAGCAGCGATGACATGCATGAGCGGGCCTCCTTGGTTTCCTGGGAAAACAGCAGAGTCGATTGCTTTGCCGAAGGATTCTTTGCAGAGGATGAGGCCGCCGCGTGGGCCGCGTAGTGTCTTGTGTGTTGTTGTCGTTACAAAGTCTGCATGAGGGACAGGAGATGGGTGAATACCCGTTGCAACCAGGCCTGCGATATGAGCAATGTCTGCCATGAGAAGAGCCCCACAGTTTTTAGCAATGGTGCCAACACGCTCAAAGTCAATTGTGCGAGAATAGGCAGATGCTCCGACGGTGATCATTTTAGGTTGTTCTTGATTTGCTATTTCTTCAAGGGCATCATAGTCGATTCGACCTGTTTCAAGGTTGACTCCATAATGAACAACTTCATAGAGCATGCCACTGACATTTTTAGGATGCCCGTGAGTGAGATGCCCGCCGTGCTCGAGGCTCATTGTGAGGATTTTGTCTCCTGGTTTTAAAGTTGCTGTGTAGACAGCATTATTGGCTTGGCTTCCTGAATGAGGCTGAACGTTAGCATACTCGGCTCCAAAAAGTTGTTTTGCGCGTTCGATAGCAATACTCTCAACCGTGTCGACATGATCACACCCACCGTAGTAGCGTTTTCCTGGATAGCCTTCAGCGTACTTATTAGTGAGTACGCTGCCCATGGCTTCGATAACGGCAGGAAGGGTGAAGTTTTCAGAGGCGATGAGCTCGATGTGGTCTTGTTGTCGTTGTCGTTCTGCTTGAATAGCACTGTAGATCACTGGATCTAAAGTTTTCAGTGACGTTGCATCGAGAGAGACAGGCGCAGCAGTGGTTCGAGTCATCATAATCTATGTCCTGGATTGAGGGTTTTAGAAAGCTAGCAAGGGATCCAGCTAGTAAATTTTATCTTGGCCTTTTAGCGCTCTTTGTCTTCAGCATTCATTTTTTCAACACGACGTTCGTGCCTGCCGCCTTCAAAGGAAGTTGTCAAAAAAGTATCCACAAGTTTTTGAGCTGTATTTGGATCTTGGTATTTCTTGCCCATGCAAATCACATTGGCATTGTTGTGCAGACGGCTGTACTGTGCAGCATCTTCATTGTAGACGAGGGCTGCACGGACACCTTTAACTTTGTTGGCACTGATGCTCATACCAATGCCTGTTGAGCACATGAGAATGCCTACGTCAGCTTTGCCTGAGGCGACGTCATTACCGACAGCTTGCGCGTAGTCTGGGTAATCGACAGATTCGTGGGTATCTGTCCCGTGGTCGATGATTTTATGGCCTTCTGCTTTTAGGTGTTCGATAAGGGGGTGGCGAAGTTCAAGGCCTGCATGGTCATTGCCAATACTGATTTTCATAACGGTATAACTTTAAACAGTGTTATTGTGGATAGTGCTTTTTGAGAAAGTTGATAATGGGTGGAATAGCTTCAACCATGCTATCTCGACAAGCTCTGTAAGCGTTGATGTTGAGGCCGAAAGGGTCAGGAATAGTGAGTTCCTGAGTGTTAGGAATGAGCTCGCGCATGAGGTAGAGGTGTTTGGGTGGGTTATCAAAGGACATTTCGATGAGAACTCGGTGAGATTCTGTCATGCAGAATACGGCAAAGGAGCGGCGTAGTAATTGGTAGGTGAGTTGATAGCTTCTGTGATCTGAAATATCGAGACCGACCTCTTCAAGGGCGCGCGCAGCATTATTGGAAACAGGCTCTCCGGTGAGGGCAGAAACACCTGCAGATTCGACTTCTATTGAGCACAAAGGTTCTTTTTGGGCAAGAAGTGCGTGCTTAAAGAGAGCAGCAGCCATAGGACTTCGGCAAGTGTTTGCTGTGCAGACAAAAGTGATCCAATTGCGTTCAGATGCCATGAAGTGGATAAGCCTCCTAGTTTAAGTATAAAATCCTCGAGTGAAAACAGTCGTGCGACAGGGTCATGCTGTAGGGAGGTCTTGTCAAGGCGAAGGTGGATGCGTTTTGCAAAGAACAGGTGAGTTTGTTTTCTATAGATTTAGCTATCAATGTTATCGTAAAAGTTTTTCTTGCCTGTACGTTTGAATAAAAATTTAAGTAGTAGTGTATTATTGATCCATTGATTCATGGATGATGCTATACGAATGGCTTTGGCTGAAAGAGATTGCTTAGGCTTGGCTTGCTTTTGAACCGTATATTTTCCGTGGTATCCCGTTTGTTCACGCTGGTTATCTGAAGAGTTACCAGTCTGGTCTTTGTTGACTGAGTCGGTTCGATGGACGCGATAATCACGATTGGAGGGTAGATAGCTCACTTGGATAACAACTTAGTATAAGCACATTCATTGTAGAGACAAGGGGTTTTCAGGTGATTGAGATCTTATGCTGGAATAGGGCGGTTGCGTTTTTGATGCGGTAGTTTTTTTCAAAAATGGGGAACCTTTGTCTATGTATTGCGGACTGATCTTTATAGAGCCGTATACTAAAGGCTTGATATCAAACTATCTTTATTATCTTATTATTTTATTAACTAGGCGTATGAAAGCGTATAAAATTTGTAACTGGGAAGAACGATTTAAGTCCCACTCAGATTCAGAATCCTCTGCTATCCAGGGGGGTATGAAGGATTTTAACGCTCATAAGGAAGCGCATGCCTACTTGGCACAGTCTAAAGAGGGTGTTGTTGCTATGGCCGTATGGGTTGTTTTACTGCGTCTGGCAGCCAAAATGCCTGAACCAGGTCTTTTGATTAATGCTCAAGGTCCATTGACCATCAGTGACTTATCAAAGAAGACGGGATTGCCTGCGCCTGTCTTTAAAATGGGCTTGAAGCTCTTGATGCATCCCCAAGTTAATTGGGTAGAGCTTGTAGACTGCCCTAAGATGTTGATTGATAATCATAAATATGATTTAGATCCTTATTTAAAGGATCCACAAGTGCTCGCTCCTAACTTTGAGGAGGAGCCTGGTCCAGAAGGTGCTTTTGATGATTTTATCCCTAAACTAGAGGTTCCAGGTATCGATCACTTAGGTGGCACAGCTTTCGAGGACTTTTTTCAGGGTAACTTTTACAGGCATTCTGTTGAGTGGTTTGGTCAAAAGCCAGATATGGATTTACGTTTCCTCAATGAGGACGACAACAATGAGGGCTCGAGTGTGGTAGACCACGCTTTTGAAGGGCGTCCTTGGGGTAATAAGACTCCTCGGATTCCTGTTGTTTATCTGACTGAAGGCGAGGCGCTTAAGAAAATTCAAGCCCTCAAAAAGCGGTTGGGAAAAGAGCCAGAGCTCAATTAATCAAAGATTGGGAGCTTTGACGGGAGGTAAGGCAGCAATGGCGGCCATTATCCTGTTTGAAGCTGCCTGATAGCGGTTTTCTTCCTTTGGATTTGGGTCGTAGTCTTGGGGGTAGAGGGGTGCCCCAATATGAATACTGACGTTTGTTCGAAGATTCAGGGTTTTTTGGCCTTTGCCCCAGGCGTGATCCGTTCCGTATAGGCGAACAGGGATGACAGGCACACATGTTTTGCAGGCAATCATCCCGATGCCGGGTTTTGCCTTTTGGAGCTTTCCATCCATAGAGCGGGTACCTTCAGGAAAGAATAATAGGCCTTCTCCTTGGCTTTTTAGAAGTTTTAATATCTCGCGCATGGCTTTGACATCAGAGTCTGCGTCGCGCTTGACGGGAATGCTGTTGAGGGATCTCAGTAGCCAGTCTGCAAAGCCAGGCTTAAAGAGCGTGTCTCGAGCAAAATAATAAATGGGACGTTCTAGCAAACAACCGATCGCAGGAGGGTCGAGATAGCTGAGGTGATTGCTGGCTATGAGGAAACTGCCTTTTTTGGGAATGTGGTGACGGCCTGCAACTTCACCTTTAAGGAGCCATTCGACAACGCTTCGAGTGGTGGCTTGAGCTATTCTGTATAGCTCACTTTGAGCATTAAGGGATAGTAATTTTACCACGTTATTTTATGAAAAGTAGACTCTAGAGCTCGTCTCGATTAGACTTTGGGGTTATGTCTGAGCTATTATCCTGTGTTTCCTCTTCCATTAAGAGATAGTTAATGGCTTCTTGGATCCAGGCACCGATTTTAGTCTCGTAACACTGAGCGCAGTGATCGGTCTCCATTTTTATGAAAACTTGATTGATGCGGGCGAGCGCTTGGTTAAGCATCTCATCTGCCTCGTGTGGAAAGGATTGCAAAAGTTGAGAGAGATGGTAGTGTGCAACAGTGAGGTGGTCCTTGAGGATTTTACGGGTGGTTGAGGCTTTTAGTGAGCGCCTGAAAATATCTTTTTCATCTTCTTTGGTAAGCCTTGCCTTGTGCTTGGTATAGGTTGCAATGATTTGATTATTAAGGCATTGGGCTAACTTAAGATGAGTAACTGCCTTTTGGTCGGGTGTGGTGTTTTCGACTGCGGTGTCGTAGCAGGCGCTGATTGCATTGCCATTGGTAGCATTAAAAACAAGCTCTTCTTCAATGGATTGTTTATCTGTTTCGCTGAGCTGAGTTTCATTTTCTTCAGATTGGAGAACTAGCCCAAAACACATAAATGCTACGATATAGGATGTAAATGTTCGTTTCATAAGCGAGCAGATTGACGAAGTTGGTTATAGCTGAATAGATCTGAACGCTTAATGACAAGCTTAATTAAGGGTAAACCTTGGGTGAAAACCCATAAAACTCCTTGTTTTTTATGTAAATGCCTTAGTTAGAGCCTGATTGGTGCAGATAAGACAGGAGGCGATATTTTTTCAAAAGTGATGGTGAATTGGGTGTTTTTGCCACCTGGCTTTGATGTGTAGTGGATGCTTGCATTCATGACCTTCAAGGCTTTCCGGCAGAAGGTAAGCCCAAGGCCTGTCCCAAGTTTTCCTCTAGAAAAGAAGAGGTCAAACAGATATGGAATATCTCTTGGGTCAATACCAGGGCCATCATTTTCAAAAATAACTTTCCCATCTTGATCAATGCGGCAGATGACATAGGTGGCCGTGCCTTCGCTAACATAGTAAAAGGCATTGTTTAGTAAGTGGGTGAATGTGTGCACCAGAAGATTGCGATTACCTTCAATCTCAAAATCTTCAAGTGTATCCAGTTCTAACGTGGTAAATTCATTATTTTTAAAAGGATATGCTTGGATAGCCTCTTGCAAGCAATCGCGAACGGAGAGAGATTGTGTGGGCAGTTGGTTGAGGTCATCGATTCCGCTTCTAAGCAAGTGCACGGTGTCACAGTAGCATTGATTAAGTTGCTTACTAGTTTTGTGAATTTGTGTTAAGTCATCAATGAGCTTAGATTCGTCTTTAAGGCTGATATTTTCGATAACATTTGTTAATCCATGGAGTGTTGTCATGGTTTTTTGAAGCATCATTTGGCTTAAGGTGTACATGCTTTCCAGGTTTTGACGCTCTTGGATTTTGCGACGAGCAGCGCTCATGGCATAGAGTGTCATGATGCCGAGGCTTGCAATGGTGATGGTTAGCCAATTTTCAGGAATGCCCACTTCAGGGTAAGTGTGCGCTGCAACTTGGGTAGCAATGCAAGTACTGATGGAAACGATAAAACCGAGCATGGCCCAATCAATAATGCTACCAAGGAGTGTGATAGTAATGAGAAAGAAATAGCCGAATATTTCTTGATCTGGGTGTGCAAATATACTCATAGCTCCCATGAAGGGAAGCGTGATGCCGAGCAGAGTAAGTACCCAAATAGAGTGTGTTTTGTTTTGTATATCTTGTTTAGGAGCTGGTGTAAGTGTAAGAAGTAGAGACCCTGCAATGGCTATGCTGAGGAAGATGTTGTCTGTTTTTGCCCAGTTGCTAGGGAGTAAATTAAACCATGTCGCTATGTAGAAGACAAAACTCATGAGGCCTACGGCTCGATAGTAAGGGTTGGGTCGTAGAGCGTCCTGAAGCATGCTTTGCTTCATGGATTTTTGTTCGAAACGTATATGCTTGGGGGTGTCGAGTGGGCCTTTTTGAGTGGGTTGGTCCATCTTTTGGATTTCACTCATTTCTGCATTGGGTGATGCGTTGCGTTTTGAGAGTGCGCCGAGCAATAACCCACTAATGACAATCGTAGCAACACCAAGGGGAAAGCTTGCCATCGTGGGGACTGGAGCTGCATACCATAGGTCTTTTTCGCTGGTGAACGTGATCCACATGATGACGAGTGATCCTAAAACAAGTGCACTGATGCCGGCAGATTTTTCGATACGTGGAGCGAGGCGCATTAATACGAAGAGGCCAAAGATACCTCCGTTGGTTACTGGGTACCACTTAACAAAAGTGTCCAGAATGCCTTCGTTGCTGTTAAAAATAAGATAAGCTAACCCAAGCCCAATGGCACCAAAAAAGAGGGATGATTGGCGTAGCACCTGCATTGCAGGCGCATCAGAGCCCAAGTTTCGCTTGATGTATGGCTCATAGATATTGGAAATGAAAACCGTTGCACCACTATTAATCCCTGTGTCTACCGTACTCATGGCCGCAGAGAGGATGCCTATGATCATGAAACCTTTGAGACCGTCTGGAATCGTTGTTGAGATAAAGTGCGTGAGGAGTTTGTCAGTATCCTGGATACACTCGGGTGTTAAGAGGCTTGGGTTTAGTTGGTAAAATCCGTAGAGAGCAAGGCCAATTAAGAAAAATAGGAGAACGATAAAAGGGTTGATGCAGGCGACCATGTAGATGCTGCGTTTAGCTGCTTTGTCCGAACGGGCAGCTAGGTAGCGCTGAGCAACTCCTTGGTTGGTTGCGTAGAAGTCGATGTTGAGTAAAAGGAAGAAAACGGCCGTTGCCCAGAAGCTAGGTGTGCTTATGCCTTGTAAAATTCCTTCTTTGTTTAGGGGCCCAGAGGTGCTTGCAATCTGAATAGCTTGGTTAATTCCCTCGGGGAGTAGCTTTGAAACAAAAATAAGACATGCAATGCCGGCAACGCTGAGGAAAATGGTTTGAATGAAATCAGTCCAGATGACGCCTTCGATCCCAGCCATGTAGGTGTAGAAAATGACAACAATACCGCATAGGAGGATGATGCCCCCTACGTTGCTGCCCGAAATGATATGGATGGCCTTTGCCACAAGGCACATGATGATGCCCATGCGCAGTACAGAAAAGAGGATGAATGCTGCAGAGGCATAAAATGCTGCCCATGAGCCATAGTAATCGCCAAGAAGAGTGTAGATGGATGCGTTTTTTGTCCGCCGAAGAAAACTGATGAATAGAACTGCTGTTAATATGCCGCCTAGGAAATCGGTCGGGGCCCAGGTGAGAAGATAGTTAAGGTCAAGCTCGAAGCCTTTGCTGGGGACTGTTAGGAAGGTGAGGCTGCTGATAGAGGTCCCGATAATGGATGAGGCTAGGAGCCACCCTGGCATAGAGCGATTTCCTAGCATGAAGTGCTTAGGGTTGGTTGCTTTCAGCGAAATAAGGGCACCCATGATAACAAGCAGTGCTGTATAGCCTAATACGATGGTTAAATTAGACATTTGTGATGCACTGAAGTACATTGTGCTGAGAAAGATATGTGTCGTCATGATACCCCTTAGTATTACCTCTTGTATGAAAGAATGAGCTTTTAATAAATGATAAATAAATGCTTAGAACAAGTAAAAAGTAGATAGAATTATGTATTGCTTATAGGGGATGTATTTTTCTGTAGCAGTGAAAAAGGACGATCTTTCGATCGTCCCTCTTCGTTCGTAGTTAGCTGTTTACCACTTTTTCTTGAATTTTTTTAAGGCCTTTTCGACTTCCTTAATCACAGGTTTCACCTCTTGTTCAACCTTTGTTGCGATTTTCTTGGTTTCATCGATGATTTTTTGCCCCTTTTCTTCACCGACCATTGTTTTGGTTAGCTCTTCTATTTCTTTGATGCCTTGTTTGAGGTGAGGCCTTACTTTTTCGTTCCAGTGCTGACGCAATGTCTTTTTCGGCTGCTCATCTTTTAGCCTGGTCTCTTCGTTGCAAATGTCTCCATCGCAAGAAACTTTTTCCGTAGATGTCTCGAGGTGCTCATAGAGAGCCAAGGCTGCTGCATCAGAATCAAGAGGTTCTGGAATGCCATCGAGAAACCATGGCATTTCGCGAAGAGTATCTTGAAGCTCGATGCTAACAAAGCTCGAAAAAGGGCTAACAACGAGCTCATAGACTGCACTGAATATGTCGTATGGAAGTGTTTTCTTTTCTAGTTCGGACAAGGAATCATCGTTTTCTACAATTTCCTCAAGATGTTCTATGGCCTCTAATTTTCCGTGTTCACCATATACTTTGAAGTAGGCGGCAAAAGCGCTAATCGCAATCCTTTCAAGTTCCTGACTGTCAATGCTTGAAGGGTCGATATTGAGCGTTTCAGCCACAGATTCAGGAAATATGCCCGCTTTAGTGCAAAAAAAGGTATGCCATGATTTCTGTGGTGTCGCTATGTAGAAAAGGCTCAAGGCCTGCATCGCATGCTTTTGAGCAAGAGTCTCCCGAGTGATGGCGTCTTCTTTAGTATTGGCAAAAAGAGAGGCGCTTATGCATGTGATAAGCCCAGCAATAATGAGTTTTTTTGTTTTATTCATGGCTGAAGGATGTAATAAGCGCATTTTGTTTTTCAATAAAAAACAAAACGTAAAAAGTAGAAGCAGGTGCGCTTAGGCCTTTGCTGTAGCTGCAGGTTCTATTTGTTTGAGCGTTTCGCAGACTTGATCAATCAAAAAGTCTGGAGTAGAGGCTCCTGCGGTGACACCCACAGCGGTGTACTGGGACATTGCTTCTACTTCTAATTCTGCAGCTGTTTCGATGTGATAGGTTGGGATATTTTGTAAGCGTGCTAGAGCGACAAGCTTGCAGGTGTTGGCAGAGTGCCTACCGCCAATGACAACAATAGCCTCAGCTCCTTTTTGCTTAAGCGTGATAACTTCAGATTGACGTTCTTTGGTGGCTCCGCAGATGGTGTCAAAAATAAGGGTTTCAGGGAAGCGTTCTTTTAAGCGCTTAGATAGCTCTTCAAATTCGTGGGTGAACATGGTTGATTGGGAAACCATGCAGACCTTATCGCCTAGATGGGGAAGTGCATTGATATCTTCAATTGTTTGGACAACATGACCTTGCCCCTCTGTATAACCCATGAGACCGATGACCTCAGGATGCTTAGGGTCTCCGAATATGACGGTGCTATAGCCTTTTTTGGCATGGATACGGATTTTGCCGGCGATGATGCCCACGTCTGGGCAAGTGGCATCTTTAAATTGCATGCCTATGCCCTTGAGGTATTTGCGACGCTCGGGAGAGATGCCATGAGCGCGGACTAAAATGACGCTATTTTCTTTTTCTTGTTCATTGAGGCGAAGGTCTTGTTGGCTTTGGTAGTCCCCAACATCTCGAATACCATCTCCTTGGAGCTCAGCAACCATTTGGCGGTTATGGATCAGAGGGCCGTCTGTGAATACGGGCTTTTCCTTGGTGCGTGCAATATCTCGAGCAATGTCTATGGCACGTTCAACCCCCCAGCAAAACCCAGCACTCTTAGCTCTTATAACCTTCATTACGGCATCTGAGAATGCTTGGTTTTAACGCTTTGTCAAATAAGACCTCTGAAGAAGGTCGTTTTTTCTAATTACCCTGCTATGTAAGGGCTTAGAATCCCATTCCAGGGAAGTTTGGCATCTTGCCCCCTCCCATGTTTGCCATCTTTTGCATCATCTTTTTGCCTTTAGCTCCCTTCATTGACTTCATCATTTTGCGCATTTGTGTAAATTGCTTGAGGAGAGCATTGACATCTTTGACTTGAACGCCTGATCCCTTTGCAATCCGCATGCGGCGGCTGCCGTTTAAGATTTGGGGGCTATTGCGCTCTTTAGGGGTCATGGACTGTATGATGGCTTCGGTTTGGGCGAGTTGCTTGGTTTCCTTGTCGCCAATAGAGACATCTCCCATGCCGGGTAGTTTTTCCATAATAGAATTTAATGGCCCTAGTTTTTTCATTTGCTGAAGCTGGGCTAGAAAGTCTTCTAGTGTGAAGTCTGCCTTGCGGAGCTTTTGAGCAAGACGCTCGGTTTCTTCGTGATCAAGTTTTTCTTGAGCTTGCTCAACAAGAGAAACGACATCGCCCATTCCTAGAATGCGTTGGGCCATGCGGTCTGGATGGAAGCGCTCGAAGTCATCGACTTTTTCACCTACACCCATGAACTTGATTGGGACGCCTGTGATTGACTTCATGGAGAGGGCTGCTCCGCCTCTGGCATCTCCATCAAGTTTTGTCAAAATAATGCCTGTTAGCTCAACAGCGTCATGGAAATGCTTCGCAACGTTAACCGCCTCTTGCCCAAGGGCGCTGTCTGCAACGAGGAAAATTTCGTCAGGATTGATGGTTTGGTGAAGTTTTTTAATTTCTTCGATGAGGTCATTGTCTATCTGTAAGCGGCCTGCTGTATCAAAAAGGATAGCGTCTGCAGCGGCATCTTGTGCAAACCGAAGACCCTGTTTGCCGATGTTAGGGACATCTTGGGTGTTTCTATCTGCGAAAAAGAGAAAATCTTCCTTGTTGGCGATGGTTTCTAGTTGGTCAATGGCTGCAGGGCGGTAGACGTCACAAGCGATGAGTGCTGGTTTGTAGCCTTTTTTGCGCAAGTGATGAGCAAGCTTGCCTGTGCTTGTTGTTTTACCAGAGCCATGAAGGCCGACGAGCAAAATCCGAAGAGGGCGTTTTCCCGAGAGCTCAGTGCTTCCTTCGCCTAGGAGAGTGACCAGCTCATCGTGAATGATTTTGATGATCTGCTGACCTGGGGTGACAGATTGTAAAACTGCTTGGCCGATACAAGCTGCTTTGACGCGTTCGACGAAGTCACGAGCAACTTTAAAGTGAACATCTGCAGAAAGAAGAGCTGTACGCACTTCTTTCAAAGCTTCTTCCATATTTTCTTCGGTTAGCTTGCTAATTCCGCGGAGGCTGCGCAAGGCTTGGCCCATTCTGTCTTTGAGGCTTTCGAGCATAGGTGTTCTTTATTTTTAAACTTTAAATGATTTTGGTGTTTTTATTGATCGGCGTTAGGGTCTACACATTTTGAGCCGCGAAGAGGTTCTTTGGTGTCTATGATGACGGGGTGCTTCTCCGCTTCTTGGGCGTTAATTTCAATCCAAGACTCAAGTTCTGAGGGAACGTCAACATCCGCCAAAATGGCTTCGACAGGGCACTCTGGTACACAAGCGTTGCAGTCGATGCAAGTGTCTGGATTGATGTATAATATGTTTTCACCTTCGTGAAATGCTTCAACTGGGCAAACAGCTGCGCAGTAGGTGAATTTGCAGTCGACACATTTTTCGGTAACGACGTATGTCATGGTAAATTAATTTTAGTGATAAATTTTTAGAAATAATAGGAATCGCGGAGCCTAGGGTGTGGATTGTCTGTGGTCAAGCTCAGGAGGGTCAATTTTGTTGTCAGATAAAAAGGTTGTTTGGATAGGATCTTTCTAGTATTGAATGCTTTAGAGTTTTTTCGATATGAAAGGTCTTTTCTTTGCTTGTATGGCGTCTATCGGGTTTGTGTTTACTTCATGGGGAGGCATTGGGTGGAGTGCTCCGGTTGTTATTGAAGAAGATCGAGGTAGTGATTGGACACCCCTTGAGTGTGCTAAGGTCCTTTGTATCCGATTAGTTCATCTTCATCAAAGGTTGGGGTTTGATTCTGTGATTTCTGGAAATTTTTTTGAAGCTCAAATCCGAGCAACGGAGTTAATTGCCTTGAGAATAGTTCACATGCTGCGCCACGATGGTCATCATGGCGATTTGGATGATATTGCTCCGCCCACTGAATTGAGAAATGTAGATCCAAATTCAGGGCTTTATAGGCGGCTTCGCGAAGCTGAGTTCGGTGATCTTGAGGGAGGGCAGTCTATCACAGAGTACGCGCAGTCGCTCACTCATGCGGATCTTGTAAGTATAGAGGCTCACATAAATGACTTGCTTTATTGGGTCCAAAGTAGAGTAGGAGACTACGCCAACCAAGAGGTTGATGAGAATCTTTTTCTTGATGCCGATCTTTTAAACGCTTTGCTTCGCGTAAGATCGATCTTTACTCGAGTGAGTGAGTTTGTTCAGCGGGAAATAAGAGAAGCTGATGATGAGCCTGCCCCTGTTCATGCAGCAGAAGATATGCATGCTGGAAGTGATGCATCTACATTGTTTCTTATTACTTTGGGTTACTGCTTTTTGCACAGTTCTTGATTAACTTGGTTTGCGGTGGCGTTCGGCTGTCCAGGCATGATAGCGAGGTGCACTGTGAGCAAAAGGCTCAGGTTTTTCAATTTTCTTTAAGATGTCTTTTTTGCCTAAAAGTTGAGGAAGTTTGGTAAGGGTGTATTCAGTGGGAGATGCCTTTTCAGGGAGGTCCTTATTGCGTTTTGCTTGAGGAAGGTAAAAGATGCCACCTGTTAGCTCTTCAAGTCGAGATCTTTCAACTTCTTCAATAGCCAGGTATTGAGAGGGTGCTAAAATGCTAAGGAGGTTCCAGCGCTTATTGCGCGATTCACTGATAATGTGGAATGGGTAAGCTGCTTCTTGTGCGTATTCTAATTGAGCTGCTAGAATCGTGAGACTTTCGTATTGATAGAGTGTTGCTTGAGGCAGTGTATTGGCAGCTTGCCATGCATGAATTGTCATTGCTGCAACTCGAGTGCCTAGGACGGAGCCTGGGCCAGAACAAACAAGAATGCATTCAATGTTGTTGAGCGTGAGCTTGGCTCGCTCGAATACTGACTCTAGAAGTTGAGGTATAGATTCAAGCGCAGGAAGTTGGGTGCTCTCTAGGCTAAGCCATGTGCCCTTTTGACAGATGCCTACAAAGACGGTTGACCCGCTTGCGTCGATCACAAGGCAGCATGCATCGTGAAGTTGTTTCATGCTCTTATGAAGGGCGAATTATTACTTTGCGTCAAGATCGACTAATCGTAGCGCTTTCTGAGGTTGGTTGGTAAAATGCCTAACTCTTCTCGATATTTTGCAACCGTCCTGCGTGCGATATCGATATTTTGCTCGGCGAGTATGTTGGCTATTTTCTGATCGCTGAGGGGTTTCTTAGGGTTTTCTGCTTCAATGATATGAGCAATTTCGTCCTTAATAGAAGTATTTGCAAGAGCCTCACCATCACCCTTGGTGTAGCCTGAAGTAAAAAAGAACTTGAAGGGGACAACGCCATGGGGCGTCTCCATGTATTTGTTGGCGATGGCTCGGCTGACGGTTGTTTCGTGAATACCCAATATGTCAGCAATTTCGCTCATTTTGAGTGGGTGCAGGGCGGAGACACCTTTGTGAAAAAAGTCACCTTGGTGTTTGAGTATTTCTTGGGTAATACGCTCGAGTGTTTGCTGACGCTGTTCGATAGCGTGTATGAGGTGTTTGGCTGAGCGAATCTTATCTCGAATGTATTCTTGTTCTTTCGCGTCGACTTTGCCTTGGGCTACTAGGTCCTTGTAAATGCGGCTTAAGCGAAGTTTAGGGATGTATTCATTTTCTAGTACGATGCTCCAGGTGCCATCATCTTTGTGAATGCGAACATCGGGCATAACGATACGGTTAGTATCTTCTGCAAATTTTCGGCCAGGAGAAGGATCCAGTGTGGCAATGAGTTCAAGGGCTTTTTGCACCTGGTCAATGCTGTGTTCTGTGTGTTTGGCTAATTCCGGTATGCGTCGCCTTAAAAGGAGCTTGTAGTGGTCTTTGAGGATGGTGGTGGCAAGGGTGTTTTCTTTACCTGTTAGCTTAAGTTGATAGAGAAGGCTCTCTTGAATATTTTTGCAGCCAAGGCCAGGTGGGTCCAAGCGTTTGAGTAATTCGCACGCGCTTTCGACAGATTCTAAAGGGATTTCAGCAAGTGTGGCTATTTCATCGAGAGAAGTTGTAAGGAAGCCGTGATCGTCAAGACTTCCAATAAGATAAGTAAATGCTGTACGCTCGCCTTCTGTGAGATTGGCCATGTCAGCCTGTTGGATGAGATGGTCTTGTAGGGAGGTTTCGCTTACGAGAGAATTAAGCATATGCTCTCGCCTGCTGGCATCCTCACTAGAGTAGCTGTATTGTTGCTTCTCTTCAGAAAAGTGTTCGCGCCAGTCTTCATCGAGTTGTTGAAGAATACGGTAATCCTCATCAAAGTTCATTTCTTCAGAGCTTTCACGCTCATCTTTATTCTGAGGAGATGCCTCCGCATTTTCAATGCTGACCCCAGCCATGGGGAGTTCTTCGAGGACCGGGTTTGTTTCCAGTTCTTCTAGGATGACGTCTCGAAGCTCCAGTGCTGGGGCTTGAAGGATTTTAAGAGACTGGCGTAGTTGTGGCGCAAGAACCTGCGTTTGAGAGAGCTTTTGTACTTGCTTAAATCCAAGCGTACTCATGCTTTTGCTAATGCCTTTTCTTTGCGCGGGGTGCCAAATTTCTTGGCCCAAAGTTCTGCAGCCTTATGCCCTTTTTTCCCGTACAAATCTTTTAGATAGATGGCCATTTTTTCATTAGTTGGACCATAGCCATCACGATAAAGGTGTAGCTCGAGTGCTGTGAGCATTTTCTCAGCAGATTGATATCGGTCTTCTCGAGGCCGTGCAAGTGCTTTGTGTAAAATAGCATTGAGCTCGGGGTCGATTTCATCCCGAAGCTCTGTAAAGTCAGGAAGATCCATTGTGAGGATGTTTTTGCGAGTTTCTTCAGGGTCTCGCTCTTCAAAAATGTGATAGCCAAGTAGCAGTTCGGAGAGAATAATGCCGCAGGAAAAAAGATCAGCCCTGTGGTCTGTAACCTCCATGCGCGCTTGTTCAGGAGATAAGTATTCGTCTTTTCCTGCAATGACTTCGCCTTCCTTATTGTACATGAGGTTGCGTGCTTTTGCGATACCAAAGTCAGTAAGTTTTACGGCGCCTTCATCTGCGAGTAGGATGTTCTTTGGGTTTACATCTCTATGGACGATGCCTAAGGGCCTTCCTCTGCGATCCCGTTTTGTGTGTGCGTAGGCAAGAGCTCTGCATAATCGAGATACAATGAATACTGCTAGTTCTACTGGGACGTATTGGTCCGTTTCGAGGTGGTGGACGAAGAATTCTTCCATACTGTCACCGCTAACATACTCCATGACCATATAGTATTGGCCATCTACCTCGCCGAGGTGATAGGTTTGGACAATATTTGTATGAATGAGGTCTGCAACGAGGCGAGCTTCTCCATTAAAGTTTTCTCGAAACTCCTTGATGGATGAAAATTCTTCGCGGATGATTTTTATGGCAACCTGTTTTTGAAATTCATCCACACCTTTTTGAAGCGCTTCGTAAACGATGCCCATGCCTCCTTCAGCAATGATCCGAACGAGTTCATACTCCATAACGTCGGATATGTGTGACAGCGTTTTTTTCACGATCTTTATATTTGATAAGTGTGCTCTTTGAAATACAAGTACAAGCTTAATATTTAGTCAGAAATGTGTTTTAGTAGGTCCGTCGATATATCCAGTAGTTTAGCTGCTTTTTTAGGCTCACCATCAGATAATACTACAGCAGCTCCAGCATAGTCACTGCGGTAAGACTTTATTCGGAGTTTAAGGGTTTCACGCAGATCTTCATGGGCTCCTTTTAGAGCATCTTTAATATTGTCCTCTGTGATGAATGAGGCTCCCTTCGCTTCCATACATGCAATCTCTATACATCCTGCAAGCTCTTCATGATTTCGCCTCCACCGATGTTCTTTTAAGGCTAGTGTGGCAGACTCAGTTAGGGTGAAGGATTGTCCTGCGTGTTTTTCATTGATCGCAGTGATGTATTGTTCTGTAAGGGGTGTAATATCCTCTTTGCAATCGTTGAGACTAGGAACCTTTAGCTCAGAACTGCCCATGATGAGGTAGAGACTGTCTTGGATGATACCTTGCTCGTAGGCAGTTTCAATATCTTGGTGAATGCAGAAAACAAAACGAGCATCATAGGTAGCGTTTGCAAAGGGTCCTGTTTTCTTGTGAAGCTCAAAAATTAAATCCTGCTGTTGATGTGACAGCTCTTCTGCCTCAATAATAAATAGCGTAAGTTCTGAACATTGCTTTTGCTCTGCTGCTTGAAAGGCCTTTTTGATGCTTTCCTCAGAGATATCCTCGGGCTCAAATGTTTGAAATAGAGAGCCTTTGCTTGTCCCAAAGCATTCCAGGTCTTGACTGATGGTTTGATAGGGCAGTCCCTTTTCACCAATTAATATAAGACTTGATTTGAAGTTACGTCGTTCGTGAAGCTTGAGGGCGAAGTCCCTAGATGCTTGAGCTTTGCAAGGCATGGATTTGAATGCAAAGGGGAGGTCTACTTCATTTTCCTTGGTCGCTGCCTTAACCTCTTGCTCTGGAGGCTCATTGTTTGTGAGTAGGTTTTTAGCGCACTTGAGTAAGCCAAATATATTGAGCGGTTTTACGAAAACCCCTCCAATGCCTTCGTTGATGAGTTTGCGGACTTTCTCAGTATTTAAATATGCCGATACGACAATAAAGTGAAGATCTGGGTACTTTTCTTTAGCTTGCTGAATGAGCTCCATGCCTGTGATATCAGGCATTTTTTCATCAGTGATTACCAGGTCAACTTGGTTTTCCTCAAGAAATTTTAAGGCTTCTTTAGGGTCTTCTTTTGCTATGATAGAGTGATGCGTTTGCTGAAAAACATCGGCAAGCAAACTACAGAAATCATGGTCGTCGTCGATAATCAGTATTGTTTTAGGCATGATTTAGTTTTGGCTAGGTTTAGCGGTGAGCGTTTGTGTTTCTTCAGTTGGTTCTATCTTGTTTTCAAGCCCTGCTTCTTGGAGGGATCTATTTTCAATGTTGGATAGTTTTTTCAGGGCAATCATGATGCTGCGCATCGAGCTTATGTGCCATAAGATGGGAGCATTAAGGAGGTTTTCCCAGTAGGATACAATCGCAGGGCTTAAGTAATAACCTGTGCTCATGAAGAAGCACCCATCTCTTTGGGCAAAAGGAATAGTCCACGTCATGTAGCACTTTCTTAGGTCACAGCCCTTGGGTAATTCATCAAAGGTATAATGACGTAAGTCAATAAGGCCAACATCATGATTTTTGAGCGTATATTCAATGAGTTCGTTTTCTTCTAAGGCTTTTTGTTCAAAGATAAGTGCAGTTAGTATGGATGCACTTTCAAAGTTTCCAGACTCAACCATTTGACGCATTTTTTCGTAGGCGATCTCAAGTGCATCGTTGGAGATCAGGTTTGCGTCAACTAAGGCAGACCCGAGTAGGCGATTGCAGCGGATGACGAGGGCACGCTCTGCTGTGATCTCTGGGGTTTCAACAAGTTCAGGCATATTCTTTCTGTTAATGAATTTAAGGACCTTTTTCAAGGCTTAGATGTTGGAGGCTTTCACTAGGGGAATTGGGGCCAGGCGCATCTTTTTTAAAAAAAAGAGATTCTCGATAACGTAAAATCATAAGATTATTTTCCCATGCTGTAAAAGGGTGAGGCAGTGTCATACCTTGAGCCTCTTGGATGAGCCATTCAGTAAAGCGTGCGCCAGACCTGTGAACGAGTGGATATCCGCCGCCGAAGCGTGGGTTGATGTCCGTTACTGCTAAATGGCTTGAAAGGGTATCGAAAAATACTTGAATGGTCATTGGCCCGTAAGCACCTGGGAGTGCTTCTGCGATTTGAGTGCCTAGCTCGATGAGCACTTGGTTGCGTACGGTAAGGCCTTGGGATACTTCTCCTTCTTGAACACGAATGCGTGCATGAGGGATGAGTGTAACGCAATGTCCTTGCATGTCTACGTAGGCATTGAGTGTGTATTCGTTTCCATTTAATAGAGGTTGAATGAGCCAGTGGTCTGGGATGTTACGAATGTCCTGTGGCTTTTTTAGCATCTCAATACCACGAGAGCCGCTTCCTGTAGGCGATTTGGCAATTAATGGAAACTCCGTAAATGGCATGTCAGCTTTGGCATACTCTGCTCGAAGGGTAGGTGGTGCCTGGAAATTATGCTTTGTGAGCCAAGCTTGAGTCTCCCATTTGTTGTTGCAGATGTGAAAGCACTCAGATGAACAGGTGGCTATTTTAGCCTGAAACACATTCGGGTTTTGGTTTAAAAAGGCAATATCATCTTCTCTTGTGGGGATGATAAGATCAATCGACTCCCTTTGACATAATGCCTGTATTTTTTCAAGACAGGTAGGGTGCGTTTGTTTGGGGATGGTATAAAAACGATCGCATAGCTGTCCTGCCGGTGCGTAAGCGTCTGCGTCGACCCCAACAATGCGATTTGCATTGGAGCTTTCACGGAAGGCTTTTACAAGGCCCCCTTTTGCGCTCACCGAGAGTATGAGAACATTGAGTGGGTTGCCTGAGTTAGCTGAGCATGAGGGGGAGGTCTTTGGCATAAACCAATATCTTTAAATGCTAGATTAAAATGCAGTAGAAGACAAAGCAAAAAGCCCCTCATAAAAGAGGGGCCTTTTGCTTTGGGAACGTAGGTGCGTCCCGCGAATGATTATCCTAATAGTCTAAGAGCAATTTGCGATGTTGCATTCGCTTGTGCAAGCATGGCCGTGCTGGACTGAACGAGGATGTTGTAGCGAGCAAACTTCGTTGACTCAGAAGCAACATCGGTGTCAGCAATACGGCTATTAGCAGCTTCAAGATTTGTGCGGTTAATCGTGAGCATTTCACTAGCGAACTGCAGACGGCTGGTTTCAGCGCCATTTTGAGCACGTGAGCCAGCAACGTTTTGGATAGCCGTTGTGATCGTGCTAATCGTAGTAATGGCGGCAAGGTTTGCAGCACTTGTAATAGCAGTTACATTAGTATTGAGGTTAGTAATAGTAATGCCAACTGACTGTGATCCGTCTTCGGATGTTTTGACGCTCGATTGGCTACCAGTACCAAAGAGAGGAACGCCATTGAACTTTTCAGTAATAATGCTGCTCAGCTGATCTTTTAGTTCAGTGAACTCAGTCTCATAGTTAGCGATGTCATTGGTGCTCTTGGTAACATCTTGAGACAATGTTTTAAGCTCAGAGATACGTGTCAATATGGATGACGCTGTTTCCATTCCACCGTCCTGTGTTTGCAGGAAGGAAATTGCATTGGAAACGTTGTTCATGACAGCATCTGTACGAACAAGAGCAGAACGCATTTTCATGGATACAGCTAATCCACCAGCATCGTCAGCTGGGTCCTGGATGCGCATACCGCTAGAAAGACGGTTCAGGCTCTTTTGTAGGAGAGCATTATTTGCATTGAGGTTAGTCGATGCAGTGGTAGCTGCAGGGTTTGAATTAATAACGAGTGACATAGTATCTTCCTTGATTTGGGGTTAATAACTTTTAACTTTGCAAAACGCCCCACGAAGGGAGGAGACGCTTTGCTTGGACATCCTTGTCCGTGATGTGCACATACATCGACCCCGAGCACGGCGACTTGAGTGAAATTTTCAAATTTCCACCTATTTCCAGTGGATTATTTTGCAACTCTCTAATTTTGAGATGCTTGCAATTTTGTTTTTTGTTGTAAGTCGTTTTTTAGCCATTGTAGTTCGTGGATTCAGTCTTTAACAGCTTGACAGCTGAAGCGGGCAGCTCATATACCTAAAGTTAAAACAGTTAGGTATATTTTCATGGCTAATATCAAATCATCCAAAAAAGACATTCGTCGCATTGCAAAACGCACCGAGGCTAATCGCCACGTAAAGAGCCGCTTAAAGACGCTCGCTAAGAAAGTGCACCTATTCGCCTCTCAAAATGAGGCTGGCAAAGCTAAAGAAGCTGCTGTAGAATACTCTTCAGCCTTAGATAAAGCTGCAAAGCGTAATATCATTCACACAAACCGCGCTAACCGTCAAAAGCAAGCAGTGGCCAAGCACGTTTTTGCAGCAGCAGAGTAAACTTTCCTCCCATCCATCCCATCCCAGCCCTCAGAAGCCTTGTGCTTTTGGGGGCTATTTTTTAAGTTGTTTATAGCAAGGGCCTTGTGGGCCTTTTGGGTCCCTGTAATTTGAATTTGTAGTCAAAATGAGCTATACTATGGCTACAGGAGGATAGGATTATGATAGGTATTGATGGAGTTAGTGGAGGGCGCGTTAACACTCAAGAGACGCAAGGCCCAGAGAAGAAGACTTTTTTGGGTCGTCAAGTTGATGCAGGTACAGGTCAGGAGCCTAAGGCTCAAAAAGAAACAAGTAGACCTTCTGTAGTTGATCGTGCAAAGAGTGTATTCTCTTTTGAGGTCGACCATACTTCTTCAATTAATGCAGGCTTTGATAAAAACCTTGGCCATGAGGATCGCTACCAAGCTGTTTTCAGTGTTGTTAAAGACAGGTATGCAAGTGGGTCTGAAAAGATGCGTGCCTTTAAGGCTATGAGCGAAATGGGTATGGACAATGAGTGCCCTAAGGACCTTAAAGAAAAGATCGTTCATACACTAATAACTGCCTCTCAGGAAGATAGAGGTAATTTGCTTTTGGCACGTATGGCATTTAGGTGTGCGCAAGATACGGATGCTTCAGGGGCTGCAGAAAAGAATTTGTTTGGTGTCTGTGGTAAGAAAGGCGTTGACCCTCAAAATATACCTGAACTTAAAAGGCAGTCTTTAACCGTGGTAAACAATTCGGGTGTTAAGGGCCGTTAAGCCGTTGTATACCTTTTCCTTGAAGTTCAGTTATCTCCTTGTAGCATGCGAGCATGCCATTCATTGGGTTTCCTTCACCGCTTCTTGGAGAGCAAACATATCGCCTTACCGTATTTGCTGCGCAAGCAGGTGTAATCGTTCTTGAAAAGCCCCCTGGCGTTCTTGTTGATCGGCACCCTTGGTATCCTGATTCCCCTTGTTTGACGGAAGCTTTGCAATCACAGTTGGATGCTGATAAGCCTGAGCTGGATCGTTTTGCCCTTAAGCATGTTCGACCGGTCTATCTTTTAGATCCAGAGGCGAGTGGGGCTGTTGTTTATTGTGGCACGGCAGATCTATCGGCAAAATTTCGCAATGATTATGGCTCAAATGTGTGCATGCTACGGTTTCAGTTTTTAGCTAGAAATGTACGTCCTGATACAAAGCCCTTTACTTGTGAGCTTCCATTGGCTGTTCATGCAAAAAAGAATGAACTTCTTGTTTCTCACCGCACTGGCAAACAGGCTAAAACATGCTTTCGCCATCTTGAAAGCATAGGGCCTTATTCTTGCTGGGAAGCTCTTGTTCCTTACTATCGCTTACATCAAGTTCGTTGTCATGCTGCTGAATGTGGTCTTCATATTGTTGGTGAAGATTTATACACCCAAGAGCCCTTACCATACCTTTCTCAATTTAAGCGTCGCTACAAAGGTCGCTCTCAAGAAAGGCCTCTTTATCCGGGTATTTACCTCCATTTAGCCGAGGTTCAGATGCCTGCATTGGGTCATCCAGTCGAAATACTGCCCCCTCAAAAGCTCAAAGTTGCTCTTGAGCGTCTAAGTAAGATGCATGCGTTATAAACATTTCGAAATCCTTTGCGAAAAAAAGCTTTACTAGCTGTATCATTTGTTAATGATGCTTGGACTTTCTGAAAGCCGAAAGATTGTAAGTATAAATATATGGGTAACTTAAAGAAGAAGCGTCGTCTCAAGATGAACAAGCACAAGCGCCGTAAGCGTTCACGCGCTAATCGCCATAAGAAGCGTCCGGCATAATAGCTTTGTTTCATATTTTCTTGAACATTAGTATTTAACAAAATTATGGCTGGGGTTGGTAAGTTACTCAAGCAGGCTCAAAAGATGCAGAAGCAAGTCGAGGCAATGCAGGCGGGCCTTGCTGAGACCATGCTCGATGTTAGCTACGGCGGTGGTGCCGTAGCGATCCGGGTAAGTGGGTCTGGTGAGTTTCATGAAGTCACTCTCAGTGAGGATCTTATAAAAGAAGACAAGGCCCTCATTGAGGAGACTCTCCTCGGCGCCATTCGCGAGGCTTCTCAAAAAGCCCGCGAATATGGCGAATCAGAGATGGAAAAAGCCACCGGCGGCTTCAATCTCCCCGGTATGCCCGGCCTATAATTTTTAACCTTTTGGCGAGATGACGCCGGCCTTCGACAAGCTCCAGCAAGTCTTAAAAAAGCTCCCTGGGCTTGGGTTTAGGTCGTCCGAGCGCTTGGCTTTGCACCTTCTGCTTGAAAAACCAGCATCTCTACCGATTTTGGTGAATGCTCTCCAGGAAGCAGCTGGCAAGGTTGCTCGCTGTAGTACGTGTGGCAATCTTGCTGAAGAAGCTCGTTGTACCCTGTGTGAGGATCCATCCCGGAATTCCACGGTTTTATGTGTGGTAGAACACGTTCCGGACCTATTTTCTATGGAGCGTTCGGGGGCTTTCCCTGGGTACTACCACGTTTTGCATGGCAAGCTTTCTCCGATACAAGGTGTTGGTCCTGAAGATCTTAATTTTGGTTCCCTAAGAGCTCGCCTAGAGGCCGGCACAATCGAAGAGCTTATTTTGGCGCTACCTAATGACATTGAGGGCGAGGCAACCTGCCACTACATCCAGGAGGAGATTGTCGGTAACCGGCCCATCCAGGTTACGCGTATCGGCTTTGGCCTACCTAGCGGGGGAGATGTCGTCTATGCGGATCCTGCAACCCTCCGAAGTGCCCTCGAAAGTCGAAAACACTTTTAGTGACGTTTCTACTCTCTTTTTGTATTGCAAAAGCCTTTGCTTAGCACATTTTTTACACGTCCTTGCGGGCGTAGTATAGTGGTAATACGTGAGCTTCCCAAGCTTGAATCGAGGGTTCAATTCCCTCCGCCCGCACCAATTACTTTTCCTGGAGCGAGTGTACCTTATTCCACAGTGTGGTTTTGAGCTCTTCGAGCCCCTCTTCGCCGATGCAAGATATTGGCTGTACGGCAACGTCTGGATATTGTTTCTTAAAGCGTGCTAGGTGCTTAACGGCAGCTTCTTCGTCCATTTTGTTTGCAGCAACAAGACGTGGTTTTTGGAGGAGGGCTGGGTTGTAGAGCTCGAGTTCCTTGAGCAAGTCAACGTAGTCTTGGAGGGGATCTCGCCCGTCTTCGCCAGCCATATCCAGGATGATGACGAGGACTAAACAGCGCTCGATATGCCGTAAGAAGCGGTGTCCAAGGCCACGATTTTCACTGGCGCCTACGATGAGCCCTGGGATGTCTGCCATGCGAAGGCGTCCATAACAATCAGGATAATGGATAATGCCGACACTGGGAAATAGAGTGGTGAAGGGGTAGGCTGCTGTTTTGGGATGAGCTTCGGTGATCATCCCAATTAAGGTAGATTTTCCAGCGTTAGGAAAACCCACAAGCCCGACATCGGCCATGGTTTTCAGCTCGAGCTTGAAATGGCCCTCTTGCCCAGCTTCACCGTGGGTAAATTGCCGTGGGACTTGGTTTACTGAAGATTTAAAGTGCGTATTGCCAAGGCCACCTTTACCTCCCTTGAGGAGGACAACGCGTTGCCCATGCTCGAGCAATTCGAGGACTTCACGGCCTGTATTAAGATCGTAAATAATCGTTCCCGGTGGCATAGGAAGCTCAACGGCATTCCCGGATGCGCCTGTTTTTTCTTGGCCCTCGCCCGTTCTGCCATTGGGCGCTTCATAGTGGCTTTTGAAGTGGTACTTCGTCAGGTCCGAGACATTGTGATCGCAGACGACGACAATATCTCCGCCCCGGCCGCCATCGCCACCATTAGGCCCTCCTTTAGGGATATACTTTTCACGGCGGAAGCTCATGCATCCATCCCCACCTTTGCCCGCTTTGAGCTGAACTTTAATCTCGTCAAAAAACATAAATGCCTCGTATTTAAGTGCCTCCTAGAAGAAAGCTTTTTGAAAAAACTGCAAAATAAAAAAGCTTACCCATCCGGGTAGCTTAGTTGATTAGGAAAGAGTGGTGGTGGGAGAGCGATTCGAACGCTCGAAGGGGAAGCCCCGACAGATTTACAGTCTGCATCCTTTGGCCGCTTGGATATCCCACCGTAGGAAGGTGAGGCAAAAGCCTCACAGCTGCTTAAAAAACAGTGTCAGTGAGCGTAGGGAGCTTGAGCGCTTTGCCAAGCTTTTTTTACTGCATTTTTGAAGGACTTGCCCTATACAAGGGGTGGACTGCCATTTGCTGCCCATGAAGCGCTCTGAACTCATCCATCTTGTCCGGGCTAAGTTCCCGCCCCTTTCACTCAGCCACTGGCATGATTGGCTCCGCTGGCGCTTTAGTGACGGGGAGCGTTTCCTCATCCTCTGCATGATCGCGGGGACTGCCTGCGGCCTAGCTGCTGTTTCATTTCACCTGTCACTGCACTACATTTTCTACTTTATTTGGGATTTTATGCTCGGGCTAGACCCGCTTTATTTTGTGATATTTATGCCCTTAGTGCCTGCCCTGGGGGGGCTTATCGCTGGCATTATCCTCACAACGCTTGCCCCTAACGCCGCGGGTAGTGGCATTCCGCAGACAAAAGTCGCCTATTATCGAGACTTTGGGATGATCAGCCTTCGCGAGGGTATTTACCGATTCTTGCTTGGGTGCATTTTTGTCGGCTCAGGTAATAGTCTCGGTCGTGAAGGGCCGACGGTTCACATGTGTGCGGCTATTGCTTCTAGCCTGGGTCGCTTTTTTGGCCTAGCAAAACAGCGCGTTCGGGCCATGGTTCCGGTTGGCATGGGGGCAGGGATCGCTGCAGCTTTTAATGCTCCAATTTCTGCTATCACCTTTGTCTTTGAAGAACTCCTTGAAGATTTCAACAGCCGCGCTCTGGGTGGCATCTTGATGGCTGTAGTTGTGGCTGCTGTTGTCGAGCGAAGTCTTCTTGGCGAGCACCCCACCTTTATTATTGGCGCTATGCCAGAGTCTGGGCTTTGGATGCTCGTCTGCATTCCTTTAGGGCTTGCTGCGGGTCTTTTGGGGCATTTCTTTGTCATTGGACTCCTAGATATGCGTCATTTTTTTAAAGATCGCTTACCCATACCTGCCTGGATGAAGCCTGGCCTAGGGGGGCTTGCTGTTGGGATTATTGCAACAGCTGTTTTTCTCCTTACCCAAGAAAATGGTGTTTTTAGTATTGGCTATGGTAATGTCGACCTTGCTCTTGGTGCAAAGCTCACCGGGATGACGATGCTCTATCTCTTCGTTGGTAAATTTATCGCAACCATTTTTGCCTATGCAGCAGGGGGAAGTGGGGGCCTTTTTTCTCCAGCACTCTTCTTTGGTGGTATGGTCGGTGGCGTGTTTGGTGTTCTCCTTAAGCTCATCTTTGCAACGCCCGATACCGTGGTTGCAGCCTGTGCTCTTTTGGGTATGGGAGCTTTTTTTGCCTCCATTATCCGATGCCCACTCACATCGATTTTCATCATCTTTGAGATGACGCTCAACTACTCGTTGATCCTACCTCTGATGGTAGGCAACATGATTGCCTATTTCCTCGCAGCACGCTTAAAACCAGTTTCCATTTACAATGCACTCCTCCTGCAGGATAAGATTAACCTCCGTTCACTGCCGAGCTATCGAGGCCCTCAAGATTATCGCAACCTCCCTGTCAGTGCAATCATGACTTACGATACCCTCAATCTCTATGCTTATATGAGCGCAGGGGAAAACTTGGAGCAAATGGGCGAGCGCCGGCACCGTGCTTATCCTGTTCTCAATGAAAATGGTGGTTTCTTAACCATGTTAACACATCCTGAACTTGAGCTCTTAGCAAAAAACCACCCCAAAGAGCCTATTAGCGATTTAATTGCGACAGATAAAGACGTCGAGTCCGTCCACCCGGAGACATCTATCCAGCATGCAGACCGTATTTTTGTCGATAAGGAACTGCTCTATGCCCCTGTCTTAAGCAAGCTCGATGCGCGGCGCCTACTTGGCATCGTCACACTGCACGACATTACGCGCCAGCATTGCCTAGTCGAAGACTCTGTCGACAATGCTTAAACAACTGAAGCAAAGCGTATTTTAGTAGTAGTACTTGATGTACGCTTTCTTGCGTAGACCCTCGAGCCAGCGCTCTTGGGCCTGCTGCGAGAGTTGATTTGAGAGCATGTCTTCAATATTGCTGCGTACGAGTTCCAGATCCTTGGTTCCCGCCTTTCGCTTGTCTTTAACGAAGATGAAAAAAGTCGACTTGCCTACGACGATAGGGCCGGTATGCTCGCCAGGTTTTAGAGCGAAAGCACGATCCGCGATTTCTCCGCGTAAGTCTTCTTTGCTGACCCAGCCCCAGTCTCCACCATCCTTACGCTTCTCATCTCGACTGTGCTTGCGGGCTAGCTTTTGAAATTGTTCGCCCGTCTGTACTTTGCCTTCTTTGAACGTTGTTTCGAGAACTTTAATGGTCTCGGTGTCTTGCTCCGTTTTAAGCGTGATCATGTACATGTCGACAGCATCTTCTTGGCGAAAGAGCTGCGGGTGGTCGCGATAGAATTGCTCAATTTTTTCTGGACTGATCTCAGCTTGAGATTTTTGGATTTGGCCTCGCATGTAGCTAATGGCAATTTGATCTTCAAACTCTTGTTCAAACTGGCGCTGTGTTTTCCCTTGTGCTTTAAGGGAGGCGATGAAGGCTTTGCGATCATTGTTAAACTTGGATGCGATGTATTGATCGATTTGGCTGTCAATATAGCTTTGAGGGATTTTGAATTTAGTTTTTTCTTGTTTGTCCTTAAATGAGTTGAGGACGAGAGCTTCATCGACTAGATAACGCATCGCTTGTTGAGATAGGTTTTCGAGCCTGCGATTAAAGTCTTCAGGGGAGCGTGCCTCACGTTGCAACTGTTGCACAAAAGGGGCTACTTCCTTACGGAGTTCTTCAATGGTAATGATCTGGTCTTCAACAACGGCCGCAATGCCACCTGCATTTCCTTGTTCCCATAAACGGGGAAGGGTATTGTCGTTTCCTGGGTTTTGAGATTGAGAAAAATCAATGTCGAAATTGTTTTTGTCAGCTTCTGCGCTTGTCGCATCTGAGGAGACCAAGGGTATTTGGCTGCTGGTTGTTGTTTGAGCTCCTGTTTTGTCGGCTGCGGGTGCTTGTTGATCACTTGTGTCTTCAGCAAAAAGGTGAGTCCAAGCGGCTAAGAATCCTATCAATAAATAAATAAATGACTTCATTTCTAAATTAGTTAAACAACCCTATGATTTTCAATAAACTTGAGTATTTCTTGCAACTTTAGAAAGGGATCTTGTTGCGTCAAGCGAGGAAAACGGCCTCCTCGCTTTAAAAAATTCCCCCGTGAGCTTCGTAAACACTGGCATTTGAGCTGGTTACCTTCGGTTTCAATGCCGACGAATTCTTTTTTTTCGGCAGCACAACGGATTTTACTGAGCCAGATAAGCGCCTGAACATTTGGGGGTAATGGACCAAAGCGGTCCTCCAGTGCTTGTTCAATGGATTCCACTTCACTGCGGCTTCCTGCCATGGCTAGTTGGCGGTAGGTGTCAATCCTCAGTCGAGTCTCTCCGACGTAGGTTTCAGGAATGCAGGCATCGATGATCTCTGATTTGAATGCCTCTAACTCCTTGGATTTGAGTGCTTTAAAATCATTTTCATGGGAGCTATCTTTTTCAGTGCGTATTCCTTCTCCAAGATGCACAAAATCAAGCCGCACATGACAGCGAATCAGCCCAGCAAGGGGATCTTGACTCTTTAGGCGAGCAATGCTCTGGCGCAGGAGTTGGCAATAGAGGTCAAAACCAACGCCTGCAATATGCCCGCTTTGTTCTTTACCTAAGATATTGCCTGCTCCCCGCAGCTCGAGATCTCGCATAGCAATGCGGTAGCCGGCACCTAGTTGATTGTGTTGGCGCAGTGCACTAAGCCGCTTATGAGCGTGTTCTACCACACGGGCATGGCGGTGGAGGAGGAGGTACGCGTAGGCCTGTCGGTTAAAGCGACCAACGCGTCCGCGGATCTGGTAGAGCTGGGCCAAGCCAAAACGGTCGGCACTTTCAATGATGAGCGTATTGCAATTAGGAATATCCAAGCCTGATTCAATGATCGTTGTTGATACGAGCACATCGTGTTTTCCTTCAACGAATTGCGTCATGACGCGTTCAAGCTGAGTCTCGCTCATCTGCCCATGCCCAACGGCAACTTTCAGGTCTGGGATAAGCTCTTCCAAGCGCTGTGCGACTGCTTCAATCGTGCTCACTCGGTTATGGAGGTAAAAAACCTGCCCACCTCGCTCTATTTCATAGCGGACCGCTTGCTCAACAAGTTTTAAATCATAGCCTTTTACAATGGTTTGAATGGGGAGACGGTCGTTCGGGGGAGTCTCAATAACACTGAGATCGCGTGCGCCAACGAGGGCCATATACAGAGAGCGTGGGATGGGAGTTGCACTCATAGCAAGGACGTCCACGTGGGCTTTGAGCTCTTTAATTTGCTCTTTGTGCCGGACGCCAAAGCGGTGTTCTTCATC